>OMIY01000311.1 GCA_900299215.1 bacterium | reverse complement strand
GTTGGACGTCGAACAGGTGTGACATCTTGGGCAGAGAGTATGCGTATCAATACCAACGGCAACGTCGGGATTGGGACCACGACACCTACATCTAGAGGCGAAATCTTCAACACTGCCGCCAGCGGACACTTGGTGTTGAGCTCGAATGACAACAATACTGCTGATTTAAGCCGGATCGATCTGGATTTTAGAATCGCCGACCAAGGCCATACTGTAGGGCGCGTTGCGTCGCAATATGAAACATCAGCCGCAGGTGGAACCGGTGGATTGCGATTTTATTCCCGCGCCAGTGGCTCCCTTGCGGAACGTATGCGTATCTCAGGATCCGGCAACGTCGGCATAGGCACGACTGCCCCTGCCACCCAGTTGCATGTATCCAACAATAGTAACTGGGAAGTTAGTGCCACAGTTCAAAATGCCAGTGGCAGTGCCAATGCCCTCGCAGCGCTCAGACTGAACAACGACGGCGCTAACTCATTTATCGCTTTTCTCAATTCATCAGGGAGAAGCAACGATGGTGGCGCCAATACAGCCACCATCCGCAACGACGCTGGAGCTCTGAAACTTCAGGCTTCCGGCGGATACAATAACTCAACTGGAATCACTGTGGCAGCCTCCACCGGCAATGTTGGCGTCGGTTCCGCCGCACCAACTGCTACTCTTGACGTAGCGGGTGACTTAAAAGTATCCGGCAAGTACTTTGGCACAAAGACAGGGATAGGTTACGTGCAGCCACCAAACTGGTCTTATTCTATCGGTGGCAGTGGCAATGTCACCGGTACCTTTTGGTCCGGTAATATCACTGTCCCACAAGATTCGATTATTCAGGTGACTCTCGGAGGTCACTGGGAGGTGACCAGCAGTGCATGTTATGTATCAGTAGGCATCGATGATGTTTCTCTTGCTTATCCTTGTACTGCCACAGACACGGCCTGCTACGGTTGGGCGCACACCTACTCGACAGTGTGGGAGAATCTTGTCTTTACCGGATATGCCAAGGTCACTGCAGGAACTCACAAATTGTCACTTATGGGTTTAACATATAGCAACACCTGCTACGTAAACGGAGCTCGCATCAGCTACATGTACTTCCCGCAGTGATCAGCGCCAAACAAAAAACATGGGCAGCTAGCACTCAGTGCAGCTGCCCACAGGACCATTGGGAGACTTAGTAACTATTGCTAAGAGAGAATCTAATCTTAGAGACAAGGAATGATGTTTAGATTGTTGCCAGAGAGCACTTGGATACCGTTGCCGAACGCTACGTTTGATTGACCACAAGTCGTCACATTGACTTGTTGTAGTACCGAAAGGCCGTTGATGCAGTAAAGGCCCATAGGATTGAGTAGCGCCATCTCAACGACGCCGAGGAAGTTCATCATGTTGATGATGACTAGTGTCGGACCTTTGGACATATCGGTGATGATGCCGCCTGTCAGAACACTGAGGTTGTTGATTTCGCGGACAGCGATTTGGAATGGGCCAGCGGGATTGATGCCGATACCAGGAAGTGCAGCCATGCAGGAGCCGATAATGCCGGGGCCATAGTAGCCACCGTTGATGCCAGCAGGCCACATGACTTGTCCGCCACCTTTGTCACAGTAGGCATTAACACCGCATTCGAGTGGAGGACCGCCGGCGCCGGCGCCACCACCTGCAACACCACCTGGGGCAGCTGGAATATTGCCAACACCGTTGACACCGCCACCGACTCCACCGGCTCCGGGTCCGTAAATGGGTGGTTGATTAGCGGGTGGAGGTAAAGCGCTGGGATTAGGAACAGCACCATTCGGAGCAGGAGCAGCGCCGTTTGCTGGTGCGCCTGCTGGATCAGTGAGTAGTGCCGGGAAAGGCTTGATGATTTTATTGCCAACTTTTTCAGAGCAGGCAGTTAAGGTAACTGCAAGGGCAATCGAGGCTGATACGACCGAGAAAACTTTGATGGTGTCTAACATGATGGCATCTCCAACGTCCGAATTGAGGTTCCGCTTCAGTAAAAACAGCTACAGGTACAAAAGTGAGTCACAGTTACTGGTTCGAGCCTGGGTGGCTCGTGTTGGCAATAGTGCAAAGGCTGGGCCAATTAGGATTTAAATCGGTAAGTTGTTGGAATTATCGTTTAAAATATGGGGATGCCGTCACAGAATCTGGTCTAAACATGTAAACTTTACCGTTTTCTTGTTGAAGTTCCTGACACTAGGGAGATTCCGTGGTCAGGTATCATCCCTGCAGTGGACCGGTTTATAATTAGTAAGATCAAAAGATGAGGTCCCGCATGACGTTGCAGCTTCGACAACTAGCTAGTGCTATCGGCTTGTTGGTAATTATTGCCGCGTCGGCATGTAAAGAGGTACCGGACGATATTGCCCGCCGTACTGAGGAGGTCGCTTTCCGTAGCGGCCCCACACTGGGTGCAGCAGACCCGATGGAGTTGATGCAAAACAACTCTTTCTTCTTTCAGTTGTGGAACGGATACTTCACGCTGACCCTCGATTCTTTGCCTATGGAAGGCTCGGTGCCGGACGACAAAAAACCGTGGACCGGTTCTTGGTATCCGGAGACTGCCGGTGGCACCAACGTGCGCTCTAGCGGTGAGTCAGCGCTAACTAAATACGATAAAGTTTTCAATGGTGGAGCCAATAAGGCAAGCGCTTGGGAACAGGAAAAACACAGCTCGAACGTGGGTTGGGCTGGGCATTGCAACGGTCTAGCTGCCTTTGGTCAAAGACACCCGACTGAGCCAAGCAAAAATGTGGTCCGCAACGGCGTGACCTTCACACCAAAAGATATCAAAGCGCTGATGACTGAGCTGCACATGAGTGCGGACTACCAATTTCTTGGTGGGTCACGATGCGACAAAGCTGCTCCATCGAGGCCAGAGACGCGCCCCGATCCGACCATTATGGATGCATGCCAAGGGGTGAATCCAGGGACTTTGCATGCGACGATAGGTAATTGGATTGGTGCGATGAAGCATGTTGTGATCATCGATACTTATCCAGGTGATCAAGTTTGGAACTACCCAGTAATTGGTTATAAAGTGTTGAGTAAAGATGTCGTCAATGAACAAGAAGCGACTCGAGCTATCACCGGCGGTAGCAAATACGTTTTCAATCCCGCAGCTGTCAAATTCGTCAAGGTTCGTACTCAACTCTATATCGTCGAAGCCATGTCAAATGAAGTGCTGCAAAGTAGACAGCAGGGAACGGTAGATTTAACTTACGTGCTTGAGCTAGATGCCGTCGGCAATATTGTGGGTGGAGAGTGGACTGGCAACAGTATTATGCAACATCCCAACTTTGTTTGGGTAGCCTTTGAACCCGTACCCTCAAACGGGAGCCGTCATCTAGGCAATCCGCACTTAGATGCTAAGAGTGTGATTGGGCTTTGGGCCGAATCCATAGGCGCCGATCCAAATAATCCGCCCACAGACATCAAACGGCCTACTCAGTCCAATGCTTGGGGTGAACTTCCAAACTTCAGTGTCACCCTAGACGGCATGAAGAGCGGCGCGGCCTTTGGCGGTAAACCGATCAGTCTACGCCTGGAGCGTCGGGGCCCCTTGGCTAGCGCGGGACTCGAGCTAGTCGTCAACCTCAATGGTCAGGATTTGACGCCGGTCACTACGACTGGAGGAGAAGAACTAGTGGTGCCCCTAAGCCCTCTGCCAGGTTTAAATAACCTGAAATTTCAGTGGAAGCAGAACGGCAATCCCTTGCAATCAGCTAATCTGGCGTTTAACTTCGATCCATGAAGATAGATCAGACTTTAGCGATCCAAATTGAGTCAGCAAAAGGCGCGAATCAAGGCACAGTGGTCCTCCGCAGTGTTCCGCGTGCCGTGGCAAGGCGTAAGGGCTTAACTATTTGGGGCGTGAGTTGGGGAGCGGCCGTTATGATGCTGCCGATACCGCTGGTTCACTTCATAGCCGTGCCACTGCTAGTCCTGCTTGGACCCATAGTCGGCATTACCGTCTTTAAAATCACAGCGGGAGCGGTTGACGTGGTATCAGGTGGGGGCGCCTGCCCAGATTGCGGCTCACCAGTGAATCTCGCAGGTCGCGATGCTCACTGGCCGCTGGATGCTCAATGTGAGCAATGCGAGGCCCGCCTCTTGATTAGAAGCGAGCCCGCACTTTCTCATCTTTGAGCAGCCTCAAGTGTTTGGTTGAGCCACGCGGTGAGAGCTTGGAGTTCAGGCTCGACTTCCTGATCGGTCAAGGTGCGATCTGGTGACTGGAAGGCAAAGCGGTAAGCCATGCTCTTCATGCCGGTTGGCAGCTTGTCACCAACGTAGACGTCAAATAGGTCCGTACTGCTCAGGTACTGGCGACGTTTGAAGCCCTTAATCGCTGCTAGCACATCCGCATGCGTCTTGCCTTTTGGCAAGAGGAAGGCCACGTCACGAGTGATGGCCGGAAATCTCTTAACACTCACGCTGGAGCGCTGGGTTTTCATTTGAGCGTCAAAAATGACTTCAAGATCGACCTCAAGCACCACCGGTGCGCCGTCAGTCCCAAGCAGATCTAGGGACGCCGCCGCCGCCGGGTGTAGTTCCCCAACGTAGCCAGCTACCTTGCCAGCTAGAGTGACTGTGGCAGCCGCTCCGGGGTGAAGGAACGGATAATGGTCGGGATTAATGGCAGCCCACTGCGCCATCTCTGCCAAGCCAAAATCACGCAAGAGCCCCAATAGGGTAGCCTTGCCGTGGAAGAAGCTGGTACTGACCGCCGGATTTTGCCAAGTTTTTTCCAGATGAGGCTGGTCTAAAACAGCTGCCAGCCACTGCCGTTCAACTGGACGCTCGGACTCACTCTTTGCGCGTGGCGAATAATGCCGTCCAGGGCGGGCCAATGCCTTAAACGCTGGATCGAGCCCAGATTTATCGGCGCCAAAGAGGAAGTAACCACGACCACACTCAAATAGGCGCGAGCCGAAATCGCTGCGGCGACGGTTTTCTAACACGGCCCGGAGTAGGCCCGGCACTAAGGTCGTTTGCAAATGGCGATGTTGATCGCTGAGCGGATTGGCCAGGGTCAATTTAGGAAAATATGGATGTTCTGGGGTGAGCCGCAGCGCTTCAATATCGCGCACAGCTGCGAATGGAAAGCTTACCGTTTCGCGCAGACCAAGCGCAGCCATCGCAGTGCGAGCTGATTCCTGGAAAACAATGAATGGATCCTCGGGCGTAGGCTTGATGTTCATCACCGGTAATTGGTACGGGATGCGATCAAACCCGATGAGCCTACCAACTTCTTCGACTAGATCTGCCTCACGCTCAATATCACCGCGGAAGTAAGGCACCTCGAACAAGAGCCGGTCGTCAGTGCCGTCGAGCATTTCAAATTCGAGTGCACTTAGAGTATCGATGACATCAGTACGGTTAAGCGACTGAAGACCGAGTATTTGTTTAGCGTGACTGACGCGCAGGGCTATGACTTTTTTGTTTACCTCTGCCGGATAGCAATCAACCAAATCGCCTGCAATTTTTGGCGCAGGTTTACCAGCTTCGGCCAACCCTTGGGCGATGAGTTGTGCCACACGCCAGGCCACTGTAGCCAGATTATCGACGTCAACGCCACGTTCGAAGCGATGGGATGCCTCCGAACGCAGACCTAGACGCTTACTAGTGCGCCTGATGCGGTGACCAGCAAAAGCCGCTACCTCAATCAAAAGGGCAGTACTGTCGTCTCTAATCTCACTAGACTCGCCACCCATGATCCCCGCGAGACCGATCACACCCTTAGCGTCACAGATGAGTAAGTCACCGGACTTGAGCTCTCGCTTTTGTCCGTCGAGCGTGACGAGAGTCTCGCCGTCGCGGGCATCCCTAACCTCGAGCACGCCACCTGCAACAAAACGCGCGTCATATGCATGGATCGGCTGACTGTACTCAAGCATGGCGTAGTTGGTGGCATCGACCAGCAAATTAATGGGACGTACGCCAGCGGAGTTGAGGCGCTTTTGCATCCATGCGGGTGATGGTATTGAGGCAACGCCGTCTATGTAGAGGCCAACAAAACGGTGGCATCCCTGACTGTCGAGAATCTTGATAGCGATGTGTTTTTCAGAGGACAATTTGCTGTCGCGTCGCAGTTCATCCACCTGCGGCACTTTGAGCTGTCGCTTCAGTTTTGCCGCCAAATCGCGTGCTACACCAATCACACCTAAACAGTCGGCGCGATTGGGCGTGACGTTCAGTGTCAGGATAGTGTCTCCGATACCTAAGGCTTGAGCTGCATCACTGCCTAGCTTTGCCTCAGATTTTAGCTCGATAATGCCCTCGTGCGACTCGGAGATCTCAAGCTCTTTCTCGCTGCAGAGCATACCCTCAGACGGTTCACCACGGATCTTTGACTTCTTGATCTTGAAGTCACCGGGCAACGTAGCACCAACCTTGGCGACGACCACGCTAATTCCAGGGCGCGCATTAGGAGCGCCACAGACGATGTTGAGCGGAGCCTCACCGCCAACGTCCACTGTACACAGTTGGAGCGAATCAGCATTGGGATGACGAACTGCGGTTAAAACTTTGCCGACAACCACATCACCGGTGAAAGCCGTTTGCTTTTCAATACCTTCGACTTCAAGGCCAATTGCTGTAAGAGCCGCGGCCACATCATCAGCCTTGAGGCCTTGGAGGTCGACATAGTCACTGAGCCAGTTGAGTGAAACCTGCATATAAATCCCTAGAGATAAGGCCTTAAGTAAAGAGCGGGAAATGACCTAAAAACGAATGACTGCCCTCAAATAGCTGGCGTAAATCGTCCAGCTTGTACTTGAGCATTGCCATCCGATCGATGCCAAAGCCAAAGGCAAAACCCGAGTAAACTTCGCTGTCGTACTCGACCGCTTCAAATACATTTGGATGGATCATGCCGCAGCCGCCGACCTCTAACCAGCCGGTGTGCTTGCACAGCCGACACCCCTTGCCCTGGCAATGGACGCACTGCAAATCGAGCTCCGCACCCGGTTCAACGAATGGGAAGAAGCTGGGCCGCAGCCGTGTCTTCATGCTGCTACCAAAGACCGCTTTCATGAAGGCATCAATCACACCTTTCATATGGGCGAAGGTGATGCCGCGATCTACGACGAATGCCTCAATTTGGTGAAACATCGGCGTATGCGTTGGGTCCGAATCGACGCGAAACACGCGGCCCGGTGCCACGATGCGCAGAGGCGGCCGCTCGTTCAGCATGCAGTGGATTTGGATGTTCGACGTGTGGGTTCTAAGGAGCAGATGCTCTTGCTCACGGACGTAGAACGTGTCCTGCATGTCACGCGCAGGGTGGTCACTTGGCATATTGAGCGCACTGAAATTGTAAAAATCGTAGTCAATCTCAGGTCCGTCATACACCGTAAATCCAAGGCGCCTAAACTCATTCAAAAGCTCGCGGCGAATCAACGTCACTGGATGCAGAGATCCGCGCGGTACGCTTGCCGTTACGGGCAAACTGATATCGAGCGGCTCTGCATTGAGACGTGCACCAAGTTCCCACTCCTGTGCTTTTTCCTTCAGCGCGGAAACTCGTGCCTCTACATGTTGTTTGAGCTCGTTGATGGCACGACCTGCTGCAGGCCGCTCCTCTTTCGAGCAGTTGCGCAAGTCCTCGAGCAGGGCGGTAACCTTGCCTTTGCGGCCGAGGAACGCGACGCGCAGTTCTTCCACACGGTCGCCACTGCGGCTTGCTTCGACTGCAGCAAGTTCGCGGTCAAAATCTGCCGCTAGCGCGGCCGCCCGGGCCGGCAACGCTTGGGTCAAGGAATCTGTCATATCTAACGTGCTCCTATGGTGCAGAGAACTCTCACTTGCCTAACTTGGCTAGGCCCTCGGCTAAGCGCTCTAGACCAGCAGTGATCGTCGCCTCGTCGCAGGTATAGCTGAATCGCAGATAACCTGGAGCACCAAAGGCATCGCCAGGAACCAGAGCGATATGTTGCTCTAGCAGGAGTTTCTCACTTAAGGCAAATGTGTCTAGCTTGCCGCCAGCCTTGGCCAAGGCTTCCCTGACATCAATCAGGATGTAGAAGGCTCCGTGCGGCTGGGCAAATTTAACGTTGGGGATCTTGTTGAGTAAACTCATGGCCAGATCACGCCGCTTACGCAGGACCCCGATCTCAGACTTGAGTAGGTTTGGCCCCTGATTGATGGCAAAGGTCGCCGCATCTTCAATGAACGGAGGCAGACACGTCGACGAATGGCTTTGGAGGTCCCTTACTAACTTCATGACCGGCGCTGGACCCGCACAATAGCCAACACGCCATCCGGTCATTGCTGCCCCTTTGGATAGCCCGTTGACCAGAATGAAGCGGTCGCGCAGCTGAGGGAATAGCTTAAGTAAAGACACGTGCGGCTTGTCGAAGGCCATGTACTCGTAGATTTCGTCAGAGATAATCCACCAAGGCTTATCACTCAGATAGCGCCCAAGTTCCTGAAGGAGCTGGGGATCCATCATCGATCCCGCCGGGTTATTGGGCGAATTAAGCGCAATCGCCACAGTCCGGGACGACTCAGCCTTCTTCAGAGCGTCGATGCTTATGGGATTCGCTGCCACGTCGTTCGGCAGCGGCAAGGCTACCGGTTTGCCACCGGCTGCGATTACTTGGTCAGGATAGCTCACCCAGTAAGGCGAGGGAATCAGGACCTCATCACCGTCATTGAGCAAGGCAAGGAAAATATGGAACAAAATCTCTTTGGCCCCAATGCCTGCCACGATCTCGTTCGTAGCAAACTTTAGCCCATTATCGCGCTCAAGCTTGGCTGCAATAGCTGCCAAAAACTCTGGACCACCACCGGCCGGACCGTATTTGGTACGACCAGCATGCAGGGCCTCGACAGCCTTATCAACGACCGCCTTGGGTGTCGGAAAATCTGGCTCACCAACGGCGAAGTTAAGCACTTTGATGCCTTCCTTAGCCAGGGCCTTAGCCTTCGCATTCAGAGCAACTGTAGGGGATGATTTTACTTGCAAGATGCGCCGGGACAGCGAGTTCACCAGTCCTCTCCTCTCAGCTAGTGGTGTGCGGCCTCCATTAAGCCCGGCACCTTGCTGAGATGCAAGCGTAAAAGGATCTGTTACAATGCCATCAGGGTAGCCATCACAGAATCGACGCTGTCAATTGACGCAACAAGAGCAACCACTTGGCATTTATTGAAAAATTGATGTTAGTCGGTAGCAAAGCCAGACTAAATTTCAGATCCGATTTAGATTTTTTGTGCTTCAAGGGCCTATCAATTTCGGACCGCTGCCGTTACCTGGTTCGCAAATATCTTGCATTGCTGACGTTGCGACATCACATCTTTTATCTTGGCAGTGTGCTCCACTACGATAACTTTTGGACTCCAGCGCTGCTGCAACACTATCCCAGTGAGATTAATAGACTCTCGAAAATTGTGCCGCTTGCCGAGCTAAGAACAGTGCTCGACGTTGGTGCAAACTTGGGACAATTTGCCATAACTTTGAAGCGATTTTTCCCGCAGTTGGAGGTCTCGTCGTTCGAGCCTAACCAAGCAATATTTTCGCTTTTGCAGGCGAATGCGAACGCAGTCTCTGGGTGGCGCGTGTTTCCATATGCCGTCGGTGCCCAAGATGAAACTTTGGCCCTACATTACGTACCAGGCAAAAGTTGTCAGGGTTCTTTTTTTCAAAAGAATGCTGCACTTGGGTTACTTCGAAGTGAAGTTGTGCGGACAGAGGTGGTCGTAAAGAACCTATCAGCCGACTTTCTCCGCGTCTGTGACTTGCCTCAGAAGTTTGACCTAGTGAAAATAGATGTCGAGGGTGCCGAACGCTCGGTATTATCTGGACTCACGGGCGTCCAATGGAAGTACCTTTATATTGAATGTTCCTCTGGACGCGAGGGTAGCATTTCAGAGGAAGAAGTGGTTGGCATTTTGACGCTGTCTAGCGGGATGAGCGTTGAGGTGCTTGACCGTACCGTGCCTCGCAAGGGAGAGCAGACCTACGATCTAGTGCTTGTAAATCGGAGTTTTGCTACCTAACCCCACCCGGAACTAGATTAGCCAAGACAGGTGAAGTAGGGCGGTTCGCGGCGGAAGCTGAGGCTAGGGGAACCCACCATCTCTAGGTGGGTGCCATCGACTATCGCTTCAGGCTTCCCCCTACGCACTTGAGGCGGGGGGCTTGCACACCGCTCTAGGATCTGGCTCCCTATTTGTTAGTATCGGTTCTCCTGCTGATCATCTCCAGCGCCGCGAACCTGTAATTACAATAGCACAGTTGTGGGGGCGGTTCCCACATCCTTTGAACTGATCTACTTAATTGTTGCTGGCCCCTAGATCTCTCAGAAATTCCGGGAACTTGAGATCATATATCGAATCTTTCGTTCAAAAGTCCGAGTAGATTCTGTAAATGCGCTTAGTTGCAGCGAGCCACCACCAATTAAGTGGATCACTTTTCATGATGTACATCGTAGCCACCCCCATCGGTCACCTGGAAGACATGACTCCGCGTGCGCGCCAAGTACTTGCATCTGTCGACATTATTGCTGCTGAGGACACCAGGCAGACACGCAAGCTTTTGACGCATTTTGGTATTCAGGGTAAGCGTTTAGTCAGTTACCATAACCACGGTGAGCTAGAGCGCGCGCGTTCGTTAGTGGCCGAGCTGGTGGAGACTGGTAAGTCACTCGCACTGGTGACTGATGCTGGCACCCCTTGCATTTCCGACCCTGGATACCGGATTGTGGCGGAGGCGCATGCTGCCGGGCTTAAAGTTCATCCGATACCAGGCGCATCCGCTCTTACGGCGTTGGTGAGCGCATCGGGTTTGCCAAGTGACCGCGTGCTCTTCATAGGCTTCCTACCGACTAGGGTGGGAGCTTTGGAGGAGGAAATCGCGAGTTGGCGTTTTATGCGAGCTGCCGTGGTGTTTTTTGAATCGACACGACGTCTGGCTCGGACATTGGCGGCGGTTCGTAACGTGTATCCCCATGCTCGCGTCGTGATCGGCCGAGAGTTGACCAAAATGTACGAAGAAATCGTCAATTTGGAAATTGACCAGGTCAACGATTGGATCGCTGGGCACGCCACGTTAAAAGGCGAGGTTTCGGTCATGGTTTACCCAGGGGAATCAGCCGTGCGAGAGGAGGGGGCAGCGCCTGTAGACATTTTAACGGAGGCCCGCCGCGAATTTGCAAAAGGTGCAAGTTTGAAGGACCTGATGCGTAAATTTCAAGACAGCGGTCTTAAGCGCTCAGAACTATACCAGTTGCTGCTGCAGGCAAAAGACTCAGATCAATGACTAACCATAACCACCTGATCGGATTAACAAACCCGCAGCAGCGGGCAATTTGACTCTTGCGTCACATTACAGTTAGCGCATACTTACCAAATTAAAAGTAGTAGTTTAGGAACGCACATTTTCCAGGAGGATAACGATGGCCATCTGGTCGACGATTAAAGCTGTGGCGGCTGGTGCGATCATGAGTCTCGCTTTAGGGCAAATAGCTAACGGCGCAGATTTTGCGACTGCCGATAGACTTTACGCTCAACGCGAAAATAACCGTGCAGCAATTGCACAAGCTCGCAGTGAGTACCAACAGCTCTTAAACAGTGCCACCAATACCAATGACAAAATTCGCGCTGCTGAGCAGTTGGGGCGACTCGCTCTGTATGAGGGCGAGATGTTGACGCCTAAATCTGATTCGGCAACTCGCCGGGCCATTTTTGGTGACTGCTGGTGTCGTAGCACATCCCTATTTTCACGGACTTGTAACGAACCGGGGTGGGTTGAGAAGATCAGCCCAGCGGCCATTGGTCAGCGCATTTCTGCCTATTACTACTATCGCGGCATGTGCATTGGCTACTGGGGCGAAGCTAGCAATGTGCTTGAACAAGCTGCGTTCTCGGGGGCTCTTCGTGAGGCAGTGAACGGTGGCATTGAGATCGCAGGTCAGAACGCAGAGAGCAGTGCTTACGAGGGCGGAGCTGTACACCGTGTTGCGGCCAACGTGTGGTCTAACCCCCTAGCGCGAGCAGTCGGTCTTTACGACATTAAAAAAGCCTATGCTCAGGTGGAAAAAGCGCTCGCAGCGCCTGCCAACGGTAGCCAGGATCCAGGGTCTCTCTACTTTGACAACCATCGGTCAAAAATCATCGTGATGAAACAGCTCAACTCGGACGAACCTAGCGAGGGTTGGAAGGACAAAGCAATTGCTTTTGCCAACGAAACTCTGCTCGATATGACCGATCGTATTGACCAGGATCAGATCCCGGCTTCAAGGGTGCCTGAATTCAAAGTCATCTACGACCATATCAAAATTGACTACCGTAGTCTGAGCGGTCGCGACTGGCAGCCTGAGTAAATTTTTAGCAGTTTGTTTTTAAACATTAATTGGCTGCCTAGCGTTTGCGAAGGCAGCCATTCTTATGTAAGGTATCTGAGTATTATCCCTATATTGATGGAGCGCGTTGATGATGGCGACGCAAGTCCTCGGTCTGGTTAAGGGTGCGGCCATAGCCGCAATGGTCATTGGTTATACCTCAACGGCTCTAGCTTTTGAGGATACGCGCGTACTCCCCAAAGGGGTTCGTAATCTGACAATTCGCAATGTCAGCACCAATTTTGATAGCATCACTGGCCCTGGCGGTGAGACGAAGCCGCTAGCACATCTGCTCTTCAAAGAGCTCACCTTCAATCAAATGGCTAAGGCCGAGGACGCGCTCAAAGGGCGTCAGCTGCGTGGTTTCCTATTACAAAACGGTATTAACGAAAGTGAATCCGTTGGTAACTTTTCTGCAGACATAAAAGGTAGGGTAACGGTGACAGCACCGATCGCTGCGATTGGGATTACAGATAGCATCACTTTGGCGGTTGCCTCACCGATTTACAATGCATCCACATCTGCCAGTGTTGGCTTTACGCCCAATGGTAATGCATCAAAAATTTTGGGTTTACTTGCGCGTCCCGAGACTAATCAGATTGCCAATGCTCGTGAAGCCGCCCGTAAACTCAATGATGCTGTAGGGCAGTTAAACAAGAAGCTCACGGATAACGGGTTTCAGGCACTAAGCGATTGGCATGCCCAAGGTATGGGCGATACAACGATTGCCCTTAAGTATCGTGGCATCGACAATAGTCGCATGGGCCTCGCAACCACCACTGGTGTTGTAGCGCCCACTGGACGCAAGAAAGATCCCAATATTTTAAACGATGTACCTTTTGGTGAGGGCGTATGGGCTCCTTTTGCTCAGGTTGCTGTCGATCAAAAGTTGCCGATGCAGTTCTATACCAACCAATACGTCAAATACACCGAAGCTCTGCCGACTCAACGGACGGTGCGTGCCATCACGAACGAAGAGCGCATTGAGGTTCCCCTTGTCACAGTAGATTACAATATGGGCAACAGGTTTGATGCCGGTGCATCGCTACGTTACGCGCCAAATTACGGTCTTCTAGCCGGCATAGGGTACACTTACTTGCGTAAATTCGGTGACGTTTATAGCGGTAACTTAACTTCTGCCAATATTGGCACCTTGCAGCAGTGGACCGATCAGCAGGCACACAACGCAGAGTTCCTCATTGGCTACAGTACAGTACCGCTTTACCAAGCGGGGCGAGCAGCTGTGCCATTTTCGGTCAATGTGGCCTATTCAAAGCAGCTAGCTAGTCGTAACTTGCCGATCTCTGACCTTGCTCAATTTAATGTCGATTTATTCTTTTAAGGGAGAGCTGACAAATGCAAGCTAATTCCTTTTGTCGCATAGTTTCTACGGGGGTCAGCTTACTTATTTCTGCAGCGACATTGGGCTGTGGAAATGTCAAACGAGCTACTGATCAACCCCGTGGTGTGCTGACGGTACCGGAGTTTCCATCTGATCCGGGTCATCCGTTTTTGCTAACCGACGCTGAAAATACCGTTAGCTTTAATGCGTCGCTTATCTTTTGGGACAAAACTCCCACTCCCGAGCAGGTCAAGGCCATACTTGAACACACGCACGGTGCAAGGGTTTTAAAGTCTAAGGCTCTCGTTGAATTAAACGACCAGGTGATCGCCGACAAGGAAGCCGTAATTCAATCTCGAGCTGATTTCGACGCATTCAATGGGAGAATTCGTGAGGCCTCGGCTGATGTCGATAGGGCTGGTCTGCGCAGCTACGTAGGGCGGGTTGCTGATAACTTGTTCACGTCACGTTTAAACGAGCTTCAGGCCCAAGGCCTCGTCGACCAAGGCGACATTTCTAGAGCAGAAACCCTTTGGCCTGCCTACTGCGAAGCAAAGCTTTGGGAGTTGGCGGCCAATCCTCAGCTTGGTCGTGATCAGCTGGCTCGGCCAACGCCCCTTAGATTGTGTGAACCTTATTATGAATCGCGTGCTTACTTTGCTGATCAGGAGTTGTGCGGTCCGAGTGCTGACGCACATGGCAAAAATTATTTCATGTGTATCTGGCGTGAGGGAGTGCTGAAATCGGCTCTTTTCGCCGAAAACTACCGGACTTCTAAGTGCACCCCAGCATCGTCACCATTTGCTAGCCGCTACGATGCCGTGGCAGCTTGGCTAGGTACTGATGGTGGCAGTCTTAGGACTACTCTGACAGGTGACGACGATGTCGCTGCTGCGGGTCTCGAGCGCGCAATTTTGCTTGGCGACCTTATTGATCGAAAGGCGACTTTGTTTAAGGACTGTCGAGGAGCATTTACTCGGAAAGAACCAACGATTGCGAGTTTGACTGAGATCCCAGATTGGACTCAATTTAAGCCTGAAACGCTACTGCAAATCGGTGAGATGGGGGAGACCAGTTCAGCTGAAGTGTGGCGTTTGGTTCCGCTTTCATCCAGCGACGAGCGCAACAAAAAAGTCTACAGTCAGTTTGTCCGTCTAATTAAGGCGTTCGCCGAGCGTCCTAGCACAAGCGCGGATCTCCGTGGGCAAGTAAACACAGGAGTTAGCGAGACAACTGGTAACGACCCAAGGTCTAACGCAGTTGCCGCGCTCCACTCAGTCCCCAGTTATAGTGATACGATCTTCAATCAAGTCGTGGGACAAGCCCTAGCAGCTAAGCCGGCCGATATTGGGGTGGTAGAGTCTGACGTTGCATTTGCCGGACTTTCGGACTTTGAATCGCCAACGGTGAAAAGATTAAAGGCGGAACAAGCGCAGGCTTACGATCATTGGCAAGCGGCCGTTTCCAAATACCAAGAGGCGAAAGCTCATTACGAAGGGGAAAGCAAGCCTGCAATTGATAACAATCGATTATCTACGGTCGATGTCGTCAAGGATCCTGGAGCGGCAGTATTCCTTAACAATTACTTTCTCAACGTGACAAAGATGGGCGCCGAGTTGCGGGTGCAACTCGGTTTTGACTTAGCTAGCAAAAATCTGTTTGGTTGCGTTAATATCGGCGATGGCTCACAGTGCGCGGTATCCACCGAGCAGCTAGGTGCCAATGGCGAGAAACTACAGGTTAATTTCGACAGTACATCCAATCTCATCACTGTGAAGTTTCCGCTGACGGATCCTGTTGGGCTTGGGTTTGCTGATTTGCCGCGCACTCCCGGCGGTGTGCAGTTTAATGAAATGCGTGCGATCAAGGATCGGTTTGTCCAAATTGAAAATTATGGCAATCAGCTTCCCGGTGAGCTTAGGATTGTGACTGGTAATGCCTATGTGCTTGATGCTTTTGGTAGCAAGCTTTACACAGGCTCAATCACCGGTGATAACTTCGCTCAGCGCGAGCAGGTCATGGCGGCAACCGTTCAAGATTAAATGCATGGTATCCTAGATTGAGGACCTATCACTGTAATCGGGTGTGGGCCCTCAACTCTCATAGGAGCCTTGCATGGATACTGCGCGCTTTCGAGGTGCGGTGAGTCAAGAAGCGGTGGGTGTAGACCTTGAGGGTGAGCTGGGTGAGCTGTGTAAAGCACTCGGGCATCCTGTACGCATACGTCTTATTGGGATTATCCAAGAGGTTGGGGCATGTGCCTCGGGCGAACTCGCTGAGGAGTTTGAGCTAGCGCACTCCACCGTCTCAGAACATTTGCGTATTCTTAAGGAGGCCGGCCTGCTTGAGATTTTTACAAGCATGGGCAAGCGTCAGTACCGAGTCAACCAACCGCGTCTCACCTACCTTAAATCCCTAGTCACAGTACTCTAGGAGTACCAGTTACCGTTCAGCGGGTGGGTCGCAAATTTCACCGTCGGGAAATAGTTTATTCAGGGCATTGAACGCGGCGATACCGTAGGCTTCGGCCAGTGTGGGGTAGTTGAATACCATGTTGACCAAGTCTTGGGCGTGGCCACCCTTTTGCATGATAATTAGCCCGATATGAATCAAATTGCAGGCGTCAGGCATCAGAATGTGTATGCCCAGAATCTTGTGAGTCTTGCTGCACACTAAAAGCTTCAGAAGGCCGTGGTCGTCTCCACGGATATAACCCCGCGCCACTTCGTAGCAGTGTGCTCTGCCGATCACATACTCGACCCCGCTGTCTTTCAACTCTTGTTCAGTACGTCCCACGCTGGACAGCTCAGGGATGGTATAAACTCCGATGGGATAGACCTGGGGATAAGCAACTGATTTTTTGCCAAACATGTGGCGCGATGCATAGCGGCCTTGCACAGCTGAAGTCGCCGCAAGGGCAGGGGAACCGATATTGTCTCCTGCCGCGTATATGTTTGGCACCGAGGTTTGGAAGTTCTGGTTGACGATGATTTCGCCCTTTTCGGAAAGTTTGATCCCTAATTTGTCTAGACCAAGTTTATCCGTATTGGGTACGCGTCCAGCAGCGTAGAATAAGACTTCAGCCTCGAGAACGTTGCCATTTTCCAGCGTCAACTGCACGCCGGGTCCGGCAACCTTGGCGCTGGCCATCTTCGAGCCCAGCACAAATTTAACCCCAGACTCATCTTCAAGGGTCTTCTTCAGGGCGGCGGAGATTTCATGGTCGGCATACTGCATGATAGTGTTGCGACCATCGATGATAGTCGTCTCTGTACCTAGTGCAGCAAAGATACAGGCGTACTCGCAACCGATAACGCCAGCTCCGTAAATCAAAACACTCTTTGGTACGCACTCGAGGCGTAGCACTTCGTCCGCATCGACGATGCGCCAGCCATCAAAGGGAACTTCAGCGGGGCGCCTTGGTCTGGAGCCAGTGGCTACGAGAAAAAACCGTCCACGGACGCGAAAAACTTCCCCGGCGTCGTTGCGGACGTTTACTGAGTTCTGATCTTCGAAACTTGCAAAGCCTTCGATAATCTCGACGCCGTAGCGGTCACAATAGCGCCTAACAATGCTTTCCTCATATTGAGCGACTTTATGAGCGCGGCCCATCAACTTGGCCGCCGGAAGATCCCGAATAATGCGCTCAACCCACTTGCCACCTGCATGAAAGCTAATGTTGTGGATAGCGTCCATAGACTCGCGCAGTGATTTAGATGGTACGGTGCCGGTGTGTATCCAAGTCCCACCGAGTCGTCCCGGCGTGGCTTCGATGATGGCAACGCTACGCTTCATCTTCGCAGCTTGCATGGCGGCGCGGTAGCCTGCGGGGCCGCTGCCAATGACTACCAAGTCATAAATCTTGTCGGGATCTGCCATCTATCCACTCCTTGGACACTTCGTCGGACACTTTAGCTGTGAGATCGTCATCGGCAGGAATCGGGTCAGCCATTAGCTGGCTATACTGCAGAGGGTGGCATAGCAATATTCCATTGCTTAAGCTAAGTCATCTGTTAAGCTATAACAAAATATGTCAGGATTATCTTGTTGTTCTAAGCGTAAAATAGGGCCAAATTGGCAAGGTCCGCTCCCTCCCGAGACTGCCTGAAGAGGGATAACGGGCTCTGCGCTCCGTAGTTATCAGGGGCAATTGCATGATGACCAATAGAACCGATCACGTGAGCGAGCCCTCCAGTTCCCCGGGGACGGTTGGTCTTAGAGGTCCTAAACCCGATCCTACTATAGTTTCGCTGCGGATGTCAGCGCGGCAACGAGGTTGGGAACTTGGACTGCCAGTCTATGCCGATGTGAGTGGACGTAGACCTCCACCGATCATCGCCGTCGGAGGGGGCAAGGGCGGCGTCGGCAAGAGCTTGGTCAGCGCCAACCTGGCAGTAAAGCTAGCTTCGCTTGGCTGGCGAGTGTTGACCGTAGACTTGGATATCGGGGGCGCCAACCTTCACACATATTTTGGCCTCAATACGCCGCCACGAGGGGTTGCAGATCTGCTGGTCTACGGCCGCGGATCGGTGGCGGATGTTATTGTACCGACGGCAGCGACTGGGGTCAGTATCATTGCCGGAGGTAACGAAGAAACCTGGGGCGGCGCCACAGCTATGGACCAGACGGCCATGGCCCGGCTTTTTGAATCCCTAGTCGAGGTTGAGGAGAAGCGCCTCGCTGACATCGTGATTCTCGACCTTGGTGCAGGAACTCACGGGTTGACGCTGGATTTCTACTTAGCGGCTCACCTAGGAATTTTGACGGTCCTGCCAGAGCCAACATCGATTGAGAATGCTTACTTGTTTTTAAAAACTGCGCTCTTTCGCTTGATTCGCAACGTTGGCGACCAGCTTAAACAAGAAGAAAATGCCAATATGATTCGCGACTTCCTGATCAAGCCCGAGGCGGGTCGCAAAGGTGGCTATGCTGATCATTTGCGCTATCTGTCGGCTCGGGCACCCGAGTTGGTCACGGCTCTGCGCAGTGCTGTTCACGCGCGGACTCTGGGAATTGCCGTCAACCAGGTGCGCAGTCAGAAGGATATCGACGTAGGTAAGTCCATGGAGCTAATTGCCGAGCGTTACTTCGGATTCAACTGCCGTAGTTGTGGCTACCTAAATTATGATGAAGCAGCGTGGAAGTCGCTTCGCAATAGACGTCTTTTGGTGGTAGATTTTCCTCACTCTGTGTTGTCTAAGCGCTTCAGTGAGTTGTCTAAGCAGGTCCTTAGCAACTTAGGATTTTGACGAAGGGGAGAGAGCGTGCAGTACACCGAACCGAATGCCTTTGGTAGCCAAACATCGGCCTCGCACGAGCAAGGTGACGGAGCGGACATAAATTATTACCGCGTTCTCGATGTTGATCCCAATGCTTCTCGAATGACCATCCGTGAGGCTTATCTCCGATTAAAGAATGCCTATGGCTCGGGCAGCGCCGCGCTTTACTCGCTACTCTCAGAAGACGAAGCAACTGCTCAGCTAGCTCAGATTGAAGCAGCGTTTAGAGTACTGAGCGACGACGTGTCGCGTCGTGCTTACGACAAAGAATACGGTATCAAACGGACTCCAACTGCGCGGCAGGGAGCGGTTAATCAGGTGCCAGCCAATTTTTCGCAAGATGATTTAGTGGCAGCGACGCTTGGTGGCTCGGTTAGTGGTGATCTAGCTGAGACTGTGGCATTTGGTGAGTCGACTGGTCAGGAAAGTGACACGCGGGTGGAGGCCGTCATTCGGACCACCCGGTCGATGTTGCCAATCGTAAAGCTCAAAGCTCCAGGCACCGATGCTCCAGAACTGAAGGAAAAATTATTCGAACTCCTGCAGTCTGCCGATCCTGGGGATGGCGATCTCTTGCGGCGTATGCGTGAGACTTGTGGTGTAAGTGAAGAAGAAATTTCTGAGCGCACCAAGGTTAGCATTGGTTATATCCAAGCGATTGAGGCCAATCGCTTCGATCGTTTGCCGCAAGCAGTATTTGTGAAGGGTTTTCTCCGTAGCTACTGTCGCTTTCTTGACCTCCCCGAGGGAGATAAGTTGGTGGCCGCGTTTTCAACGAGGCTTATTGATTGGCAAGCGAACCGCAAGGGATAAGCCAACTGGTGGTCGAAGCGGCGGATGCAGGTTTGCGTCTCGATGTTTTTTTGACCAGGTTTGCTGCTGGACTGAGTCGATCTAAGGTGCAGCAGCTTATTGCAGCAGGTGCTGTAACTATCGATGGTGAGCCAGCAAAAGCTCGCGACCTCACAGTTACAGGTAGTGAGATTCAGGTCGTGTGGAGGCAGTCATCTGCTGACACCTACCTTGAGCCCGTGGCCATGAATCTCGATATCCTTTTTGAAGACGAGCATATGCTTGTCATAAACAAGCCCGCAGGCCTCACAGTGCACCCAGGGGCCGGTGATACCGGGCCGACTTTAGTTCAAGGATTGCTCCATCATTGCCGCCAGCTGAGCACCGGGGGAAGTGGCAATGGCCTTCGACCAGGAATTGTTCATCGATTGGATAAAGATACAACTGGCGTCATGGTCTGTGCCAAAACTGATCGAGCGCACGCGGCATTAGCTGCTCAATTCCTGGATAAAGAGTCTTTGGTACGTGAATATGTCGCTCTTATGGACGGCATGATGAACCAAGAAAGCCTGGTGTACTCTAGTTATATTTATCGCGATCCCACGCATCGCCTGCGGATGGCCTCGATGACCGAGGCAGACTACGATCGACTCTCGGAGCGTAAGCGTCCGACTCGGGTGCGTCTAGCTAAGTCGAGATTTATCCGCGAGGCGGTCTTCGGTCAGCGACTAACCTTGGGTCGCGTGCGACTGTATACCGGGAGGACTCATCAGATTCGTGTCCATGCCCAGGCACTTGGTCTTGCGGTTGTCGGTGATCCGCTTTACAATCGCCCGCTTCAGTTGCCGCAGCTCTTCCCTCCTGATGTTAGATCTCAAGTATCCAATATTAATAGACAAATGTTGCACGCTGTGCGGTTGGACCTAAAACATCCTGCAACCGGGGAGCAACTCAGTTTTAAGGCTGATGTTCCTCCTGATTTTTTTGCAATTTTAAAAGCCCTAGAGCCTTTTCGCTGGGACTTGAGATGAAGTTAGTATTAAGTAAGAATATGAAATGTACTACTTTACCCAGATTCTGTTGGAGTCATTCGAGCCATGACAGTTAGCTCGCGTTTGGCAATGCGTCTGGTTATCGCCAGCGGTGCCTTCCTAATGACGGAACTTGTTTCACCTGCGGCGGCTAATGCAGAGCCTCCGCAGTCGCCACAAACTACTCAGATTGCCGCCAGCCCTACGGTTGGGCGTCATACTGACATGATCATTTTGACCGTTGATAAGAAAGCGCTTCAGGCTGAATTGAAGACTTGGCCTCAAGATCCCAAGGGGTCCTCGCTTTTGAAGCGTTTTCGCATCGCGATAGGTAAGGCCGAAGGGGATAAGCAGCAGGAAGGCGATAACCGTACGCCTGAGGGCATCTATTTCGCCCAGAGTCATATCCGGGATGAGAATCTGCCGACTAAGTACGGACGCAAGGCGATCCCAATTGACTTTCCAAATCCGATCGATAGAGCTTCCGGTAAGACTGGGCATGGCATCTGGTTGCATGGAGTCGAGCACGACGGGCGAGTCGACGAGGCTAAAGTGACCGAGGGCTGCGTCGCCTTTTACAATGCCGATATTTCCAGCTTGGCTAATTGGCTTAAGGGCTATCAGGGCGTGGTGGTAATTGCCAAGGATTTGAACGACGTCAACAAACCGGATGACCTGCAAACCGTCGAGAATCTAACTCGCGGCTGGATGCAAGCATGGGCAGACCGCAAGGTTGATGACTACGTGAAGTTCTATCGCACTGACTTCCGGTTCGGCAAAATGGATCTTGCCGGTTATGCAGACTTTAAACGTCGCGTCTTTAGCAGCTATAAGAATATGAAAGTCACCTTTGACAACCTTCGTGTTGTTACCCATCCAAAATATGCAGTCGCATTTTTTAATCAGGATTTCCACGGTGATCAGCGCTTCACTTCTATTGGGCGTAAAGCCCTCTACTGGGAGCGCAATGATAATGGTAGCTGGGCCATCCGCCGCGAAGTATTTGAAAATCGACGCTTTGAATTTATGACGTTTACCGATGCTGAGCTCGCAATGCTTTCGGCCGCAACTCCAGCTGGTGCAGGCCAAGAAAAAAAGTCGCCCAGTCTATAAATAGGTAGAGGTTTATTATGAAACGTCATTTGCTAAGCAAAAATAAATTAGTTGGCGCTGTATTTGTTGCGGGCCTCGTTTTCTCCAATTTGGCAAATGCGCAGGTATTCAAATACGGAACCAAAGTATACAAAGCGAGTGATCTTTCGACTGCTGACCAGCAAACACTGTTTGAAATCGATAACGAGGAGTATCAAAAACGCATCGCACTCGTTCAGCAAGCTGCCCTCAACGTCTATCTGACTGAAGAAGCTAAAAAGGCGGGTAAGACAAAGGCCGATTTAGAGGCCACTCTGCTGGCAGTGCCCGAACCCACAGACAAGCAAGCAAGTGATTGGTTTGAGCAGAACAAGACTCGTATCCCTCCTGGTTACACCTTAGATAAAGTTGCTGGTGAAATTAAGAATTTACTCCGCGAGCAAGGGCAGCGGGAAAAACGCGAGGCGCTGTTTACCAAGCTAAAGGCCGAGGGCAAACTTGTAGTCCTGCTGAAGGAGCCGGAAGCACCACTTGTGCAGGTTGATACCAAGGATCTGCCAATGCGCGGTAGTGCTAAGGCCAAAGTCACGGTTGTAGAGTTTGCTGATTACCAGTGCCCTCATTGCAAAATGGTGGCTCCGACTTTAGATGAACTGGTCAAAAAACATCCAGACAAGGTCAAGCTGGTGTTTATGGATTACCCAATCAAAGGGGCCTCGTCCGAGCTAGTGGCGCAAGGTGCTTATTGTGCTGGTGAGCAAGGCAAGTTTTGGGAATTCCATGATCTTGCTTTTGAAAAGCAGCAAGACCTGGCAAGCAATGATGCTGCTACCAATCTGGCAAAGTCACTGAAGTTGGATGAATCTAAGTTTGCAAGTTGCCTACAAGGACCAGCCGCTAGGGCGCGAGTAGCCAAGTCTAAAGCCGAGGGTGATCGGCTTGGAGTGACGGGCACGCCGGCCATCTATATCGGCGGGCGTCGGATTAAGAGTCACGATCTGGCGGAGCTTGAGAAGGTCGTGCAGAAGGCTGCCGGCAAATAGGCAAAATTTTCCCGTTAAGTTCCTGATTTAGATGCCGATGTCTCAAATGAGGGTAAAGCCTTTTGGGAGACATCTGTGCAGCGTAGCAGGCGTAAAAACTTACACGAGCAAGCGTTGATCAAAGCGGTATTGTGCTTTGCATTCCTAGCGCCGGGATCGCTCGTCATTGCTCAGTCTGCCAGTGTCGAGCGCGTCAAGCAGGAGATGGTTCAGAACGTTAAAAATCGTCTAGCCCCACTTCTCTCTCAATATTGTAAAGAGGCGTGCTCTGTAGTCGATGTTAATGTCACGATCGACGAAGACATGATCGAATCCGATGATATCGGCTTTGAAGGAGTCGAAGGGACACCGCCTGCTCGCATTATCAACGTCAGTAGAGTAAGTGCTGGCGTCCAAGTTGATGATCGAGTCAGTAGCGTCAATCGCGACCGCCTCATGAAAATTCTGCAAACTAACGTCCAAGATCTAGGTGTTCCCGTCGATATAGTATGGCGTCCTGTAACCATTCCGCAATTTGGCCAGTCAGCGGCTAAAGAAGAACAGCTACGCAGTGACCTTGAGCGTCGAATGACCGAGGCAGTCAGCAAGGTCATTGATCTTTACTGTCCTGAGGATTGCGTGTTGTCGCATGTTACTGTCGACGGCAAACTTGTGACACCTGACGAAGCTTCGGTACACCAGGTCGAAGAACTGGTGAGAGACCGCAGCAGCGACGCCATACTTCTCGTCTCCGATATTGATATCGAAGTTGCGATGAATGAAAGTATGGCCCCTAAACATCGGGCACGTATCACCAATCTTATCGAGGCTAAGACAAAGTTTGCTAAGCCGGTGCATTTAAATATCGACGTCGCGCCTTTTCCGGATTCATATGCTCGCCAGCAGGAGCGCGATAAAAAGGATGGTAATGATCCATATGGACTGGAAAAACTTCGTCAAACTCTCAAGATTTTTAAAGAATTAGCAAGTACCAAAGAAATAGTGACGACTCTAACCAATAACTCTACCTCACAATCGCAGTCCTCAAACTCAAGTACTAACAGCACCCATACAAGCTCCCGCACGGATAGTGCGTCAACCCAGCAAAACAACACGTCCTCGACCTTGAAGGAAATATCCAAAGAGGAATCGAACTCAAAACTACAGTCTCAAAATGACCAAAAAGTTTTGAGTAAAGACTCAACTCTGTCAAAAACTGAGCTAGACAAGCAAACAAGCGATCGCCTTGCCACGATGAGCTCCGAAGATAAGTTTCGGTCCGTGCCAGTGTGGCAGTGGATGTCTTACTTAGCCGGATTTATGCTCCTAGTCGGAATCATCTTATTTCTCTTGATGCGATACGCGCGTGCTAATCGAGACGCGAACCTAATGATGTATGAGGCACAAGGGCGCTCCTCAAGGGCGACTCATGATGCAGAGAAACCTACCAGTGAAACCGTACATGTCGCTCCGGTAGTTGATCAAGCGGAAGATGCTGGCCGTAAAGATATCGCACTCAGGCTAAAAAATGAGGATTTACGCGCCGAATTAAACAAAATTTTCGTAGAACATCCACGGTTAGCTAAAGAGACTTTTTCTCGCCTCTTAAGCGAGGACGGAATAGAAGCTACTGCTAAGTATGTACATTTGTTTGGTCAGTTGGTTGTCTTTGAGCTTCTCGCTGACCCTAACTTACAGCGCGAGCTTTATGAATTAAGTGAATTTTACCATAAGTCCACATTTGAATTCACTCCGGAGCAAGAGTTCCGGTTACTAACAGCACTAAAAACGCGTGTCACTGCCAATGAAATACGCGTACTGACCCGTAAGGCAGTTGAGCGTTTTGAATTCCTGCAGCAGCTTGATGCCGTACAAATTTATAACTTGATCATAGATGAAAAGCCTAAAGTCCAAGCTATCGTCATGACGCAGCTTGACCCGAAAAGGCGTCGTGCGGTTTTTGAGATGTATACAGGTCAACCGAAGATCGACCTCATGCAGGAACTCTGTCGTGGTGAGCCAATTCCGAAAGAGTTTTTGGCTAACATCGCTGTTGCCTTGCAGCGTAAAGTGTCGGCTCGACCAGAGTTTGACGTGGAGAACCTCCGGTCTTCGGAAATCCTATTTGACCTTATGGACAAAGCTTCGCTCGACGAGCAGAGATCACTCATGCAGAATCTCATGCGTACTAATACCGAAGCGGCGCGCGCCATCAAGCTCAAGTTGGTTACGGTGGAACTTATGCCGTATCTTAAAGACGGTCATCTGCTCGAGATTGTACTTGGGCTTGAGCGTGAGGACCTCTTGACCTTCCTTTCCAATGCTCCAGAGCATATTCGTGAGCTGTTATTAAGCAAAGCTCCGCCTGAATTAGCCTCGAGTTGGACTGAGGACTTGGAGAACTTCACTGGTGCTGAACAAAACTATCGCTTTGTTGAGATGAAGCTGACGGGACGTATTCGTGCTCTTGCCAAGAGTGGTGCGATCAACCTTCTTACCCTCAACGACTTGGTGTTTGGTACTGAAGCGGATGCTGAGCATGCTGAGGCAGTTGAGCCACAGCAGCTTGATAATATGACGGGAGTGGCCGCATGAGCACGCTTCCGCCAGTCAACCTGTCGGTAATCCGGATCTTTTCAAGATTTAACAACGATGATTTAACGGCGATTTCTGCTATCGGTGAAATCATTGAGGTTAAGCCTCATGCGCATGTGATTATCGAAGGGGAACCTACCCGGGGCTTATATGTGATTATTTCTGGTCGGGTTTCTGTCTATCGCAACGAGCCCGGATCAACCACTATGAGCAGACTGGCGATGTTAGAGGAGGGGGCTAACTTTGGTGAGCTTAGCCTGATCGACAACGCGCCAAGATCCGCTACGGTGATTGCTGAGACCGCTTGCGATTTATTCGCATTAGACGCCGCAAGATTCCACGGTTGGCTCGAAAATTCGCAGGCCGATGTATCAGTACGTTTTTACAGAGCTTGCGCTGAGGAGTTAGCTGTGCGTATGCGTCGAGTCAATCAAGACTACATCACAGCACAGCAGCAACTCTGGCGACATGCCTTACGTCGGGTCGAAGCCAAAGCACCTTAACTAGAAGCACCTGGATGCTGAACCAGCCAGTCTACCAAGTCGATCTTGGTAAGAATGTGCAGCGGGTGGCGCTTGTCATCAATCACCACGGCGCATGGCGAATACATCAATATTTCCTGCAAGGCGCTAACTGGCGTTGACTCTTCCACGGTTGGGACGTTGCGGTCCATGACGTCGCCAAGGATGGTGTCCGAGCTGATTTCACCACTAGCTAGGTAGCTCAGTAGGTCTCCCTCTTTTACCATGCCGATGACGCTGCCGGCGTGCGTTACCGGTATCTGCGAAATCCCGCGCTCTTTCATCAATCTGATCGATTCCCTAACCGTGTCCGTATGGACCATGCTGATCACGTTTGGCTTAGACTTTAGAAGAAGACCGACTTGACCCTCGATCGTGCTGACCCCGGTAAAGCGATTGTCGCGCATCCATTTATCGTCGATAAACTTGGTCATGTAATTCCGGACACCATCCGGCAGTAGCACTACGCAGTTTTGTCCCTTACTCAAGGTCTTGGCTTCCTTCAGTGCGGCATACATGACGGCGCCGCTCGAGCCGCCGCAAAGTAACCCCTCTTCAGCGATAAGGCGCCGCGCCAATTGAAACGATTCACGGTCGGCAGTCTTGACCCAAGTATCAACCACGCCTCGATCGAAAACTTCAGGAATGAAGTCGTAACCAATACCCTCAACCTTGTAAGAACAAATGGGACCGGGGCCTGCCAATATCGAGCCAACCGGATCGACGCCTACGACTTTGCAATTGGGTAGGCGTTCCTTAATCCTCTTGGCAACTCCAGTGATGGTGCCGCCAGTACCTGCACTCATGACAATCATGTCAATTTTATCGTTCATGTCGGCGAGGATTTCAGCACCGGTGCCGTAGTAGTGTGCATTTGGGTTAGATGGATTTGAGTACTGGTCCAAAATATGCGCGTTTGGCAACTCTTTTTGCAGCCTCTTAGCCACACCAATGTGGCTCAGCGGTGAATCCCATGCAGCATCTGTCGGTGTGCGGATGATTTCTGCTCCGAGAGCCTCCAAGATGACTTGTTTTTCCCGGCTCATCTTTTCAGGCATGGTGATGATGATGCGGTAGCCTTTAATCGCACCAGCAATAGCAATGCCAATACCGGTATTGCCACTGGTGGGTTCGATTAAGGTGTCACCTGGCTTAATGCGGCCGGATCGCTCAGCATCGGATACCATTTGGTAGCCTATCCGGTCCTTGACCGAGCCACCGGGATTGAAAAACTCGCATTTAGCGTAAAGATTACACTGGAGGCTGGCACCAACTCGGTTGAGTTTCACCAGGGGGGTCCGCCCTATGGTCTCAAGAATCGAGTTGTAGATCATGACTTTGCTCCTCCAAGTGCCCCAAGATAGGACTGACCGATGCACCTTGCACCGGGCTAAAGTGTCTGTTAACTATACGCCAAACGAGCATGAATGTTGGAGCCTTTTTTAGCCTGATTCATGCGCTGTTGCCAAGCGAAATTACTGGAGTTTTAGGTCCGGTGCTTAATCTAAGATGCCATCATTGCCAGCACACTTGGGAATTGTCACCCCCAATCGCGCGCAGTGCCGAGTGCCCCGGCTGTCGTCGAGATGTCCGAGTTTGCCTAAACTGCAATTTCTACGATCCAGGTAGTGCCAGGTCTTGTCGCGAAGAGCAAGCCGAGTGGGTTAAAGAAAAAGACCGATCCAACTTTTGTAGTTATTTCACGCCTGGGACTCCGGTTGCCGGGGCCGTCACTGATCTGGCGCGGTCCAAGCTAGATGCCCTATTTGCGAAAGGGTCAAAGGCTGAAGTCCCAAGTAAGCCTAGCGTTGGTGGATTTGCCGAGGACTTGGCAAAGTTTTTAAAGGACAAGCGCTAGGGTTCTTGACGCGGCACGTCAACTTTTTGCCACCCAACCTGTGTGAACATTGACGCAGGTCGGGTCTAAATGAAACAATATTACTGAGAGACTGCCGTCTGCTCAACCTGGCCATCCTACGGCCACATTAGCTTTTATCAATCTCGCTATACTTCATCTCTTTCATCTCTTTCATCTCTTT
>OMIY01000310.1 GCA_900299215.1 bacterium | reverse complement strand
GCGCTTAAGTTTATTCAAGACTCAGGCGTTATGACAAAGAGAAATATCCTTGGACAGCCTATTGTGCAGCGCCTGGTCGGAGATGGTAGCATGATAAGGCTCGAAACCTTGGTGCTGGGTGCCCCGCAAATTGCACGAGCTATTGCCCGTAGTTCTGATGCAAAAACTCATTTGATGGCGATAAATTATAGTACAGCTGCGGGCAGAGATAGTTATCAAGCAAAAGTTTTCCGGTTTACTATGCCTTAAATCTAACCATAACCGCGGTGTCAATTAATCCATGAAACAGAAACAACGACATCAACAAACAGGAAGCCTCGTGGCACTGGGCTATGCCTTGCTGCTTTCAGGGTGTGCCGATGCATTAAACGCTACTAATGTTACGACTAAGTTAAATATTGCGATGGTTGGCAATGCGTCAGTCCCTGATGGAGCCATTGGTACTCAAGATCCAATCTTTCAACTGTATAAGCTGGTCTCAGTAGTGCTGACTAAATCGGATGGCACCACAGTGGCTGGTTACGAAGGCGATCCATTGGATCTCAGGATCATCAGCAGGCCACAAATTATAACAACCTACGATATGGCCAAAGATAGTGGAGTAGTCTATTCTAGTGTTGCCATGACATTTGACCCCACTGTAACTGCTGCAGGTCGCTATCAAGACGACTTATCCATCACACTTGAAAATCCAGTTCTAACTTACTCCGAGCCATTCACAGTTGCTAAGGCTCAGGATCGTCGCCTTGACATCTATGTCAATTGGCAAAATACAGTCACCGAATCAGAGGTTGAGCAAACTAATTCAGTCCAGGCCCCAACTTTTTCCCTGACACTGACTCCAAACTAGTTTTAGGCGGAATAGGCTACACCTTCATTGCCAACATGACCCGAACGTTCTGCAACGGGATCATCGAAAAATCGCCTAATTACAATATCAGGCCAACGCTTAGGTTTACCGCGTTGGTGATCAATGCAAACCACATCCATCTGGCAGCTTGCCAAAAGCCTGCCGTTTTTATCGTACATCGAACAGCTCACAATAGCGCTTGATCCAGAGTAGCTTGCAACATGTGATTCGATCGTAAATTCAGTGTCTGCAAACACTGGGCGTTTAAAGTCGATCTTGAGATTCGAGCAGTAAATAGCCACTTCGAGGTCGGCCAACACCTGGGCGTTCAGTCCACAGTGCTGGGACATCCCCTGGAAGCGATGCTCAACAAAGTATGCAGCATAGTGAACCATGCTCAAATGGCCATAGGGATCGATTTCAAAAAACCGCGGCTGGTGGGACGAACGAAAGATAATCGGTTTTGAGTGGTTCTGCATACGGATCCCAAGTTGAACAGCGTCACAATTTGCACGGAGAGTACCATTACATAAGTACCTCCATGCAAGGCTTGGGCCTAACCTTCATTCGATGTAACATGCCATAATTATTGATTATTACTTGTTAACGACTGCCTATCTACTTGTCACTGTCACTGATCTGGGCGCTAAATCCGTATACTTATTCGGTCACGTATTTCACTTCGTTGAATGCACGACCGCAGCATTGATCAGGCATGCTGAAGCGGTAGATACGCCCATTTTCTACGGGCTGATCATAGGCATCGAACAGCCTAATCCGATAAGGCTCCGAGCCAACATTCGTTAGGATAAATACCTGTCCAAGGGTCAAATGCGTGGGTTGTGCAACCCAATGATCTCCCACTAACTGTTCCACGCGATGGATTCCACGCTTTAGATGAGTGATCAGAATCGTTGGCCAACCACGGGACGCATTTTGAGCAAACCCTATATGAACATCACCACTGTAAGCAGGTGCATCAACGTAACGCCACGTGACCAGCGGATTTCGCCAAGTCGAAGCATTGACCTGGCTGCCAAATTGGCTGAGTCCCATCACGGATAGATCAAGATGGTAACGATCGTTTCGGCACCAAAAATTACCGTCATTGCAGCTGTCGGCTACAATAAACATCGCCTTGGTTCCGCTCAGCGGTCGCTCCGCCCAATTGCCACCGGAGCAGAAGTCGGTATTCCAGCGATCGGAATGATCAGCATTCTCGCAAAACTTACTTAGCGTCACTTCAATCCATCGGCCGCAATTACGGCCCTGATCGAACTCACCTCGCATTGGGGGCTGCGCGTGTTGCACGTTAAGCGCGACGAAACTTGCTGATTCAACCACCGACTGAGGCAAGCCGCACCCACCAGCTGGATAACCTAAGCCTCCAAAATAGGTGGCTGTTGCTTCGTGATTTTCTTCTTGAGTCGCAGCAAAATCGAAAGACTCCGGAAAAGATTCCGCGAAAGTCTGGCCTTCCTGAGCGTAAGACACGGGTTCAAAATTAAGCAGTAATACAGAGCCAACAACAAATAAGTAATCTCTACGCATTGCTAACCTCAACCATCAATAAACATTTATTATTTATCGCGTTCAGGATAGCACGATGTTGGTGATTTGTGAAAAAATGCAGATTTGCGATATAGTTGCCGATTACAGCCGCAGTGCCTGGCCGCCTGATCGCCGCAAATACAAAACGACTGGCCAAAGGCCGCCAATCTGATCATTTAATCAGAAGCAGCTGATTTCATTTGAACTTTCGTCGCGAGTTCGTCATTGTCATAATATGATGGCGCGTGATCTATTGATCTTCGCTCAATACACAACGGGAATACTTACGTTATGACTGATAAAACTTCCAACGTTCTCGTGCGGCTTTGGTTTGGCTTTTGGCGGACGGTCCGCAATTACTTCCTATTCGTGGGAGTGATGACAACGCTTTTCTTTCTTGCTTTAGGCGTGGCTATCAAGCGTGGTGGCAGGATGGAGGTCGATCTTCCCAAAAGCAACTTATCAAAAGAAAAACCATCGGTACTTTGGCTGGAGCTCGCCGGTAGAGTCACCGAGGTCGAGCCCAGTTTTGCTGATATGGTGATGAGCCGGCTCCTTGGTGGGGAGGAGGAGGTCTACCTACCATCGGTGCGCAAGGCTTTGACCAAGGCAGCCAAGGACGAGCGAATCAAGGAATTTGCCATCAACATGATGCCCCTACGCGCGACGCCGGCTGATTTTGCGGCATTGAGGAAGGCTATCATGGAATTCCGCCAGACTAGCGGCAAGCCTGTTCATGTCTATATGGCTGACG
>OMIY01000309.1 GCA_900299215.1 bacterium | reverse complement strand
TGGGTGAGGTCTCGTCAAATTGTCAGGTGCTTGTTCTGGTGCCGGAAATTTCGCTAACGCCTCAGATGACGCGAATCTTCACCCGTCGTTTTCCAGATCGTGTTGCCGTCGTGCACTCAGCCCTATCAGATAGTGATCGATGGTCACAGCTTAACAAGGTGCGAAGTGGTGCTGCGAGTATTCTGATTGGACCAAGGTCGGCTGTTTTTGGTCCGTTCAAAAATCTTAAGCTTATTATCGTCGATGAAGAACATGACACTAGTTATAAGCAGAGTAGCGGACTTTCATATCATGGCCGCGACGTGGCAGTTTTACGCGGTCGCATTGAAAAGGCATTAGTGGTCATGGGCAGTGCCACTCCATCACTTGAGAGCTACCAAAATGCTTTGAGTGGTCGTTATCAGTTGATAGAGATGCTAGAGCGAGTCACAGGTCGACCCCTACCAACCGTTAATGTCATCGTCCCGCAGCAAAAGCAGCAACGTCAAAGTGGGCTATTAATAAGCTCTGGGGATAGTCGTCAGACCATGCCGGTTTTATCTGCAAGCGATGCAGAAATTCCCATGCAACCTGAAGTAATAGAGGCTTTAACAGAAAATCTAGCGGCAGGGCGGCAGGCGATCGTTTTGGTGAATCGCAGAGGCTACGCGTATTATTTATTTTCTGTTTATGAGAAGAAGGCGGTCGTTTGCCCACAGTGTAGCATAAGTATGACGCTTCATGCGCGAAGCACAGTGTTGCGATGTCATTATTGTGATTCCAGCCAATCTGTTGCCGCATTAATGGCGGAAAACCCAGACCAGAAATACATTGCTGTAGGGTACGGCAGTCAAAAAGCAGAAGATGCCCTCAAAAAACATGTACAGGGTGCTCGCATTGTGCGCCTTGACTCAGATGCTGTCGTTGATCGAGAACTTCTACCTCAGACATTAGAGCGTTTTCGTGCAGGTGAGATTGATATATTGGTTGGAACCCAAATCTTGGCCAAGGGTCACGACTTTCCGAACGTGACTTTGATCGTGGTATTAGAGGTGGATCAACTGCTTGGGCTCCCGGATTTTCGTGCAGGCGAACGAGCCTTTCAACTTTTGGTTCAAAGTGCCGGTCGAGCTGGAAGAGCTGAACTCTCTGGCCGTGTGATCATGCAGACCATGAGGCCAAATCATCAAGTTCTTGCTGCGGCGATTAGACAAGACTACGCTGCATTCGTAGATCATGAGTTAGAGTTTCGTCGGGCGCACTCCTATCCACCATTTGCACGAATGATTGCTATTGAGTTCAACTCAACAAACATTCAAAAGTTGAATAAATTGGTCGAGGAGATGGAATCATGGCTAGAAAATGGCGCCAAAGCTCGACCAGAGTTGTTCAAGCAGGTTCGGATGCTTGGACCAGCCGTTCCGCCCATTGAAACCATCCGTGGAAGGCATCGGAGGCAAGTTATTTTTAGTAGTCCTCAACTGCCGCCACTGCGGACTTTGGTGGGATGGTTTGCTCGCGACTTTCAAAAGCTTGGTGGCGATATAAGGATGCGTATCGATGTAGACCCTCAAAGCCTGATCTAAGGGGGATGATCCGTCAGGACTTTACCTTAATTTCCTTTTCGTTCTAAACTAGTTACCTAGGCAGAAGGGACCCACACTGGACCCATTGCGATCAACCATAGCCAGAAAGAGGATTGCCGAATGTCCAACATCGTTACTTCAGGCGGTAGCTCCACGGATCCAAACTACATGGCTGGGTTACCCGATGCCATGGCCGACCAGTTTACCGAAGTAAAACTACTGGAGCGTCGTTGCATATTCATCTCAGAAGCGATCACAGCTAAGACCGCAAAGCGTTATATCTCAGACTTTTTGGCTTTGGAGCATGATAAGCCAGGGGAACCTATTACCCTTTATTTAAACAGTCCTGGTGGTGAGGTTAATAGCGGCTTTGCTATTTTTGACACCATTCGCTTTATAAGTTCGCCAGTAACGATCATCAACACCGGTCTATGTGCAAGTATTGCGACAGTGATCAATGTGGCAGCTAAGAAAGAACGCCGTTTTTCGATGCCCAATGCTAAATTTTTGATCCACCAGCCCCTCATTCCTGGCCAAGTATACGGCCAAGCTTCCGACTTGGAGATCACAGCTCGTGAGATTTTGAAGACTCGGGAGAAAATTAACAAACTACTCTCAAAAGAGACAGGCACGTCATTGGATAAAGTTGAGAAAGACACGATCCGCGACTATTGGATGAATGCTCAAGAAGCAGTCGAGTACGGTCTCGTCAGCAAGATCATCGAAACCACCAAGGATTTACCGCGTTGATTTGACGCATCGCGGCGCAAGTCGCCGATGACATAAGGCGTAGCGTGTGGATGTCACTCGCTACGCTTTTTTATTTCCAGTAAGACGAGCACAGTCGACCGAGGGGCTGCTTGATTAACCATGCTCTCGTTGTTCGGGGGGCATCCTCGGTCGATCAATAGTCTCTATTGCTACTGGACCAAAGTCGAGGTACCGCTAGATAATACGTTTTATTTAGCAGGGCATAAGTCCATGCCTGGAAGGTAGTCTCATGAGAGGTTGGTCCCTCAAGTTGAGGAAGAATTGGCTCTTAGTGACCTTGATGATGCATCAGCTTTGTATTGCTGGATCTGATGCACGGGCGGTGACTCGGTCATTAGAAGACTACGAAGCAACTAAGCTTATGGAAGAGGCGGTTATTTACGCCTATCCGCTGGTCCTCATGGAACTCACTAAAGAGTTGATGACTTCAGCCGATCAACCTGCAAGGGGGCGAGGTCCAGTTAATGAGTTTGCGCATGTGCGTCAACTTTCCGACAATTCCATGACAGACATCGTCAGCCCAAATGTCGATACCCTATATTCATTGGCTTGGCTGGATTTGCGTCAGGAGCCACTGATTCTGAGTGTTCCTGATACGAATGAGCGTTACTACTTGATGCCAATCATGGACGCTTGGACCAATGTATTTGCGACTATCGGTAAGCGTACCACTGGCACCAAGTCTGGAGCCTATGCCATTGTGGGTCCGGGCTGGGCTGGAGAGTTGCCCCTAGACGTTGTCGCTATCCAATCACCCACAAGTATGGTGTGGATAGTCGGTCGTACGCAATGCAACGGCGCTTCAGACATTCCGGTAGTTAATAGAATTCAGGATGGCTTTGGCTTGACTAAGTTAAGTGCGTGGCTGGCAGGAGTAAGGCCTGGGCCAGTTGAGTGGCCAGCAACCTTGAAAGCATCCGTTGCGACTCCCCCGGTTGAGCAGTTAGCCCAGATGTCATCACCGGCTTTTCTGGAGCGATTGGCCAGAGCTATCAGGGCTAATCCTCCTTCTGCCGCTGATGCCACCATTGTTCGTCGTTTGGAGCCGCTCGGAATAGTGGTTGGTCAAGATTTTGATCCGACTACCTTGGATGCCCGCACTTGGGCGGCGGTCGAGGCGGGGCGTGTTCAAGCTCTGACAACCATCGACCGTGCGGCCTTGTCGACCCGCAGTAGCAACAATAACGGTTGGGTGATCAGCTACTTACTTGGTTCTTATGGGTCAAGGTATCTGGAGCGAGCAGTAGCAGCGAGAATGGGGCTTGGAGCTAGCGTTGCAGCTGATACGTTTTATCCTTATACCGAGGTTGATGTTAATGGCAGTGCCCTTAGTGGCAACCATGCGTACGTCGTACATTTCGCGCCTGGTGAAACCCCACCGGTCTATGCCTTTTGGTCCCTAACTCTCTACGATAGCTCACACTTTTTTGCCGCAAATAGGTTGTCTAGGTATGCTCTGGGTGGGCGTGACGCGCTCGCCTACAATCCTGATGGGTCATTAGATATCTTCCTCGCAACCGAGCTACCGCCCGGTGCACCTGAATCTAACTGGTTACCATCACCAAAGGGCAACTTTAATCTGATACTTAGGGCTTATTGGCCGGCACAAGCGATTCTAGAGGGGCGGTGGCTACCCCCCCCAGTGAGGCCGATACCGTAGCAGTCGTTGCTTCGCACCCTGAATTGGCCTATACAACCGGACTGCCAGCAAGCCTGTAGCCTGTGCCAAGCTGGTCTTCTGGTTTTATTTCGCCTCTAACTTCGGTGCTAATCATGAGTGCAAAAGAGAATTCTTTCGGTGATCTCTTAAAAGTGAAGCCGATCATCGGCATGATCCATCTGAGCGCATTACCCGGCTCACCACGTGCTCATGGAGGTTTTCATGAAGTACTCGGGCGTGCTTTAGCTGATGCCGAAACTTTGGCTGCTGGCGGCTGTCATGCACTTATGATGGAGAACTTCGGTGACATTCCATTTGTGCCAGGGCGCGTCACAGCAACTGTAGTGGCAGCCATGACAAAAGTAGCTGTTGAGGTGAAGAGAAAAGTATCTTTGCCACTTGGTATTAATGTGCTGCGTAACGATGGTATTAGCGCCCTTGCTATAGCGCATGCAGCAGATGCTGATTTTATTCGTGTTAACGTATTGACGGGCGCACGGGTGACTGATCAAGGAGTAATTGGCGGAATCGCCGATGTTCTGCTTCGTGAGCAATCAGCCACTGGAGCGGGTCGAATAAAGATTCTTGCAGACGTTGACGTGAAACACTCTGCAGCGCTTGCTGCCAGACCTCTCGCTGACGAAGTTAAGGATACCCTACTCCGTGGCCTAGCTGATGCTGTCATAGTGTCAGGCAGCGGTACCGGTGCAGCTGTAGACCTAAACAAACTTAAACAGGTTCGAGAAGCCGCGCAGAGAGCTCCAGTTCTGATCGGAAGTGGAGTATCGGTCGATTCTCTTGAGGGCCTGATGCCTTACGCGTCTGGTTTTATAGTCGGCACTTCACTTAAAAAAGATGGTCGAGCTGACCAAAAAGTTGAACTTAAGCGTGTGCAAGATCTCGTCCAGAAGCACAAAGCGTTACTCGAAAGATATCCCGCAGTTTAGTTTATCAAGCGTGATGATAGCCTGTGCCCTTTTGAATGTTGAGAGAGCGATAGATTTGCTCCCAAAGGAGGAGCCAAGCCATATCGCTAGTCATCGTAACTTTCGAAAGGCTCCAAATAGCTTTGGCTCGGAGCCTTTGATCTTCAGTCAATCCGTGCGGAGCACCCACCAAAAAAGTGATCGACTTAATAGCTGGATCATCGAACATCTGGCGAAGGTGGGTAGCAAGTCCAACGGAGCTCCATTCTCGCCCACCCTCATCAAGTGCAATAAGGGGGTGATTGTTGGCGGGTTTTTCAAGTACCGCCTCAATACTTGCGTCTTCCTTTAGCTCGAGGCTTTCTATTTGTACGGGCCTTGCGAGTGGAGCAGAGCGCTTGATGAACATTTCACCAAGTTGCCTAATCTCGGGATAGGCAATTCGACCAAGCTTGATGAC
>OMIY01000308.1 GCA_900299215.1 bacterium | reverse complement strand
GCTCATGTACCCGCAGTTTTGACATCTACACATTTCCTTTATGTCCGTTGACCTGAGGCCCGGACTTTCAACTCAAATCACTCATCTTCCGAGCCATCAACCAATTCAGACTGCACGTATTTATCAGCGGCAATTTGAACTGTGCGCGCAATGCCGATCGAAAGACCAGTTTTTTGCGCCACCTCTTCTGCGGAGTCAGCAAGAATATCGCCGATAGTGCCATATCCGGCATCCGCAAGCGCGTGTGCAGTAGCCTCACCGACACCACTCAAGCGCTGGAAGAGTCTAATCCGATCTCCCCGAGCACTATCAACTTCAGCTTCCTTCGATGCAACTGGTGCTTTAGTCGGTTCCGCTGCCGCATGAGCAAGCAACTCCGCCTCTTCATCCTGTTCATCTTTAGCAGGTGAAATGTCTCGCCCAGACTCCTTGGCGATTCTTGTCGCCTCGTCGATGACTTTATCCGCCTCAGCTTCTTCCATATTGAGCAGTCGCTGCAATGTTCGAGAGCTCAAAGCGGCAACATCTGCCGGGGATTTTACTCCTTCGTTAACTAGAATCTCTGCCCGCATCGGACCGATGCCAGCGATATTCGCAACCGAGATTTTAGCTCCGACCAACTCCTGCTCAAGCTTGCCTTCGCTCTTAATATCCAAGCGCCAGCCAGTGAGCTGAGCAGCAAGACGCACGTTTTGTCCACGCTTACCGATTGCAAGCGAAAGCTGATCATCCGCTACAATCACTTCCATGCTGTGGTTGGCTTCGTCAACGATCACCTTACTAACAACAGCTGGAGCCAGAGCGTTGCAAACAAGCCTAGCCGGATCTTTATCCCACGGAACAATGTCGATTTTCTCACCATTCAATTCCTGGACCACGGCCTGCACACGAGCACCCTTCATGCCGACGCAAGCGCCAACTGGGTCCACCGACGGATCCCGTGAGTACACTGCAATCTTGGAACGATGACCAGGATCGCGTGCTGCACTTTCAATCGTCACGATGCCATCATAAATCTCGGTGACATGCTGCTCAAACAGCCGCACCAAGAACCCTGGGTGAGCCCTCGACATAACGATTTGGGGCCCTCGGGATGACCTCTTAACCTCTAGTACGTATCCTGTAATGCGATCCTTGACGCGATAACGCTCAGTTGGCATTTGCTCGCGATATGGAATCACCGCCTCGGTACGCCCAAGGTCGACAATGATGTCGTGTCGCTCAAAGCGACGCACGTGTCCGCTCAGAATTTCGCCAGTACGATCTTTAAATTCATCGTAAATCTGCGCGCGCTCAGCATCACGAACTTTTTGAACTATGATTTGCTTGGCCGACTGAGCTGCAATACGACCAAAACTGGCGGTATCGATCTTGATACCGAGAGCATCGCCAACTCCAGCTTCTGGATCTAAGCGATGAGCCTCAGGGACCGAAATCTCGCGTACTTTATCTTCAACGTCTTGGACCACTGTACGAAACTGAAATAGCTCAATCTCGTTACTGTCCTCGTTGTAATGTGCTTCCAAATCTGCGGTAGCACCGTAGTCACGACGAGCCGCGTGTAAAACCGCCTGCTCAAGCGCGTCAATAATAACGGCTTTGTCCAAATTCTTATCGCGACTTACCACATTGATGACACGGGTAAGGTCGCCGTCAAACTCGTTTGCTTCTGTCACTGCGGCCATGCTGTTCGATCCTTCCTCACTAAATCAACCAACGAGCGTTTCTGATTAACTATCGCCCCAGTCGTAGAGCAGACTGGCCCGCTGCAACAACTCTACAGAGAAAGACCACTCCCCCTGCTCAGTTTGCATCGTCACAAGTCCGCCGTTATCGTCACTGACTGCTGCCAAAACACCTTTGCCCTGCCTGCGCTCATTGTACTTCTCCCGAAGTTTTACCTCGGCTCTTTGCCCAAGCTGGGCTCGGAAGTGTTCCAAACGACGCAGCGGCCTCTCGACCCCAGGAGAACTGACCTCTAGGACATAATGGCCAGGCACCATTTCATCAAGCTCAGGGAATTCGTTGATTAGTCGCGTCGCGCTAACGCAACCATCCAGGTTCATCCCCATGCCTTCTGCCGGACGCTCAACAAAAAGGCGCAGAATCCGCTCGTGCCCCAACCACTCAGCCTCGATACAATCGAACCCAGCTGGGTTCAACTGCCCGTTTACTAGAGAGATTACGTTGTCGAGTTTTACGCGGTCCACGCCTTACCTGATCCAAAGTGTCTATGCAAAGTCACCAAATTTACCCCAGTGTGAGGGTGTGTAGCCTCGCCCGCCTAACAGCGGAAGACCAAACAAAAAAGGCCAGATGCGATCTGGCTACCAAATGGTAATCAGATGCCTGGGCCTGCAGGTCGATGAATTCGCAGGGAAATTCACCTAAGATACAAGCACACTGAGGAACGTCACGTTGGTACCATAAAAAAACATAGATTTCAACTAAAGATATTCTAAACGCGGCCGAAACCAGAAGTAAGAGCTGCAGTTTAAGGACGCTCATGGGAATCTTGCATCAACTTAAATCAGCACTTCTGAGAGCCCGCGATCAGGACCCAAGCACCCGCGACACCCTAGCTTCGATTAGGCAGGAAGGCAGACTCCACGCTAGAGTCAAAATCCCAGAAGCTGTGGGTGGATTCACCCAAGTGGCCGGTTGCGATCGCCGGGGTCTCCTTCTTAATTTGAGCTATGGCGGAATGGCCATTGCCGCCCCCCCCGACGAAATAGACACCCTGACCGCAAATACGGAGATCGATGCCACCGTCGGGATCCTTGACCAATCTCACGTGTTTCGAGTCAAGCTGATTAGAATCAGTCCAGTCGATGTCGACATTAATCTGTTGGGGTTCTCTTTCATTCACAACGACTCGATCGGCCTTTTATTCTTGCGTCGCTATATCGAACCCATTTTGGAGGGCGGCTCTCTTATGCTAATTCCTCCGGAGGTTCGTAAAGACCGCTACAAGTCGAAAGGGTGGTTGTGTTTTCGAGGCGATCGGTCCACCGATCTCGTCATTAAAGTATCTCCTGATAACAATCAGATAGACGACTTAATGCTAATTTTTGCGACTCAGGACGGTTACAAGCAGCTTCTATACAAAAGTGGCGTGGTTTCTACCGCCAGGATTGATGGCCCGGATAGCTCTTTGGATCTAGGCACTGCTTCCGTAAAATCCACGGCGATGCTTGATGCAACCATCCTCCGTTCTGCGATTTGCTTATTGGCAAGCGCCGTAACTCCGGTGGCACCCTTACTTTCATCCTTCGTGCTAAAGCTCTCAAAGTTGAACTCAAGCCAACCTTAAATAGTTTTGGCAAGGCAGAGTTTTTTTTTGGTACGCGACGGGAAATCTGGTAATGCTACTCGCCATGAACGCCCGCCTAACAGGACCAACCGTCAATTGGGACCAACTTTTGAAGTTGGCGCGCTCCAGTCATACCAAAAAATCTTGGGACCAGATTCTCGAGACCTGGGGCGAGCGCATTTCACATTGCAGCATTCCTCGCCCCCTCGAAGATATTTACTCATTACTCAAACGTGATCCCCAAAGCTTGAACTATAACCCAGGACTTTGGGGCAGTTTGTTACGAGGTTGTCTGTCCGCGTGGAGTCCTCAGCTCGGACACGAGATTCATGGTTATGCCAGGCGCCTACATTCGCCTTTAGTAGGCATACCCGCGGCGCAACTTTACCTAGAGAGCGGCAGCTCGAGCTTGGCGCGAGAAACCGCGCTTCGCGCCCTGCGGCTCAAAAATTTAAGCCAGAGTGAAAGCTTCCAATTATCGCTAATCGTAGCCACTAGC
>OMIY01000307.1 GCA_900299215.1 bacterium | reverse complement strand
GCGCGCAGGGCAATGATGCCACGACCACCAACAGACCGTTGAGCCCCGATATGGGTCTCATGTGCCCCACCGACACCACTAAGCTCCATATGACCCACCGATTCAGATGAAACTTGGCCCGTTAAATCGACTTCAACAGCAGTGTTGATGGACATCATCAGGTGGTTTTGACCGATGACAATTGGATCGTTGACGATTGATGACGGCTGCAACTCGATAACTGGATTGTGATCGAGAAAACTGTAAAGTTCTTGAGTTCCAAAGGCGAAAGACCCCACAATCTTGCCGGGCCATAGGGTCTTGGCGCGTCCCGTGATAGCTCCAGTGTGGTAAAGGTCCATCAGGGTATCGTTGATCATCTCGGTGTGGACACCCAGATCCTTGTGACCAGCAAGGGCGCGGCCAAGCGCATTCGGAATGCCACCGATGCCAAGTTGCAACGTAGCTCCGTGGGGAATGAGATCAGCTACATAAGAAGCTATCTTCTCCTCTTCGGGGCTGGCTTGGGGGCGCTCTACAACTGGTAGAGGTGCATGATGTTCAACAAAGTGAGTGACCCAGGCAGATGGGATGCGGGTGGCTCCGTGACTCACCGGGACATTTTTATTGATTTCCAGTACCACGGATTTGGCTTGCCGGGCGATTTCGGGCTCATAGCAGCCTCCGGTGCCCAAACTTACGAACCCATGAGCATCGGGTGCACTGCAGGTGCCCCAAAAAACATCAACCGGACGCTCGCGGACCAAATTGCGGGACCACTGCGACAAATGCTGCGGCACATAGTGGATACGGCCCTGACCATGCAGCTTACGGACTTTAGGTGTGAGGAACATTACCTGTATTTCCAGTCGACCAGTCAAGTCGGCGTCGGTGAAGCAGCTGTAGTCGCGCGAGGGATTTGCGCAGGAGAGCGTGATATCGCGCAGTTTGAGGCAATGGGTGCCAAGTGCAGAAAATAACGCCTGAGGTTCAGCGGCCGCCATAGAAGTGACCACATGACTGCCGTCCTTAATAAGGCGCAAAGCGTGATCAATCGTAGTCAATTTGTTTGAAAATTCAATGTTCATAACGCGCTCTCCTTAACTACCTATCAGTTAATTAGCTCTCTTTGGCGCAGTTAGATAGTGGCAATCGTGTCGGCACGCTTTTCGCAATGAGAACAGTAAACAGGACTAGGAGGTCACTCATGAAAGCCGAGCAAGCCATGACCCGTAACATCGTTTGTGTTGGACCTGATGATACTGCTGGAGACGCACTTGAAATTATGCAGGAGTGGTCGATTCGCCATTTGCCTGTGGTGGATAAGGATCAACTTGTCGGAATCTTGTCGGATCGCGATTTGATTCGGGTGGATACAGACGGAGCCGTTAGCGAATATATGACTGAAGCACCAATAACCTGCACTCTGACAACTAGCCTGTCGGCAGCAGCTGAGACCATGCTTAACGAAAAAATAGACTGCTTGCCGGTGCTTGACGCTGATGATGATTTGGCTGGGATGATTACGACCGCGGATTTTTTGGAGTTGGTGATCGAACGCGAGACCATGAGTGTGTCACGACCGATACCATTTAGTTTCCATCTCTTTAGATCTGTCAGACCAGGGATGCGATCAAATTTGGTGGGCAGCGCCAATTAGATTGACTCTGCCCAGCAAAGGTTAAGAACCTACTCTGGATAGCCTGCTGAGATCCACGACTGAAGATTGTTGATTTCAGTTTGCGACGGCCGGCTGCCTGGGGGCATACGGCCAGCCTTCATTGAGTTCAGGCTTTCGGTTGCAGCAGATTTAGCTGCAGAGTAGGAGGTTAAAACTGGTGCGCGACCATGGCACGAGCCGCATTTGCCATCCAGGTACGGCTTGATGACAGCTTTATAGGTGACCGCTCCTCCGGGCCCTGGAGAGGGGGCTGGCGCCGGACCTGGGCTCGGACCTGGGCTTGGTCGTGGGTTTGGGCCAGGGGTTGGACTCGGTCCCGGTCCCGGAGAAGGTGCTGGGCCACTCGCTGGTGGTGGGATAGTTGACGGTGTAGATGTCTTCGACTCATCATCGTCACCTTTGACGTCAGGCTTTTTGGTCGAAGTCTTTTTGGTTGCATCGCAGGAGGCAGATACTGATTCAAGTAATCCACCGCTCACCCACGCAGCAAAAGTCGCCTTTTCCGAATCTGAAGCTGGTTTATCGGGCGGCATTGAGTCGTTTCGTAGCGCTGCAAGTGAGCCCTTGGCGGCGCGTTTAGCTCCTGAGTAAGTGGAAAGGTCTGGGCTAGTGCCGTCCTTACCATGGCAGCTTACGCAATTGTCATTGAGGTAAGCGCGAATTTTTTCCCGATATCCAACCTTGGTTGCTTGCGCCAGATTAAGCTCCGCGCTGTTCTCAATCTTGGACTTCGCTGTTGCATTGGAGCAATTGTCAGCCTGATCCTTTTGCAGCAACGGAATCTCAGGCGGTGGCGGAGCGTTAAGGCTGAACCCGCCGGGTCCTCCGCAGTCAATACTGAATACGGTGATGCCAGTTACAAGTAAAGGTTTCACGATTTTTGAGGGTGACACTGCCAATTCCTCCATCGCTTGGCTGCCGACTGAGCTTTCGGATGAATTGGTGGGAACTTTAACCCAAGTTTTTTTACACAAGAAAGACAATGGTTTGGCGCTATTCCTGGTAAAAGTCTTGAGTCCCATCTTGGACATCGTTAGTCGATTTCGTTATGAACTACCGTTGTAGGCACTGTGTGGCTGGGAGCTGAAAAAATGAAGTATTGCTTGGGAATTCGCCAGTTAGTTTTGTTTTTCATGGCTATCGTGTTAGCTGCATTTAACCATCAGGGCACAGCTTTTGCAGCTCAAGATCCAGTAAAGATGGTGGTTTTGGGAGACAGTGTCACCATGGGGGTTTGGGCTGACAGTAGCGTCGGTGATCCGGGCAACCGCTTTTATCGTGAGGCCATTCAACTTCAAATCCAAGCAAATCTGATGGCTCTAGTCGGCGGACGCAAGGTCAACGATTTAAGTAACGCTAAGAAATATGCTGCAGTGATAGATCGTTTTTTTGGCTTTATTGGGCGCAAAAATCTTTCGGCCTTAATCGGCAATCAGAACTACTCGATACCAACTTTGATCAAAGAGCGCACGGGTCGTGATGTCGAGTTACTTGAAGCGACGGTTATGGCGGGCTGCTATGAAATTTCCGAGTTTGCGCTAGCCAAGCTGGATAGGTTGATTTCCCAAAACGGTAACAGTGCCGATCCGCAATTCGTCTTTGTCGATTTTAATGCCATGGACTTTGTTTTCAATCTACCACAGGAAAATTACCAGCTTAACGTACGGAGGACTCTCGCGGCTATCGTACAGCGCTTCCCGCGGTCGACAATCGTAGTGTCTCCTTTGGTAAATATCGTAAAGGTCATGACTAGTTCGTTTGATAAATTGGCAGTGCCAGGGCGATTTGGACTTGGACGTATGACCTGTGCGGACAGCTACAATAAAGTCGGATTCGACCAGTCTCTTGGTCTCAATCCAAGCACGCCTTCCGATGAAATTGCCGCCAAATTATCAAAGCTTGAGGATATGAGGGAAATTCTCGCCAGCGAACTTGATGCGCTTGAGCGGTCGGATGGTGAAATGGGGTTCGCAAGCTTTGAAGGGAAAGTCATTCGTGTGGCAGAGACTTCCACGCCTGAGCGCCAAATTTACAACTATTTAGCTGCTGATTGCATACATCCAAATGTAGAAGGTCAAAAGCTACTTGCGAAACAGATTTGGTCTGCAATTGAGGACTCATTGTAACAGGAGTGCGTTATGAAACCCCTAATTCAATTTATAGCATTATTTATCCTCTTGTTTTCAGGTCAGTCATTTGCATCGGGTCAAGATAAGGTGGGTGTGCTTTTTGGATCCTTTGGTGACGTCGACGACCCGAAATCCGAATTACGCGACCTAGTACACCGGACACTTACAGATCCAGATGTGCTTCCACTGCATCCATGGGTAAGTGGCGGTATCGCTGACCTGGGTTGGTTTATAGAGAAGCGCCGGCTTTTTGCTGAGTACGAAGCGATTGGAGGTGCCTCTGGCATGCGTAAAAGGTCGCAGGACCAAGCTGATGCCGTGGCTGCTAAGTTGAGGACACAGGGCATCGATGCGGTCGGTTACAGTGGATTTACGATGACCTTTCCTTTCGTCAGCCAGGCTTTAGACCAGATTCGCAAAGATGGAGTCACCAAGCTTATAGTCATTTACCAGGGTGCTCAGTATTCTAAGGTAACAGCACAAATCCTTTTTAGGCACGTGCGGGACTACCTCAAAGCACATCGCGACTGGACGGTGGAGGCAGTTGGCCTTCGGAGCTTTTCCGATGATCCAAGATTTTCCGCGCTATTAAAATCTCAAATTAACGAAAGTCTGCTGAACGACTTTCGCGATATTAATCCGACGGATATTTGCATCTTCTTGCCGATGCATGGGTTAGTTGACAGGCTTGTGCGCGAAGGGGACCCCTATGTACCGCAACTTATGCGTGTCGTTGATGACCTAAGGGCCACCTATGGCGCAGATCGGGTCTTTTATGGTTACCAAAATCACGATGAGATCCCTTTTGTCGGTTGGACCCAGCCAACGACCGACAAGGCTCTTACTACAGTCGCGGCTGCAAACTGCCCAGGTGTGCTAATCAACGGAGCGGTGTCCTTTACCGTGGATAGCTTGGAAACGCTTTACGATCATCGCATTGATGAGCCAGCTCGGTTGGTTGCAGAAACGCGTCGTCTTGGTAAGCCGGATCCGACCGTAGTGGTTCAGCCGATGTTAAATTTAAGTCCTGATTTTGTTGAGTTCATGGCTGTGAAGTCCGTTGAAGCCCTGGAAGGTCAAGGGGATTTGGAGCGTTTGTAGGGAATATTGCTGATAACGGCGATCCGAATCGAAACGGTAAGTGGCTGATAGAAAAGTAGAAGCTTAAATTTATTTAAACTTTGGCGAATGCGTTCCCGATAGACGAGCCGAGGTCTTGTAGGGAGGCATTCGTGCATACTTTTAAGCTGCTGACAAAAAGAAAATTCGCACCACTTTTCTGGGTGCAATTCTTCGGTGCATTTAACGACAATCTGTTTAAGAACTCTTTGCTTCTGCTGATTGCTCTGCGAGCTGTTTCCGAGTCAGAGTCCGGGTTTTTGATCAATATGGCCTCCGGATTGTTCATTCTTCCCTTCATAATTTTTGCCGCCATTGCGGGCCAACTGGCTGATAAATTCGAAAAGTCTAGGCTGATCAGGTACACAAAGCTGTTCGAAATCGCCATCATGGTGCTGGGCGGTGCGGCTCTTTATTCTCAGCAATTTGGTTTGCTGCTAGGTGTGCTCTTTCTCATGGGTACTCATTCGTCTATTTTTGGACCTCTTAAATACAGTATTTTGCCGCAGCATCTTAATGAAGACGAGTTAATCGCGGGCAACGGTCTCGTTGAGATGGGGACATTTCTTGCAATTCTACTAGGGACTATAGGCGCTGGAATGTTACTAAACCGCGGGTCTGCCTATGTCGCCGCTGCAACCATCGGAGTTAGTATCGTTGGTTGGTTTTGCAGTCGGTTCATACCTCCAGCTCCATCTGCAGATCCTCACCTAAAGATCAAAAAAAACCCGATACCAGAGACCAAAAACCTCATTGCTTTAGCTAGCTCACAAATGACTGTGTTTTTATCGATCTTGGGTATTTCTTGGTTTTGGTTTTTTGGTGCAACCATACTTGCGCAGCTACCTAGCTTTACGAAATTTATCATTTACGGTAACGATCAGATCGT
>OMIY01000306.1 GCA_900299215.1 bacterium | reverse complement strand
CTTGATCCACAGGGGCTCCGAGACTTGGGACCAGCCGCCCCCAGTCTAAACCCAGCCTAAATACGGTCACACCCGTGTCAGCAGCCAGGTCGATCTCAGCTTTTGGGTTGGTCCAAAAGTCGAGTCTCCTCTCGGGAATCGCTTGATTGCTCCAGGCGGCCACGCGACCAGCTTTGGCAAAGGCTAGCCACGAATCGTCCAAGTGGTCTTCTACGTGGGCTGGGGCGGTAGCCAAACCGAAAAAGAACTGGTTTTGATCGCCGAACGACACATCATCCCCGTCGGCAGCTAAAGCGCCGCTGGCTGATTGATTGCCGCCATGCTTGCACCCTGAGGACAGAGCAATCATCAACAAGGAGGCCACCAGCATCAGCTTTTTCGCTACTCTCATGTGGACTCCTTAACCAAAAAACTTGAATTGAGGCTGATGGCCCCATTTTACTGAGGTATACCTTGGCCTACAAGTTAGACGTCGGCGGCGGCCTCAAAGCGCCCCAGATTAAGGATATTCCCATGAGCAACCTCCTTCGCGGCCAAGGTCAATCAGACGCAAAAGCAGAGCCAGGCCAGGATAGCACCTCTGTGTGGGGAGACGCTCATACGCGTTATTTTTACCAGCTCACACCTGATCGTATACTCGACGCAGTCGAGTCATCGACTGGTACTCGGTGCACGGGCCGAGCTCTGGCGCTAAACAGCCTGGAGAATCGTGTTTACGAGCTCGAAATAGAACTCGACGAACCACCGCAAGACCCGGCCGCTCGCTTTCTGATCGCAAAATTTTATCGTCCCGGCCGCTGGAGCGAAGCACAGATTCGCGACGAGCATGCCTTTTTGCTCGAACTGGCTGAGCAGGAGATTCCCGTAGTTGCGCCCATACGCCTCATCGACGGCGAGACCCTGCACAAACTCAAGGATGCCGACATCTGGTATGCGGTTTTTCCCAAAATTGGTGGGAGATCACCTGATGAATTAAACGACGACCAACTCATGCAAGTCGGACGCCTCCTAGCGCGTATTCACAATGTAGGAGCGGCTCGATCATCGTCTCATCGCATCCATTTGAACCCAGCAACATACGGCCTAGCCAACCTAAGGCATTTGCTAGACGCCAAAATTATCCCGCCACAGATCGCAGGGGCCTACACTGAGGTGGTCGAACGCATCTGCGCCACTAGCGCTCCGCTATTTGAGGCGACTTCTACACATCGCATCCACGGTGACTGTCACATGGGCAATTTGCTGATGGGACGGGAGCGCTTTTTCTTCGTGGACTTTGACGACATGGTAACGGGTCCCGCTGTGCAAGATATTTGGCTTCTAATCCCCGGGCGGGATGACTACGCACGTAGGCAGCTCGAAGCTCTGCTTGAAGGCTATACGACAATGCGCGACTTCGATCGCCAAAGTTTGCGTTTGATTGAACCGCTCCGGGCACTTCGCTTTGTTCACTTCAGCGCCTGGATCGGACGACGCTGGCAAGATCCCTCGTTTCCGAGGGCTTTCCCACAGTTTGGCACTGACAGCTACTGGAACGAACAGCTGCGTGATTTGCACGATACCATCAGATGATGGGAAGCTATGTTACGGCATCGCATCGGACAGGGTTGATGCCAAACTTATACTCAAGACCCAGACAAGGTTTCTTGACAGGATGAGTCGTTCGAGCACTCACAGTGTTGCAGAGGTGCTGCTTTGACGACTTGTGGACAATAGTACTTGGCGTTCATTTTGGCCCTAAGCAGTACTAATCCAACAGCGCCACCAACAAGACCAACTCCCGCACCAACCACGCCGGCAGTAGCAGCAGCAGCGCCACCTATGCCGGCTCCAGCTGTAGCCGCAGGTGTGAGTACCCCGGCAGTCACTTTAGTGACAGTGGCGGCAGTTCCGACATAGCCCACTATTTTACCAACTTTCTCCAAGTACTCTTTACCCTCGTTAGACCCCTCGCATAACGGCTTTGCAATCCTTTGACGGTAGTCGTCAGCCTCGTCATCGGTGCAGCCACCATTCATATCTTTGGATCCATCAGCGAGCATAAGGGCGACTTCTTGCGAGAAAGAATTTCTACTCGACGAAGATCGAAATTGATTGAGCGATCGCGAGGTTTTGGGGCGGTTGAGTATTGAGTGGAGCGCCTTTAGAGCGCTTTGCAATTCGACCACAGTTAAAGCATGTGTGGGACTGGATCCAGTGGCCTGTCTGTAGGTTCGGATATTTTTGTACTGTTTATCTAGATTATTGATCAGGTTGCTGTTCTCAACGAAGAAGTCCCGCAAATTACGAAACTCCAGATTACCAATCGTCAAATTGCTTGTAGCCCCAGCCTGGCTCAAGAGCGCACCGTAATAGTCCGAAATTTTCATATCGCCACGGATAGACGCCCCCGTAGCACTCCCATCGTTGATCAGCTTCGCCATGTCCTCTACTGTCGTCACGATGGTCCCATCGGATCCAGCAAAACTCGCAGTACTAGAGCTCGGGCCATTGAAACAAGCCGTTGTGCTGCTTAAGAAACCCACCAGAAGTAATTTGGTTAATTTGGTGACGCTCGACTGTCCCCCGACTGTCCCGCTGCGGTGGACTGGCGATGGTGAAATCACGCTTGAACGGTAAGTTTGCATAAACGACCTTTCAAAGGCCTAGCCTATAAGCTGGTGGCAGCACATCTTGGTAGCAGCTCCTTATCGGATTTTTTGGAATAAACTTTAGCATTAATTTCAGATAATCATATTTTCCGATGGTCTTCAGACAGGGTCGGACTCACGTCCTGGGTTGAGTTAAGGTTTTAAAAACCTATTTTAATTTAGTAAAATCAGATGCTTGAGTCGCTCGCGACGATTGCTGAACGCTTTCGAGCGCGATTTCGCGGTTCCACAAAAGAATCATGGGAACTACGGTGACGCGCAATGGAACAGCTAAGATCAGAAACGTCCTTCATGCACCACCACAACACTAGCGTCGCTCCCATGGAGGGTTTCACTACCTTCCCAATGCGCCTATGGCTGGCGATGGCATCGCGCCCCAAAGCCATGACCACACCTTTCCTGCGAGTCACTCGCACCAATCCGGACGGCCATTTGCCGCTACTTTTCG
>OMIY01000305.1 GCA_900299215.1 bacterium | reverse complement strand
ATGAAGATATTGCGTGGATTGTAATTCGTAATGTATTTAGCAGCGACTCTAGACATCTCTCCGGCGCCAATCAGTAGAAACGAGTGGTCCCCCAATTTGCCGAACACCTTTCCGGCTAACTCTAGGGCCGCGTGGCTAATACTTACTGTTTTTTTACCAATGGCCGTTTGAGTCCTGATCTTCTTAGCGGTGGCAAGAGCCTCTTGTCCCAGTCTCTGAAGAGTGGGCCCTATGGTGCCGCATGTAGCTGCTACGGTCATGGCATCCTTGAACTGACCGGTGATTTGCGTTTCACCCAAGACCAATGAATCCAGACTGGAAGCTACGCGGTACAAGTGGCGTACTGCCTCACCCTCTGTATGAAGGTAAAGGGCACGCTGAATATCCTCATCACTCACCCTGCCGCGGACAGATCCGTGTTGATGGTGAAGGTCCAGGAAAGCCTGGTAGAGCAATGCATTGAGATTTGCCGTCGGGGGCGCAATGCCAATCAACTCGAAACGGTTGCAAGTAGATAGAGCGACCAATTCGCGAAATTGATGCTTGTCACGGATTGAAGGAAGCAGTGCCGACAACGGCTCTGCCGCGATGTAGAGCAACTCACGCAGCTCTACCGGTGCCGAGACATGATTCGCGCCCAGGAGAAAGAGGACTGGTTGTGTGCGACTCAAGTCTATGGGCCTCCCGGTCTAAAAAAACCGATGCCGAAATAGCTCAGTGCCATGAGTAGGAATCCAACAAGACACATTTCTGCCACGCGGCGAGAGGGCCAGCTGAAAACATTTTGCGCCAGCAATATAGCCAAGTACCAAAGCCAAACTACAGTGGCCCAAAGGACTTTGGCGCTGAGCATTAGTTCGGCAGGAGGTGCATAGAGCTGCGTATACACGGCACCACTGACCAACCCAGCTGTAATCAGGCCATAACCGGCCCAAAGGCAAACACGAAGCATACTATCAATGCGATCAATAGCCGGAAGATTATGCGGAATTTGGCTCAAAAGTTTCTTTTTAAGTAGCTTCTGCTGCCACAGGTAAAAGATGGAGACAGCTCCTGCCAGAATCCCAAAAGCCTGCCCGAGAACAGCTAAACTGACGTGTAATGTCAGTAGAATCTTTGCAGTTCCATCGATGTCTGCGGCAGGTCTGCCTGGGGTAATGAAGAACTGGACTAAAAGAATCAGAGTGGCAAGGGGCGCCACAAAGGCTCCAATTAGCCTCAATTTAAACTTGAGGTGACCGATAACAGCCATCCAACTGATGGCCACCGCCAAGAGTAGCCCACTCAGGGCAGTTGCTTCTGTTGTTGTCAGTTGCAGCAAAAGGCTGATGGTGCCTGATGTGGTGCCCAAAACCAAGGCGCCGAGTGCGACGCTGCCAGTAGAATTGCGGCTCCGATTCCTTCCGACCTCGATCAGGTACAGAAGTGCTGCCAAGGCCAGGCTAATCAAAGCGATGTTGCTAGCAATATAAGCTGCTGTCACTGGTGGTCGGGCTCCTGCCTTGGACCGTCACCCCGAGTTCGATTGCCGATGAGAAACTCATGGCGCTTGGCCCCAGGTAGTGCGATGATCGAAATTGAGCAAATCTTAGGTTACGCTGTTTTGACCAAAGCCGGAAGACCAAATGCCTAACGATTCAAAGTCTAAATCACCCGATGTGCCAAGTGACTGGACCCCAACATCGTGGCGTAGCCGCCCCATCCACCAGCAACCAAGTTATCAGGACCAGGCGGAGCTAACCCGGAGCCTCGCTACGATTGCCTCTTACCCGCCCTTAGTATTCGTTGGTGAGGTGGAAATTTTGCGCCTCCAGCTCGCGGAGGCGGCTCAGGGCCGTAGGTTTATTTTGCAAGGCGGAGACTGTGCTGAACGCTTCCAAGATTGCAATCCTGAGGCTATCACCAGCAAGCTGAAGATCCTCCTCCAAATGTCGGTCGTACTTAGTTACGGTGCGCGCCAACCAGTAATTCGAATTGGTAGAATTGCCGGTCAGTACGCCAAGCCGCGTTCTGCCGACACTGAGATCATAGACGGCAAAACGTTACCGGTATTTCGCGGTGACAATATTAACTCTTTTGAGCCGGATCCAGACGGCCGACGGCCTGATCCACGTCGTCTCACGCAGAGCTATTATGCTGCCTCAATGACACTGAATTATGTGCGCGCGATGATCACAGGTGGATTTGCCGACCTTCACCATCCCGAGAATTGGAACCTCAGTTTCGTCAGTAAGAGTTCACACCGCCAGCGGTACGAACAAGTGGTGGCCAACATTCGTGACGCCGTTGCCTTTATGGAGTCCTTCGGCGGTGTCCGCGAAGAGACACTGGGCAGCGTTGACTTCTTCACCTCGCATGAGGGGCTGTTACTTGGTTTTGAAGAGGCGATGACCCGCTATGTTCCGCATTTAGGCAGGTACTACAATCTAGGTGCTCATATGCTCTGGATCGGCGATCGGACTCGGTCGCTTGATGGTGCTCATATCGAATATTTCCGTGGGATTGCCAACCCCGTTGGAATCAAATGGGGGCCGACTGCCGACCCGGCGGAGATGGTTCGCATTATCAAAGCACTAGATCCTCGGAACGAACCCGGGCGCATCACCATCATCACTAGATTCGGAGCAAGCCAAGTTGCCAAATGTTTGCCGCTCGCCATTGATGCTGTACGGCAGGCAGGACTCAACGTCCTCTGGAGCTCAGACCCCATGCACGGGAATGTCATTAAAACTAAGAATGGCATCAAGACCCGCGATTTCGACGCCATCTTATCTGAACTTAAAGCCTGTTTCGACGGGCATAAAAAACACGGCAGTCGCCTAGGTGGGGTCCACTTTGAGCTGACGGGCGAGGACGTGACCGAATGTACTGGTGGAGCTGAGGGTATCGGTGAGCAAGACCTCAGCCGGAACTACGAGACTTTTTGTGACCCCAGACTCAATTACAGTCAGAGTTTGGAGATGGCTTTCGTGATTGCCAACATTATGCAGGTGAATCACCAAGACACAGCCGAATGACCATCTGATGGTCCTTCGGCGCGTCGCTAGCACTACTGTGGAGTAATCGAGCCGACGCTGATCTCGCCACCCGAACGGCTGGCGCAGAAGCCTTGGCCATTGCTGGAGGCCCCGGCATTAATCTTGGCAGCCCATTCTCCGCTTGGTTTCAGGGTAGGGTTTGAGCCAGAGCTGTCTCCAACTAAGTTCCATGTTTGGGTGATCTTCGAGCCGTTCGTGTTGAGCTGAAGAGTCCAAGAGTTAGTCTTACCCGAGCCACGATTTTCGATGACGATGTCGGCGCAGTAGCCATCTTGCCAACTGGACTTCACTTTGATTGTTGCAACCAGGTCTCCTGATCCACCGCTGGACTGGGGTGCTTGATTGTTGCTGGATCCACGAATCTTGCAGGAACCACCATTGGGACCGCCGAGCTCAGGTTGCCATCCGAAACCACCACCAGTGTCACTTCCGTTAGTGCAGAATGGATAGAACTTCCCATCCGATGCCACTTCACCGTCCACCGAGTCCGAGGCCTTGCTTGAAGTTTGCGCAATGCCTACGGGAGTGGAGTCATCGACACGCTGGTAATAAACGCTGATGTTATCATCACGCTGGTGCATTTTCTCCCAAGCTGCTTGAGAGATGTCAAAAGCTGGACCGCCTTGGCAGGCGCCGCCGACATTGGAGCGATGATTTTTAGGGCAAGCATCAGTGATCATCAGGACGATTTCTGGTGCATCAGGGCGACAATTCTCGCCGCATTTGATCTTAACTTTGCGACCGCAGATCTTTTTATCTTGCATAATACGAGTGCATTCCGGAATTCCGGTAGAAGGGTTGGCAGGGCATTCTTCGCCGTCCCAAATTTCCGGATCACCAAAGGTATCGCTTGGTGCCACGTACCATTCGTTCACATCTTGCAGTCCTGTGCAGGCGAAGTTGCCGGGACCTGGGCCGTTACGCCAGTCCTTGTTGCCACCGAAGTAAGTGGTCCTAACCAACCGGTTGGAATAACTTCGCGACTTGGCTCCACCAGGTAGGCTGGCCGCTTCGCTAGACTGGCTGCGGTGTCTGGGCATACATGCTGTTGTTACAGCAAGCATGCATACTGCGATCAGGATCGATGATTTTTTTTTCATGCCGAGAATCCACAAAAAATAGGTCAGAATCCCCCTGTGCATCATTTATGCCAGTTTCTAGTATATCAAAAAAATGTTTGGAATTGGCTAGTTAGTGAAAGAATTGCCAACTTTCAAGGTGCCTACACAGTTGACGATGTGATATCCGCTTGCCCATCTTTGCGGTCCCAGTAGGAAGTCCAAAGTATACCGGCACGGTAGGCTAGGGTTGCGAAGAATGGTGCCGCTGCCACATCGATGGAGTAGTGAACGTGCTGAGCCAGGAGCAAGGCTGCCACCACGAATGCTGCTAATCTAAGCACCATTCGGCTCAAGCGTCCAAAATAACAGGAAAGCAGCCAAATTGCTGATACATGGCCCGAGAAGAATAGATCTTTGGTAACCGTCCGGTCGAAGATCAGGTTGTCATTGATAGGGTCGTCCAGAGTGATCATTAGCGGGGGGGGCTCTAGAGGCATCAGCCAGATCGCCAAAATGCGCATCAGCTCTAAAACTGAATAGGCTACGGCCAACTGAGTCAAACGTGGCAAGTCTCTCGCAATGGTCACCACGCTGATTACTACAGTGCCCCAAGTTAAGATAAATATCTGAAAACTAACAGAAATTGGATGCCAATGACGGAGCACGGGGTCAGGGAAGACACTTCCAACCCTTTGCTCAAGGTTGCCCATGCTCCAGCTGAAAAAACCGACTGTTAAGCTGAAAAACAAAACTGCCGATAGAAAACGCAGGAGCGTTTTGCGGAAGTCGATCGCAAGGGGTTGTGACATTGCCATAAACACCCTGTCGCTCATTGGTTCTCAGGGGGTTATCGGCAAGAAAGGGAAAAAGATTGATAGGGGTTAAAAAGGTTTTATGGATTTTAAAGAATTGATTAAGTCAATCATTATGTTGCGCATTTAGCATTGACAAGTACTGGAAACCGGCAGTTGGGCTGTGGTACCATCCGCCTGCATTCGCTGCTGACACTGTCTGCCAGTCCGCACAAAGGTCCAATCAATTATGCACCATACGAGTTACGACTCTGTCATGACCAAGCCGGTATTCTTTGCCGCTAGCCGCAAGCGTGGGCGAATTCTAGGGGCCACGATGGGTGGTATTCTTGGGTTGATGGTCGGGCTTGTGGTTTGCTCTGCACTGTCCCTGGTGCAATCACCTGAATTGGCTTCGCCATCGCAGACTGGTCAGCTCGCGGCCTCAACAGTGTCGCCCTTAAAGCAAGGGGGCTCGAAGGTTGCTAAGCTCGCACCTAAACAGTTGGCGCTTTTGATTGAGGGCGGACCAAACGATGAGACCACACCGCGGGTTCTCGACATCCTCGCTAAATTCAAAATCCCCGCAACTTTCGTCCCCACTGGTCATCAGGCGCTAACGGAGTCTGACCTGGTTCAACGGATCTTTGCTGAGGGGCATGAGATCGGGCAGTCGCGTCGCCCCACGTCAATCAAAGCCACTAATTTAGCAGAATACCTGGACGCCAAATCTACACTGCGAATAGTCGAGGCAGTGACTGGTCACAGCACTAGACTGCAAGTCGATACGGCCAATGCACCAATGAGTCAGATGCAGGTTCAGCCGGTGATTGGTGCCGCCGATCCAAACGGCGAGTACATAGTCGCTGCCGGTGACAGCCGCAGGACCACGCTGGATAGACTCGGACTCGATCGTTCATGTGTCGAAGTGCAAGCGGCCAAAGGTGGTTTTGTTCTAGTGTTGACGGAGCGAGCCGGTCAGCAACTGGCGACGATTCTCCCGCAAATTATTACGGACCTGCGCGGGCGCGGATATTCCTTCACGACACTTTCTGGGCTTTTAGGCAAGCACAGAGAAGACGTCATGCCCGTAGTGAGCTCGTGGTTAGACCGGCTTTATGCCAAGGGCAATCGTTTAGTTCTGAAGCTGGTTCGTGTTGGTGGCAGTGGTGATACCTGGCATGACATTCTCGAGTGGACATTCGCGGTAGGCGCATTCCTGGCGATGTTGCGAACCATCTTCATGGTGTCGTTTGCTTTGCTACAAAATCGTCGCAACCAACAAATTGAAGACGCAGTCGGCGACAAGAACCGCGACTGGGGCAAAGTGTCGGTGATGATCCCAGCCTATAACGAAGTCTTGGCGATCACGAACGTAATCACTCACGTGCTGAGTAGCAATTATCACAATTTAGAAGTGATCATGATCGATGACGGATCTACCGATGAAACCTTTGCCGTGGCGCAAAAAGCTTTCGGTAACAATCCAAAAGTCAGGCTGCTTCGGAAGCCAAACGGTGGAAAAGCTTCAGCCCTCAATTACGGTCTGCGATTTGCTACTGGAGACTTTATCGTCAGCATCGACGGTGACACATTAATGCAGGCCGATACGATTTCGGAGCTGCTTCATAAATTTGTAAATCCGCGCGTCGCTGCCGTTGCCGGCTGCGTCAAAGTTGCCAATCCGCGCAATCTGCTGACGCGTTGGCAAGAAGTTGAGTACATGATCGGTCAAAACCTGGATCGACAGGCGCTCGAATACGTCAACGGCATGAATACGGTTCCAGGAGCCCTCGGTGCCTTTAGACGTGAGGTGATCAAAGAGGTGGGAGGTTATCAGCCTGACACCTTAGCAGAGGACACTGACATTACGATCCGGATCTTGCGCCGCGGCTATCTGGTCGGT
>OMIY01000304.1 GCA_900299215.1 bacterium | reverse complement strand
GGTTGAAGACGCGACTCACCACGACCTCCTTACTTGGAAGATGTCTTTGCGCCAATGCTTTGCTAAGTATCTCAGGTGCTTCAATAACCTGATTATAAAGCGTCTCAAGATTATCGACAGTGAACGAGATTTGACCGTTGATCAGAACCGCCTTACAGTTTGCCGCCGCAACCGTATTTAAGGATTCAGTGTCATTAGGCTTGCTCCAAGCCACAACGGGAATCTCATCATGGTTGTGAAAACCGTAAAACACCTGCGACGATGAAAAGCGATCACGAATTGAATTTATAACTCTCATGACTTGGGAGGAATACGGATCACCTTGCTGTTCGAGGCGTTTGACGTTGCCGTGTGCCGTCAGATAAATACAGACATCACCTGGATCAAATCTCGAGAGTGAATCTTTAAGCTCTCTATTAATATTGGCTTCGATCAAAGACCCAAACCGGGGATCGTCCGAGAAACTTCTCACCCCAACCACGTCGACTTTCCAATCAGGATGTTTATTTAAGTAGTCCTTCACATGGCGAAACAAAATTTGCGTCGTATCATGCGAATACTGGGCGCCCTGATAAAGGACAATAAGTTGGTCCACCCCGTCAGCTCGGATCTGATCCATTACGGTGGAGACATAGGGTGTCGTCATTGTGAAGCCGGCATAGCCCTTGGCATTAAGGCCACGACGCTGAAGCTCGGCGGCCACGGCCTCGGCCTGCTTTTGCGACATTAAACGCGTCCCGGTACGACCGCCAATCGCAGCATAATGCTCAAGTAGCTTTGCGCGTTCAATATACCAACCCGCGTCCGCAATAGTGGCTCGCAACCACGCAGGAAGCGGTAGGATATCGGGATCCGTGAGGGTATTACGAATAAAAGGTCTTAGCTCAGTTTTAACATGATCGATGTCACCGTACGATCCTATCAAAATACCGATCTTTGTATCGGCCGCCTGAAGTTGCTGCCCCATAAAAAGCAGACACGAGTAAAGTAAAAAAGTTTTAAAAACAAATTGCAAAGAAAGCCTAATAGTACGCGTCCAAGCAGTCATAATATGCTCTCAAATTTGAGTGAAATTGATTTTCGCGGGATTTATCGACTAAAAATAACCGATTTTAGGCAATAGGAGGCCGAAGAAAATCATTCACAGATTTAACCGCAATAAAGGACACCCCGATGGGGAAATCGTAATTCGAGGCTGAGCTTGCATGCAAAGGAACCTCGGGATGAATCACAACATGATTGCAATGTCCAAAATGACAACCATGTGACTTCAGGTCCGCAGTTCGACCCAGTTCACTTGGCTCGCGAAGCTGCAACGAATCACAGCTCGGATGCATAGGCACGAGATAATCAACTCTGGTCTCACCATACTGATCATCGCTATCAAAGTGATAGTTATCAGCGGCCAAATTTAGCCCGCATATGAATAGAAGCAATGTGGCTAGATGCCTCAACCCCTAAACCCCCTTCAATCAGCTACGTGATATTGAGGATTATACTGCTCATCAACGCCAGACTCCGTGTAGTAGGGAACCCAGCCCGACTTATCTTTAAATATCCGGATAGCCTTAATAAATGGCCTTTCCCCTAGGTCAGACCAATGCTTCATATGCGCAGGAATGCCTAGTAGCTCCCCGCGTGAGCATTTTACTGAAAAAACGTATTCGCCTGTATTGAACCAAAAGAGGATCTCTCCATCGACGAAGAACCTAATCTCGTCCTCAACATGGGTATGCTCACGCAAAAAATTCGCTCTCAAGGCATGAAGATTGGGAGTCCGCTGGTGGACATTGATCACATCGGCTACGGCATAGCCGCCTTTGGCCATGAAAGGTTTCAAGCTCGATTGATAGGCGCCAAGAATTTCCTCCTCGGAAGCGTTACTTGCGAAAGCAACATCAGCCTCCCACAGCTCGAACCAAATCCCGCGTTCTTTAAGGTAGCTAGTGACGCGTGTTTGATCCCGAAGAGTCTCTCCTGTTGCAGGAATATGTAAAATGGCCATGTTAAACCTAAATAATCAATCTACACCAAATAGGCCTACGGCAGCTCACCGTCGACTCACTTTGGGTAATCATAGACTACCACCCTATAAGATTGCACGTATACGGGTCAAGGCGCGGTCCAATTCGCGGCGCATGATTGTAGCCTGCGCCTGCCTCTCGTGATCAGCCTTAAGATAGATTGTCGTTTGATTAGCCTTGACTAAATAGGATATTCCCAAAACCCCTGGATAAGTATCAGTAAATCCAGATGATTCCAGTCCTGGCCTATAGCCGGGATGGGAGGTCGTGACGGCACAGCTGGTGATGTCGTGCCACGCTGCTTTGAGAACTTTAAGTCTTCCGCCCCAATAGATTCCAGCACCATTGACGCTAAATAGACCTCGTTTAGTATCAGCGCCTAGGAGGGCAATCAGATGTAACACCGGACTTTGCCCTTGCTTGCAGGCCTTGATTCTTGCTCGATGGGCTTCGTTCGCAGCTTTGAGTAACTCCACGGTCTCGCTGGGAGTCATGCTGTCAAACTTTGTGACTACCTGGTGCATCTCTCGAGTCAGAGTCAAAATGGAATCGTAGCGCCCCCCTTTGGTATGACGCATGTGTACAGCTTCGGTGATATTCACAGGTGTTCCGAAAATCTGCTGTGAAGCTATATGTATGGCTGCTTGCATAAGGAAGTCTGCGCTCAGCCCTGCGCCTTTCGCAATGTCAGCGGATAGATCAGAATGATCCCATAGGTCGATTGTGAAACTAGCTACTTCCGCGGCTAGTTTATCGGTTGCGGATTTAAGCGCCTGATCAGTTTCTGAGCTAATCTCCCACTGGAGGAGCTCAAATCTCAGCGGCTGACCTTTGTTTACAATCGGTGCCATCGGGTCCGAGCACAAATGTTGCACGTAGCGCAAAGTTGGGTGCCCATCGAGAAAGGAATGATCGCGATTAATACCAGCGCTACCATCAGCCATGACTATGAGCTGATGACTCTTGTCAAACCACCGATTATGAAGATTGCCAAGAACCAATTGACGCATCGCATCGCGACGTTCACGACGCGTAGGTCCTGAGGGCTCTAAATCTAAAGCTAGTACAAAAAGACCGGAGTCGATACTGCGCAAAGTTGTCGCATTAACTCGGCTCTCCATGAGACTTTGGCGATGCTTTGTCCAAATAGGACGAGGCAAAGCCGACAGGCGACCAATCGTAGGCTCCGTGTTCTTATGTTCCGTTACGATCTGACTCAAGGTTCCAGCTAACTCGGATGTAGACGGCTCACCCTCACCAAGTTCAACGCGGTAAAAATGGCCTTCGATTGCCACAATAAAGTGGCGGCTACCGTGGACATGAAATAACGAATCTTGATCGGTACCGGGAAGCCGGGATGTACCGAAGAAGTAGGGATATTGGGCCTGCTCTAGGCTATACCCAGACTCAACTTCAGGCGAAAGCGTGCCGCGTGCAATTTCTCCAGCAAATTTGAGCGCGCGCACTGCCAGGTGAGCTGCTCTCTCAATGAAAGTAATAGGCTGATCCGTGTTTTCAAATAAATAAGATACATTAGAATGCAGCGCCAGAGATTCACGTCCTGCGAGGTAGGACTGGGTCATGGCATGATTTTGCCACTGCTCGGGATCTGAGCTAAGTAGCCGTTGTTGCGGTTCAAGGAGGAACTTAGCGACTGCGAAAAAAGTCTCATTCATGAGCCCGCTGTACCAAGCCCGAGTCACCAGTCGGGCTGACTCTTGCAACTGACGCCATGTGTGCTCAAGCGTCGGTAGGTGTCTAGTTTTGAGTGGTTTAGGATCCAATGGTTTTCTCGCCAATATTGATGTGCTGAGACGAATTTAAACTAACAAAAACGTAACATTGTCGATTATTTTTTCAAAGTTATTGATTAAACACTTTTCTCAGCAGGTAACAGACCTATCTAACTGATTTCATTAAACATAAAAACTCGGCGTCGTGGAGCGAAATTTGCAGTGAATGTGCATATGCCTTCCTTTCTTGGATGAGTTCGAGACGACCGTGACTATGCGCAACGCAATTTTCATGACTCTAATGATCGCATCGGCACAGATTGCGTCGGTGGCATGTGGTCGAAATACATTTTCCGGTGCAACTGTCTCAAAAGGCGCGACGGCTGAGTCCACAAAGAGCGCCGCCATCAGTAACCTGACCGCCTTGGAACAAATTGACAACAAGTGCATCGCAAAGGAGGAGTCGGCTACTTTTTCTTGCGAGAATATCGCACAATCTAAAGGCGGTCTACGTGACGTGGTCGTTGGCGTAAAGGTAGTGCTGTTATCAATACCAGCAAACCTTGAAAATGGCCTGGCATCTTGTAAGGCACATGGTGGCGAATTACTAGCAACCGGCGATTTCTTTGTTGATGCGATTTACGATTGTATCTACAGCACAGGCCACCCCCATTGGGTCGAAAAAGAATCCGCATCAGTCTATAAAAATAAAAGCATGGCAAATATAGAAGCGAAATACGGCAGTCAGATCAGAGACCAGTGCTTTAAGAATCAAAAAAATCTTGGGCTATCTTTAATTGACAGTACTCCAGCAAATAAGCCCGGACTTTCATCTATTAAAAAAGGGCGCCCGCAGGATCCCAAAACATTAAATCAAATTATATGCGTTTTCAGATTATGATCCGAAGGACCTATCGGGTTGCGGAATCATCTCCACCTAGGTAAAAACCATAAGTGTAGACTCGCACCAATATTTGCGGTGCTGCCAAACTTTGATCACCAGTAAATACTGCGGCGAGCACGTACTTTTCTCTTAAGTCTTTGCTGCATCAGAAGCTGGATCTCGCGAGTTTTCTCGTGGATCCAGTCATGATCATTTAGACGCGATGTCGGTTCCTGATCGAGCCGAATAGGCGGTAGAAATTCAATCGTCCACTTAGAAGGAAGTGGGAGTATGTTCAGTGGCAGAGGGACTACGAGATGATCGATAAATCGACTAAGATTTATATTTCCAAGATTGAAATTGGACTCCTCGGCTCCCACCACTAAACAGGGATAAATCGGTGCCCCCGTAGCTAAGGCCAAGCGCACAAAGCCCGTATGAAATGACCTGAGTTGGTAACGTTGCCAACTTGATTTAAAGTTCCCAAGCTCACCCTCTGGAAATAACAGCAGCATTTCGTCCTGCTGTAAGGCCTCTTGAGCCTTAGCCAGCTTTGCTTCTGTGAAGCCACAACTCCTCGCAATCACTCGCAAGGCCTGAAACATATCAAAATAGGCTCGATGAGCTACGACCTTATAAGGCCTCTTGGCATACTTACGCAGGAGGTGGCAAATCATCATCGCATCGAAACCGGCAAAGCCTGAATGATTGGCCACAACTATCGCAGGTCCACGGGCTGGCAGCCTTTTGACACCGTGGACCTTGAGGCGAAAGTAATGCGCCATTAGTTCAGCTAAATGATAACGAGAGCTCTCAATCAGTGGATGATGGAGTATATCAATGAGCTCTTCGTCGCGCATAATTTAACACCTCACACCCTATTTGGCTTCTATCAGTACCTCGTTGCGCCTAAGAAACCAAGGTGTCCAGGGTGGATTATATCGCGCATAAACCGCCCGCTCACTTAGACTAATTTTCTCTTTGGCGGCAAGAGACCTTAGTTCTGCAGTTTTCTCCGCTACTAAGGAAGCTGAGTTAAAGCCACTAAATTGAATCACCGCAAATGTTGCAGCGGGAATTTCCCGCAGTGTAACTAAAGGATCAAGTGGCTCTGGCAGGGTATTGATCGTGTACTTGGAGGGCATGGTAAATGCGATAAGCCACTGATCAGCGCCAGCTCCCACCTGCGAAACTGGTGCAGTCATACTAATTTTCTCAGCCGGAGCAGTTCCTGGACTCGAACTAACCGGCGCTGTCATTTCCATCTTGGTCTTAGACTTATTACCACCGAAGATATAGTTCGCCAGCCTTCGAAATCCAACATTGGCACTGTCAGCAAACATCCCTGTCACCAAAGTTTCGGCCACAACTGTGGGCTCATAGCGACGAAGCTCAAATTCACCATAGTTTCGTACGATTTCAAATTTGGGTTCTTCAATCTTGCTCATGACGCACCCCGCCGAGATCAGAAGAATCAGCGCCAGTGATAATAACTTGAAAGCCGACATAGGGGCACCTCAATGTTGATGATTTAGCTGTCACCAAGCTTCTAAATTATGCAATACTTTTAGCACTTTAAAAGAAATCAGTAAATGGACGAAAGGAAGTGCCGTGATCTATTTGCACAAGCTGCTGCCCCTAATCCTCTCTCCCATTTTCTTATTCACGATTTTAGTTGTTACGGGAACGTACAAAAAATGGCGAGTGCTCACCTACGCAGCGGCATGCGGCTTGTGCTTACTCGCTACGCCGTTGATTTCAGGTAAACTGTTTCGCGCTGTCGAGAGCTATGAAGTCAGGGCAAGTTTGGATAGCGTGCCCGTCGCGGATGGCATCGTAGTCCTTAGTGGTATGCTTACAACCTCGCCATCCGCAAGCGGCATCAGCCGAGAGTGGTCTGACCCAGACAGATTTTATGGTGGAATCGAACTGTTTAAAGCTGCAAAGGCGCCGTCACTTATCTTTACCCGCGGCAAGCTACCATGGTCACAAGCCCTCGAATCAGAAGGTGACGTTTTGAGACAAGCAGCTATTACGGCAGGAGTTCCGGACAGCGCAATCAGGCTGACTTCTGAAGTGGAAAACACCAGAGACGAGGCCAGGGCAACCAAACAGCTTTTCGACTACCCTGCACCACATATCATTTTAGTTACGTCGGCGTTTCATCTACCG
>OMIY01000303.1 GCA_900299215.1 bacterium | reverse complement strand
TCGTTAGCCATGCTTAGAAAAAGCTGGTTCTTAAGATCAAATAGCTTTTTGCGCTCCTCAGTCGTCTCCGCCTTCTTGGCGTGACTGGTTAGCATGAGAGCATTGAGAAAGCGGTAGTTGATGATCCGCTCCGCCTTCTCCATATTTGCAAAAGCCTCGAATAAGGCCTCGTAGCGACGAAATAATCCCGCCAGTTCACGATGGGTATTACGAACAAGAACTAATTCACCGGCGAACTGGAGCTTCAAACTCTCGCGCGGCAACCGCTTGACGGGTTTACGCTCATCTGCTTCGTCGGCAGCAGGCTTCTTGGACTGATCGGCGCGGGCTGTGGTCACTAGGCTCAATCCTCGCTCTAAGCATCATCAGATCAACAAAATTTATCACTTGCCGAAGCCCTACGCAAACATTGCTACGCCTGAGCTCGTGACAGCCAACACATGTCGGACTCATGCACCTTCGTTGCCACGGAACCCTTGTACCGGACTCACGTTGCTGGCGATCCACGCAGGGAATAAACCCGCCACCACGGCAATCAACAAGCTAACCAGGCCCACCACGGCGTAAACCCACCATTCATAAGACACTGGCAAACGAGCCAACAAATAGAGATCCGGTAGGTCGACAAATTGGTAACGCTCCAAGACAGCGCTGATCAACACGGCAAGCACCATGCCAATGAGGCCACCTATGACCCCGATGTATACGCCTTGCTTGATAAACAAGGTCAAAACCTGCCGATTGGTCGCACCTAGAGCTTTCAGTATAGAGATATCACGCTGTCTTTGGCTGACGGCGACAAAGATCGTCGTCAAGATGTTGAATCCTGCTACGCCAGCAATCAGGCCGGTGATCAAAAGAATCACCACCCGCTCCATCTGCATGGCCTCAAATAGTGGCCGGTTAAACGACTGCCACTCTTTGATCGACAGCGTGTATTTGGCACTCATCTGCTCGGCGATCTTGGGGCTGTCCCATGGTTTTTCTAGACCGATCTCAAGTCCAGTCACCTTCTTGCCCATGTTGAAAAAGCGTTGGGCCGTCGGCAGGCTCATCAGCACCAACTTATTGTCATAGTGCTTAAGCCCGGAGTCATAGACTCCGACGACCTTGAACTTCTTCATCGCCGCCAAGCTCTCTTTGGTAGGTTCTACCAGCTCAATGGTGTCCCCAACCTTGGCAGACATCAGTGACAAGAGACCAGAGCCGATAATCACACTGGGAAGCTCCGGTGGATCCTTGCCAGCAGCGGCATCGCGGATCTCCTGCTGGAGGATCTCAATCGCTTCCGAGGGCCTCGTGATGGGAGCTAAGCTCTGGACGCTCTCGCGCATCTTTGGGTCGGTACCACGCACCAAGACGCCATGAAGGATAGAGTCCTTACGTGCCATCGTTTCATAATGAACGAAGAGCGAGACCCCAGTCACAACGTTATGGAAGTCTTTGTTGATGTCTTTGATCCATTGATCGCCATTGCTGATCCCGTGCGGAAAACGGTAAGCCATAATATGGGCATTGGCCTCGAGAAAGCGCCGTCTGAGCTCGCTCTCAAACCCGTTGATCACCGACCACACCACAATCATGGCGGCGACCCCAATCGCTACTCCCGAAATCGTCAAAATCGAAATCCAGGAGAAGAAGCGGTTCTCACGTCCCGCTTGCATATACCTTTTGGCAATAAAAGTAGTCACAGACATAAATATACTCGAGCAATGGAGGCCGTTTCCCTGGTAAGATAGCACTCCCGCGTTTTTTCAAGAAGCACAATCCAAGGTATCTCGGCTACACTGATTCATATCAACGATGTTGGCGGATGGCGCTGACCCTTTAATCGGAAAGAGGCAGGGGACCATGTCGAAGCCGCACGCAAGTTTTTACCGGGGTATGGCCCCCAAAGATCTCATCGGCAAATCCTACGCGAAATATTGGAACGCCGACATGGCTCCCGTGAGTGCCGCGGTCACGGCCGCGCTTTCAGCAGGCTTTCAAAGTTCAGATCGAGCGATTGAGTTTGAGGAAGTTGCAGCATTGCAGGCAGCTCCCGATGAGCAAAGATACTTTGAAACCGGTTATGCGCGGTTGGCATCCGACCTACTTTACGTCGCCGTATCTACACCGATGCCCGGGGTTACCGGAAAGATGATCCTCTGGTGGTTTGGCTGGCATGGTGAGGAGACTCAGCGTTACAAGCTTTGGCATCCTAAGGATCACCTCTCAGTCCAGACTTACGCCAAGATCGATGCCATACAGTCCATCGATCCTCTGGCAAGGCATCTGGGCGTGGTGTCTCATGTCAAAGAATATATTGGGGATCAGATTCAAAGTTTGGCCATATCGTTTTCACCGCCTGAGACTTTTGGTCTAACGGCTAAAGCCATGGCTGACGCTGGTATCGAAGCTGCAATTTGCGCTCGCATTGGTTATTCGTTTGCGCCATTGGCGTTCGGCCACTTGGTTCACATGGTTCAGAGGTTGCCGACCGGAAAAGTAGTCATGCGCAGTCGCTTTTGGCTCGGTGACGTTACATTGGGACCAGTGATGGAAAAACGTGGCAAACGCCTTGCGCTTGGCGGCATGATCGCGCGGCATTTGATCATAAGTGAGGTGCAAATACGGGCCTTGCTGGTACACTGCGCCGAGGAGATGCAGCATTTGGCAGGCTTTTTACCCTCACTTTATGCGGATCATCATCGAGGCTGACTATGACGTCAAAATCGTTATTGTTGCAGCAAGGTGAGAAGCCAACCTTGGTGTTTTTCGACGGCGACTGTGTGACGTGCCACCGTGCGGTTATGTTTTTGATGAGGCGGCCAGCTAGAGATCGGTTTCGCTTCATAGCACTGGAAACGCTGCGGGGGACACCCTGGCAGCAGCGGATAGCCGATCAACTCGGGATGAATCTTAGCACCAGTATCGTAGTCGCCAAACAGGGAAAGCTTTACGCGCGCTCAGCGGCGCTGCTCTGTCTCATCAATGATCTAGGTTGGCCGTGGCGACTTTTGCTCGTAGGACATATCGTGCCAACATTCTTGGTTGATGCTGCCTACGATGCTTTTGCTCGGGTTCGCTACAGGATTTTCGGTAAAGCACCGCTAGCATCATTCTGTGAACCACTGCCACCCGAATTGCGACGGCTGGTGCTCAGCGAAGTTCCCGCGGATGATCACGCAAGTTGACGGTTGTTGGAGTGCATAGCTATGAACATTCTAATATACGGCGCTGGATCAGTTGGCGTCACTTTTGGGACGGCTTTGGTTGCCGGTGGTGAGAACGTCACGATGCTTGCTCGCGGTGAGTCTCGCAAAGTGATGGCCGATCAAGGGATGGGTTACAGTGGTGTTGTAGGCGCGCGTCACGTGATGCCGCACCAATTTAAAATCATCGCGGCTCTACCCTCAATCCTCAGTCGCACCTACGATGCGATCCTTTGCTGCACCAAGCTATCGAATCTTGCTGATTGGAAGGACGACATTCTTGCCCTCACGGCAGCAAATCCTGACTCTCGCTTGGTGTTCATGCAAAACGGCTGGGGTGTGAATGCTCACTTTGCTCACGCCGTCCCCAGTGATCGCATGGCTAACGCTGGTATCCAATTGGGGATCACGCGGAAGAGTGCAAATTTGGCTGAGATCAATTCCGCCGGCGACCCCAGTGATATCGGGCGTATTGGATTAGCCGACCATGATCCGGTCATAGATCAGCTGGTTGCCAGCGTGAATGTGGGTGGTATCTCCTGCAGGTTTGACGCAGACATAGGCTCGGCATTGTGGAAGAAGATGCTCTATAACTGCACGACCAATGCATCGTCCACGCTCCTCAATGTACCCAATGGTGGCTTAGGCGGACCAGATGGCCGAGCCCTTATGGGGCTCTTGGTTGATGAGATTTATGCGGTGATTAAGGCCTTGGGTTATCAGCCGCCACTACCATCAGCTGCAGCCTTTGCCGACCTGATGGTCCGCGACATGCTCCCATTAACCGCTGAACATATCTCATCGATGTTGCAGGATCGGCGACATGGTAAACCGACTGAAATTGACTTTCTCAACGGTGCTGTCGTGCGCGTTGCCGAGCAGTTTGGTGTTCCCTGTGTAGCTAACAAGGTTATTTATCACCTAGTGAAGATGATGACACATAGCGAGGACCTTAAATAATAAAGGATACTCTGCTTGATAACCTCAGCACTTGAGATATGCCTGGGAAGGCTTCCTATGAAATGTAGCTCGTTCATCAGAGCGTTTTTGGGACCCTTGGTCCTATTGTCGAGTTTGCTTGGCTTGCAGCCAAATTCAATGATCGTCAGGATTGATACAGTGCCACCGGGCGCGATGGTGGAGGTGGATGGTGTTATCGTGTGCCAGGAAACCCCGTGCTCACGAAAGCTGACCTTGGGCCAGCACAATCTAGCTTTAAAGCTGTTCCAGCACGTTCCTATCAAAGAAGACATCAACCTAAATCCAGGGATGCACTCAGTATCACGCACACTGACGCCGACCATGGCGATGGTGAATGTCAAGACGGAGCCGGATAGAAGTCTCGATGTTTATATCGACGATAATCTTGTTGGAAAAACACCACTGATCGGCCTGAAAGTCGATCAAGGTGTCCATCAGCTATCAGTGAAAAGTGAAAAGTATGAGGACAACCAAGAGGTCTTCATGGTCGAAGCAGGGACGACACGCGACTTTGACCTGGAATTAATTCCCAAGGTCGGACATTTGCACATTGAGGCACGAGATCAGAACAACCGCAGTGTTGTTGCCAAGGTTAAGGTAGCTAATCAAGTGATCGGACAGACGCCCTATGATGGCGACGTTCTTGCTGGTGTCTATGATCTTACGCTGATTGGCAAAGAGGGTGTTTGGCTTCGTCGCATCAAGGTTGAAAAGGGCGATCACCTAAACCTCGTGGGCAAGCTGCCCAGGCACCATGAAAGCGATGAGGAGGATGCGGTAGATCCTTTCGAATGCCGAGACGATTGCGAGCGATGGGAAGACGCTACAACATTAGACGGTGGCCGGACTTGGGGTGCGTGTGGTGATAAAAATACCTGTATCTACCTGGATAGGAGGACAGATCTGCGTGTCACGGGAATTCTAAGTCGCACTGGTAATGACACTAATACCGCCTCTCCCGGAGGCTACACCCACGATCAGGCAATAGACGTTTGCAAGCGCTCTACTTATGGCGGCTATGCCGCGGGGACTTGGCGCCTGCCGACAACAGCTGAACTTTTTAGCCTATTTAGCCTGCAATCAATGGCATCCAAAAATTTTATTTCTGAACAAAACTTTGATTCCCTCTATTGGTCAAGACCCGGTGAGGATAAGGATTATGAATATGATATACAAGGACATGCAGTAAGCCTCTCTGCGCCGTTCTATAGTCACTGGAAAGTAACTCCCAATCCAATGGATGAGAATGATAAAAAAAAGCTCCATGTGGTTTGTGTGCATAACAGCGGACTTAAAATTGGGGTAATTAGTCACGAAATATTCCCGCCCCCAATGAAAGCAACGGGTGTAGTGTCCGAGCGTAAACAAAAATCTGATCGCGGCACCCGACGTAAACAGGAAAAACTTGTATCAAATCTGAAATTGGTCAAGTTTGAGACCGATCCACCGGGAGCGCTGGTTGAAGTGGATGGAGCTACTATATGTAAGATGACTCCGTGCTCAGCGGGGGTATCTCAGGGTAAGCACGAATTAGCATACAAAATATATCAGTATTTACCTCTCAAAGAAGAAGTCACTGTTACTCCCCAAATGGCGCCCATAATGCGCAAGCTTAAGCCTAATTTTGCTGTAGTAACGGTAAGGAGTAATCCCGAAGAGGGCTTTAATGTTTACCTTGATGACATGCTCGTTGGCACGACCGCTCTTGATTCATTTAAAGTAGATCCTGGCGAACACGTCGTGACTCTGCGAGCCTATAGTTACTACGACAAGGAGCAATCATTTAAAGTTGAATCCGGTCAGACGCGGATAATCAATCTCAAGCCTGATCCCCAGATTGGAACGCTGCGAATTTTGGCTAAAAATCAAAAGAATCGCGATATCTCAGCACAAGTCATCATTGGCGACCGCATAGTGGGCAATACGCCCGAGCGACTCCAATTGTCAGCGAGACCATATGAGATAACTGTATATAGTACCGAAGGTTTTTGGCACGGGCAGCAGACGGTAAAACTAAATGAGACACAAGAGATCGTGGCTAAGCTCAATGATCAGTGGCGGGACATCACAACGCTTGACGGCGGCAAGACGCATTCCAAATGCGGGACAAAACACACGTGTATTTTCAGAAACAAGCAGACTGGGTTACTGGTGACAGGGCTACTGGCAGCAAATGGCCGAACCACCAATACGGTATCACCAACGGAGATGACCTGGCAGCAAGCCATCGCCAAATGCAAGAGCTCGACATACGGTGGCTACCGCGCGGGGACCTGGCGTTTACCCACTAAAGATGAGATGGTTCAGCTCTCTGGGGAGGGAATTAAAAACCTTTTCTCCCCGCAATTCATTTTACTGGAAAATACAAATTACCTTGGCTTGTGGTCGTCGACTCCACTTGAAGACTGGCCGGACCACGGGGTTACGGTGTCTCTCGATGATGGATCCTACGGCGACACTATGTATGCAGAAAACCATGGAATGGGAAATGAGGCATCGTTTATCTGCGTGCAGTGAGCCTGAGGAAAGGCACCGAGAAATAAGTAGGCCGCTTTGAAGTTGTTGGCTCATGTGCAGTACATATATCATTCAAATCCGATAGATCATTCAAATTCGATAGATCATTCAAATCCGCTGGATAGGATGATTTAAACGTCTTGTATACACCTGTATACGGTTTTTCGCTTCAATCGCGCGACTTGAGCCCTCGTTCTGCCGATGAGTGGGTAGGTGTGGCAATCAGCACCATCAAATCAACTCAGGATGAGGATAGAGACATGAAAACTTCAATCAAAACTTTGATTAACAACTCGCGCAAGACAAATTCATGGGCCGCTCTAGCACTAGCCACTACGATGTTAGTAGGATGTGGACCGTTAGCGGTGGACCATGCTGACAAGGTCTCACACTCCGCTGATGCAGCAGCAGATGCAGCACCTGCATTATCGCTCGCCTTACCAGCCGGTGTGCCGGCTGAGGTCAATCAAGTAAAAATCAAAGTGAGAGAAATCGACACAGTCATGAGGCCATGCCATGCGTCGGAACCTTGTAATAAGCATCTATTTGAAGGTACTTACAGCTTTTCGACCAATGAAAAGTCAATGAAAATCGAAAAGCTTAAGCCAGGACTTTACAGTCTAGAGGTTACGTTGTTGGATGCTAAATCAGGAAAAATTTACATGCACGGCGACGGTCAAGTGATGATCTTTGCCGGCCAGACCGCAAGAGCGGATATCACTCTCGAGAGTGTTGCGTGTGACAGCGGCGACCTTGTCATCACACTGCATAACGCACCAGCGCAGGTATTACCACTTCCTCTTCCATTACCTGCACCATTTCCAGGTGGATTCGGCGACGTATGTAATCCGGTTGGTATCCGGCCATCCTGCGTCAAGGCCGGTGATAAATATACTTGGCAAGAAATTAGGCCAGCTGGCACCAGCTGGTGCGGTGTAGATCTAGCTAAAGGCAGCTCAATAGTTGAAGAAAAATTCTGTGCTACTGTGCCGCATTGATTAAGTGGACGCACACTAAATGGCTCATATTGGATTTTTTTTCAGCTAATTCCGTCAGCAAGGATATCCCTCAAGGCCTGCTGCCAGGGTAGGCAGTGGACGCCATCGATGATTTTGCATGTTGGATCGCGTGATATGAGCACAGATACAGAGTTCTTGATGGACCCGGAAAGTTTGCGGAGTGCTTCCACATGGCCCTCGTGGGCCATTTCGGTGCTTTTGATTTCAATCAGATAAGTTTTCATGCCGCTACGCTCGATGATCAAATCAATTTCCAATTTCTCATCAATTCGTAGGAATGAAAGACGGAAGGAACGCTCCGCGTATTTTAAAAGCCGAAAGACTTCGTTCACGATAAATGATTCAAAAAGGGACCCGTATTCGAACGACTGGGGGCGCACAGGATCATCGACTGTGCCAGCGAGCGCCCGACGTACACCGGTATCGAACCAGTAGAATTTCGGCGTGCGTTTTTGTCTCTTGCGTATCGATGTCTCATAGGGCTGGAGGCTAAAACCAAGCAGGGTTTCCTCAAGGATTGAATAATAATTAGAGACAATTTTAGGATCTACAAGAATATCGCGGCCGATGTTAGTAAAGCTAGTTACCTCAGTGTCCTGACACGCAGCGATTTCGAGAAAGCGGCGAAACGGAGGTAGTTTGCGAATCAGCTGTTCGACAAGTATTTCTTCCTTCAAATAGGTTTCGGCATACGCCTTAAGGAAGAGTACTTTGTCGCGGTGTGACGAAAACGCAAACACCTTCGGCAGCGTTCC
>OMIY01000302.1 GCA_900299215.1 bacterium | reverse complement strand
GATGTGGTTGAAGGTGAGGTCACCGAGGACCACGGCCGCTATGCTGATGTAGCCATCACGCGGCTGATTGAAGCGAGTCCGCTGCGCGGCCCAGCCACCTGTCCTTACGCTGCGGATTGTGGCGGTTGCCAGTGGATGGGCATCGCCTATCCCGAGCAGCTGAGTTGGAAGCATAGTTTTGTGGTTTCAGCCCTAAGTCGCATCGGCAAACTGCCGCCTGGGTTCACCGTCGAGATGAAAGGTGCAGAGGCGGTCGAGGGATATCGCAACCGTATTTTAATTCGACTCCATCACAAGGAATCCGGTGAGATTCGCATCGGATACTTCCGGCGCCAGAGTCGGGAATTAGTTCCGATCACCGCCTGTGCTATTGCGGCCCCCGCCATCAATGAGCTGATTGCCAAGATTAGAGCCTTGCGCCTGGACGACCTAAGCGCCTTCACCGTACGGATGGAGATTCAAGAAATCTCACCTACCGAGCGCGGCCAGCTCCTGGTGACCGCTTATCCTGGTGACGGTAGCCGTGAACACATCGCTAGGTTTGCGGCGATGGTCGGCCAATTGCCTGGTGTCCACTGGGCAGGACTAGTTTTTGATCTACGTCATGCGCCTAAAGTCCATTTTGAACGTGATTTAGAGCGCGACTTTGCGACGAAGCCCGGCCAATTTCAGCAAGTCAACTTGGGCCTGAATCGCACGCTCAGACGACTGGTTGCGGAATTTGTTGAGGCTAAAGATCCCAAGCGCATCCTGGATGTCTTCTGTGGTAGCGGCAACCTGTCGCTGCCTCTGGCCAATGGCAAACGCTACGTCGAGGGTGTTGAGGCTAATCGCGATGCTATCGCTGTTGCTAAGCACAATGCTGCCAGCAACCAAGTGCAAAACGTCCTATACCTGGCAGGAGATGCTGAAAAACACCTGTGGAAAGTCTCCCGTGGCGGCGAACAGTTCGATCTGGTGATCCTGGACCCACCGCGGCAAGGATTTCACAAGGGGGTCGTGCCGCTAAAAAACCTCGATCCTCAGTCCATCATTTATGTAAGTTGTGACCCTACAACCTTAGCTAGAGACCTAGCATATCTATGCCGCGCTGATCACTACAGCGTAAAAAGAGTGGTGGCGTTGGACTTTTTTCCCAACACCTACCACGTCGAAACCGTCGTTTTTCTCGAGAGAAACTAGCGCCCTATAATGGCCAATGCCAACTCTACGCGCCCGAAAGGCGCTGATAGCTGAAGCCCCTGAACATCGGAGCCTAGTTTTGCAACCATTTCCTGCGCGATTTCGATACCGACCTTAGTCGCATCGGAATCGGTGGCTTTCGACATGCGATCCATGATGTCGTTCGGTATGACGACACCTGGCACTTCGTTATTCATGAAGACGGCGTTACGATAACTAAGCAATGGCCAAACACCGGCTACGATCGGGATTTTAATGTCAGAACGAGCGATAAAATCCAAGAAACGCTTCATAGCATCAAGATCGAATACTGGCTGAGTGATCGCCCACTCCGCTCCAGCCTCAACTTTGTATTTGAACCGTTTCATTTCGTAATCAAAATCACGATGGACTGGATTGACACCGACGCCGATCGACATCGCCGTAGGTTGCCCGATGCTACGGCCACCTAAATCGATACCGCCATTTAATCGGTGTACCATGTTGGTAAGGCCGATCGCATCTACGTCGAAAACGCCAGTCGCATCCGGATAACTGCCTAATTTTGGCGGATCACCAGTCACCAGCAGTAAGTTGCGCAGACCAATCGCGTGGGCACCAAGCATATCAGACTGCATACCCAGTAGATTTCGATCGCGGCAGGTGTAGTGCAGGACGGTTTCAATCTCTGCCCTTTGTTCAATCATGACTGCCGTCATGATTGCACTCATGCGCGCCGAGGCACGTGGACCATCTGGAATGTTAACGGCGTCAATGCCAGCAGCCTTAAGACGCAGAGAATTGGCGATGATTTTATCCGGACTGACGCCTTGCGGTGGCAGCAATTCCACTGAGTAAACTGGCTGACCCTCAGCTAGCTTACGAGCCCACACACTTTTGTCACGAGCGGCCACACGCGGTGCCTCAACGACATCATTCTGCCGTGATGGATCTTGTGACCTTGGCGTTGCAAACGCCACAAAACGGCCCGTCTCGTGTCCAACCATCGCCTTATGATGACGAATCGCGTTAGCCATGGCCTTGATATGCTCAGGACCGGTGCCGCAGCAACCACCGACAAATTGCACTCCAGCCTGCAGGAAGTCTTTGGCAAATTCAGCCATGTATTCCGGCGTACTCATGTAAATCTGCCGCCCCTCAACATCCTTCGGCAGACCAGCATTTGGCTGCAGCGAAATAGGGCGCTTGGTCGTAGCACGAATTCGTGAAATAGCCGACATCATCGGGGCTGGACCGACTGAACAATTAAGGCCGACCACATCGACGGCCCACTCATCAAGCTTCTTCATTGCCCATTCGATTGGAGTACCGATGGGTGTATTGCCGTCTGGATTCATCACAATATGGGCAATAATAGGCATCTCGGGTGCAACATCACGCGCTGCCAGGATCGCCTGCTGTAGCTCCGAAATATCCGCAAAAGTCTCGAAGCACAGTACGTCAATACCGCCAGCCACCAGACCTTCGATCTGCTCACGGTACGTGGCTCTGGCCTCGGCGAATGAGGTAGGCCCCCAAGGTTCAATGCGAACACCCAGCGGTCCAACTGACCCAGCTACGTAGGCGTGGTCTCCTGCAACGTCACGAGCTAGCTTTGCCGCGGCCTGGTTGATCAGGGCAGTTTTATCCCCGAGATTGTGCCCAGACAACTTGAAACGATTCGCTCCGAAACTGTTGGTAGTCAGAACCTGAGCACCTGCATTCAGGTACTCCTGATAAATTTCCTTAACCAATCCTGGTGCCGACAAATTGGCATCTTCAAAGCATCGGTTGATAAAGATGCCCTTGGTATAGAGCAGCGTGCCCATGGCACCGTCGAACAGCAAGCTGTCTCCAGCTGCGATGATATCTTTAAACGGCTTCATGCCACCTTGCCCCCTGCAACTAAATCAAGTCCAAGGGCCGATTGTAGCGCCTCAGGCGGGGTTGAAAAGCAATTTTTTAGCAATTTGAGCGGCTAAAGGCCCTGAATCGCCACCTTACCACTGCCACGCTGCCGCCAACTATAAGTCCGCTGTACTAGTTCGTAAGGCAGTCTGAAGCTGTCATCCCTCTCTGCCAGTCCGACAAGTACGGCCAAGGCCTCAGCAAAACGACGCTCAGCCACCTGGCTGGCAACATAGAGGGCCAAAGTCTCAGAATCGCGCGCTGCCAGTTTATCAACGGTGGATATTGAGGCAATTTGCTGCAATTTTTGTCGGCGCTGCTCAGCCACCGTCACACTGGGTACCGTCTCCCTAAAAGGATCACTTAGGTTATGCCATCGCCCTACCCAATCAGGCCCTTTAAAAGTGGCTCCAACAGCGCTGATCACTGTAGGGTCCCCATCTTTATACTCGGCGATAAATCGTGCGTTTGCGCGGGCAGCCGGGTCACTAGCAAGTTGATCGGCAAGGCGAGAGTCTTCCAGAGCAGCGAAGCCTCTCGCTTTGAGATAGGACCAGCCAACATAAGCACGGAGCCACTCAGCAGTATGTAGCGGCCTCTCACGTTTCATAACAGAGGCTGCGGCTTGGTCATAGGCAACTAAGCTATCGTACTCGGCAATAAATATGTTGCTTAGTAGAATTGCAGAGGCCCAATTTGGCTTATCAATTGCAAGTTGATGTTGATTAGACGGGCCATCCGCTACAACCTCACTCACTGCTGCTGCTGACTTGCCACTCAATGCCGCAAGCGATAACACCAGCGCAATTGAAACACCTGTAGCCTCTGATCGTCGGCCTTTACGGTAAACAGATCCTAAAAATGCCAAGGCCAAGGGTAACATCCAAAGAGCCATTAACCTTTTATCTCCTTCATCGGTAGCTACCCCGATCACACCACAACCGAGCTTTTTAGTCACTCCAGTTGTCTGCAACATGCCTCCAGTTTTCTGATGCTTCTTGGCATCTAAATCACTGGCGGCAAGGGCGCTGGCAGCTTGCTGCTCGATCTTGGCTGTGTTGAAGTTCAGGAAGGCATTGACGAAGGTAATACCAGTCGCAACGTTGATGGCCTCAGTCTTTCCATCTTCGTTAATCTTGATGCCACCCCAATTCACGCCAATCAGTTGGCCGGTGGCTGCATCGATTAAACCAGATCCGCTCGAACCATGCGTGAGATCGCAGGTATGTCTCAGGCTGTAAGGCAGTGAACGGTCAAACTGCCAATGACCGATGGGGAAATTGCCAAGCACCTTACAGTTGTCACGCGTTACCTGAGCCACCGGCAGTTTCGGACCACCTGTAGGGGATTCGACCTTGGCCGATTTGATGTCCGGGTAGTGAACAATCAGAGCCTGCCTACCCGCCAAGTTGGTATTCGAACTGCCTAAAGTCATCGGCTGAAATTGATCCGGAACTTGGGTAGCTAAGCGAAATACCGAGAGGTCACCGTCCATGCTGGTCCTTAGACTACCAGGTAGACAATCGACGATTGTGCTGCTGCGCGTTTGGCCGGAGAAGAATCCCAGGTAAATCTTGGTATCGACACAGGCCTCAGGTAGCAATTCACTAGTTGCGATTCCTTCTTCATCGACCTCGGCAAAGCAGTGGTGATTTGTGAGAACTCTTAGATTGCCGCCAGGTTGATCAGACGGAATCAATGTTCCCGAACAAAACTTTACATCCGTCGGACCAAGGCGCGTTGAGATCAGCACAGACGCATTCAAGATTTTGGGATCAATCTCCGATTGCTCACGCGGGGAGACCACAGAAATCATGCTTTGTGGTCCCAGGATGTAGGCGGTCGTACTAACTAGCAATGGCTTCTTCTTGCAAGAGGCTACGGCTGTCAACATTGAGATTACGACTAGGGTCCGAACTATCCTGGGCACAGATACCTCCCCTATGGTCACACTAGTAGGGTATCATGGTTCTTCCGATTCATCCTGAGCAGTGGTCATAAGAATCGCTGCATCCTGCTCATCAGCACTGGGGGAAGGATCTGAGGCTAGACGGGCCCGCTCCTCCCGGTCCTTCTGGCCCGAAATTGACCGCAGCAGAGTTTGAGCACGGTCCCTTAGAGCCTGATCGCGATTGTGCGAATTCCTGACGACAGCAACCAGATACGATTGTGCTTTCGCTTTGTCATGAAAGCCATTCTTGTATACTAAAGCCAAATTATATTGAGCCGCTGGATTTTCGGGATGCTTGCGCAGAACCTCTTTAAAGACATTGGCGGCGGCTGTGAAATCACCTGAGCGAGTGAGCGCACGACCGTAACCTATCTGTGCAGCCGTACATTCACCGCAGCGCTCAGCGACCGTTTTGAAGACGCTTGCCGCGCTCCTAGCATTTCCTAGCTCTAGCTGTAAGCTACCTAAATTGAGCCCAGCAGCAATTTGCATGGGATCATTATCCATCGACTTCTGGAAGTACTCCTGAGCCAATCTGTAATCATTCATAGTTGTTCTATGGGCTAGCATCGCTGCGATGCCTTTGACGTTGAGGGCGAACGAGTTGCCTGGCTGCACCTGCTCTAACTTCTCGGCGTAGTATGAGGCTAATTCGTACTGATGGCTCATGGTCAAGGCCGCGGCCAGCATCGTCAGAGCACCAGGGTCAGAAGGACTTTTAGCCAACTTCGCCTTAGCCATATTAACGACCATTTCTGGTTCACCAGTAGCCAAAGCCGCTTGCGCCCTTGGCATCATGGCTTTGGATTGACGTTGGTCCATCCAATAGGACCTAGGATATGGGGCCAAAAGTGGGTCGTTGGCTCCGATCTGGCTCACTACGCCACCCTTTGCCACAGAGGACTTAGGCATGACACCACCCTCACCGGCTGAGCCGTATTTCGAGGAGGTTGTTATACAGCCCACTAAAGCAAGGCTAGCAAAGGAAAGCTGAGCCAAACCTGCGATTAATTTTTGCTTACTCATGACCAGCTCCTTCATCGACAGACCACTGAACAAAACCATTACCAGTTGAGCCACTGACGCGATCACTTTGCCAATCACCGGCAGCCTGCCAAAGCACGGCCTGGGTGGTATCGGGATCACTATGACCGTTCTGCACCATTGCTAATGCCTTGGCATCCGACTGCTGCGCAGTGCTGGTCACATCGCTCATGATCGCTGATTGCTGCGATTTAAAGCGCGACACTACTTCCGGTGCCAAGCTGTCTTGTATAGAAATATCCTGAATATGTTCAGCAAACGTGGCTGAGAGTTGCGACAACTTCATCATAGCTAGCGGACAAAAGCTTGTGCTACCAGCATCACATACCGAATTGTAGGCCTGCCGCACTGATTTGTACGCAGCATACTGCGACTGCAAAGTCGCCAAAGGATCTCGCAGCTCAAGATTATTGAAACTCTTAATGGGTGCCTTACTTCTAGCATTGGCTAAAATGTAACGAGTACCTGCCAAAGACTCTTGAGCCACTTGCCCAGATAGCCCTTGAAGTTCTTTCTCTATGGACTGAACTTCAGCAAACTTACCCTGACTTGCAGCAACTTGAGCCCTAACTGCAAGTGCTGATGCCTTCTGATCTCCACTTACATCTGATGAACTCGAGATTTGTTTTGCTGTTGCCGCAGCTCTAACCATAGAACCGCTGCGACGCTCAATTTCCATGATTTGAGCCAAGGCAGCAGCCTTAACTTGAGAATCGCTTGTGTTAGCTACAGTGGACTGAAGCACATTCAGTGCGTGAGCATAGTGACCTAGACCTAAATGGAGCGCAGTCAGCTGATCCCGAATCTTCTGCGCATCCTGGTCTTTGCCATACTTTGCTAAGAAACGTTCGTGGAAGTGAACTGCTTGCTCTTCAAGGGCCATATTCTGGGCCCAGTCGCCACCGTTTAGCATGGCTTGACGGTGGTATTTCGACTCACTGAAACGCTTGTCAAATGCGACCAGGGTGTTGATCGCGGCGACGTGATCCCCAGCCCCACGATAAGCGGAGGACAAGAGGAACATAGCTTCGTCACACCGCTTGAACCTGGGGTACTGCTTTACGACTTCGATTAACTTTTTGGTCGCGTCTTTATATTTTTGTTCGCCAATCGCTGACTTGCCTTGTTCGAGTAGCGCAAGTGCTAGCTGCTCATAAGTGTCTACCGAACGACCTTTATATAACGCTGCAATATTGTGCTCACGTGCAAAGCGTGACATCTTCTCTAGCTCAACCCAGTTTTGCTCACTGGCATAGAACGTCAGCATGTGACCAGTCGCATTGCTGGCATGAATGCCACTAGGCTGCGATTTTAGGAGCTCATGCCACAAGCTAAAGGCCTCGTCGCGACGACCAAGTTCAACCATTAGTAGTCCTTGGTGAGCGGAGATCTCCCAGCTCTTTTGGCCATTATTTGAGGCAAGTTGTTGGTAAATACTAAGTAGCTCTGTCCTAGCCTCTTCGCTGCCGCGCTTAGCACCGTTCCACGGCACAGTGATTGGCCATGATGAAAGAACGCTTTGTGCTCTAATGGCGGCGATCAAATAAGTATTACGGCTGCCCTCGGCGGCACTTGCAGCCAACTCCTTGTAAAGGGAAACAGCCTCGGCATACTGCTCATTCTTCTCATACAGACCAGCCATTTTTGCTTTGATGCTGGTTGACTCAGAATCTGCTGGCATGGCCTTCAGCAAACGTTGGCCCATCGCAATCGCTTCCGTCCGATCCCGACGGCCGGCTTTTGCACCTGTAGCCCTGACCATGGTACTTAGCACGAAAGTCTTATGGCGCTGAACGATCTCACCTTCGACAGCTTTGGCCCTGGTCTCATTGCCCGATCCGAGTAGCCCTGAATCAAGGTAGTCCTTCTCAAGGGCCATGAGTTGTACCTCGTAAACCGAGGGCTTGCCACTTTGCTCACTCATTAGACGAGCTAGATGAAGTGTGCGCATATCAAAATCTGCACGAACTAAGGTGCCAGACGATCCTGCCGAAAGAGCCTTATACTTGCGAATCGATGCTTTATAGTCACGTGCCTGCCAGTCAGCAATCGCTGACCTTTCGATCAGAGCCTTACCAAGATTGGCGTCACCAAGCAAATTGATACGAAAAGGCGGCCTAGCCCAGTCAATCTTGGATCCTTCAGCCATACGCCATAGTGATAGCGCATAGTGGCCAGCCGCAACTCGATCTGACTCTTCAAGAGATTGCGCACTTTGCAACGCGCCCGCTAATTGGGATCGATACGCAGCATTGGAACCACCTAGGCGACTGCCACCTGCTGTAAAACCCGCCGTATGACGTGCTAACTGCAACTTGATAGCTACTCTAGATTTGGTATCGAGACTTCCCATTGAAGATCGGAGTTTGCCTGCTGCGGCCACTCGCACCTTCTCAGCTCTCTGATCGAGATCCCTAAGTGCCGAAAGCACAGAATCCTGCTTCTGATCGCGAAGTGATTTGAGCACATCACTCATAAATGGAATCGCAAGGCGCTTTTCAGGAAGCGCCATAATCGGCGATAAACTTTGTGCCGCAAAACTTTGTTCAGTTACGGCCTCACCGACTTCTACTGAATTCGTGGCAGCGATTCCAATCACCAGTCCTAGAGCAGCTTTTAGTATGTTCCACTTGTAACGCACAGCAACCTCGCATAGCTAACCTAAGTTCGTTGCTATGGCTGCAAAAGCTGTACCTGCGTTGATCTTCTAAAATCTCCCTTTGATTACCGATGATTATGACTGCGCCTTGAAATCAATCAGACTATTGCTCAGATTATTTATGCTGCGGCTGTCAAAATTTTTGACATCAGCGTTCAAAACTCAACGGCTTTTCGTACAGACATATTTTTGGCAAAAAAGATAAACTATTTAATTTTTATTGGACTGAATGGACTTTGTAAAAACAAACGGATAGCGTCGAAGCGACCTCATCAGTCATAAATTTTTATGCGCACTAAATACCTTCCAGTCAGCTGCCGATGACGCCAATGGAGGGTAGCCTTTGGAACGACTCAAGAAAATCTTACGCACTGCTCTTGCTGGCGAAGCCGTCAGCATCAGCTTAGTCAGTGGCCGTGAGCCGGAGCTGACAACAGCGGCGGGCGTGACATCGTTGCCAGGCGAACCTAAACTAAGCGACGATTACCTACAAAATCTCAAATCTTATTTATTCAATTCCGTTCAAAACTCAGATCCTTCTGCCGGACTCCTTGCTAGCTCGTTGCAGATCGCCAATGTAGGACGAATTCAGCTCATTGCTCGTACCAAAGGCGCTTTAGCAATCCATCTTTACCTACCGCCAGCAGGTCAGGCTGCGTTCGACCGCGATTGGCAACGCTTTAGTAAACCAGAGACTCAGGGTGCTGAGATTAACTTTGCTTCCCTCGAAACCTCCGATATGAATCCCTTCTTGCAGCCCACTGAGTCAGATCTTGGTGACACTGGATTCATTCCAGCTGGATTAGCTACTCCCGCGGCAGTATCTGTGGCTACGCCCAAGAACAATATTGCCTTTAATGGCAATGCCGCAGTGGCTCGGGCGCCCCAGCCGCAGCCTCAGGAGCAACAACGGCATACCGTAGGTCAAAGTGCCGCCATCCCTGTACAGAACTCGAACCTGCTGAGGATGCAAGTTGAAGAACACACAGGCACGGGCACGGGCACGGGATCTCATGGTCACGGAACAGCGTCAGGTGTCCACAGTCAAGGGACAGGGAATCGCTCGCTAATCAAAGAACCAATGAGTGTTGAGATTAGCTACGGCCCACTGATGATTGGCGATGCGGGAATCAGCGACGGTCGTAACCGTATAGACCAAGTTCTGTCGGAACTCGTCAAACGTAAAGGAAGTGACCTCCACATGACCTGCGGTGAGCCTTTGTGTTTCCGTATTGACGGAGAGATCACGCGGATCACTCTTACTCCAAGTACTCCAGCAGACATTGAAGCCTATCTCGCCCCAATCATCCCAAAACGAAATATGGCTGAGTTAGCTGAAAGTAATGACACCGACTTTGCGTACGAGATTCGCAATGTCGGTCGCTTTCGCGTTAACGTTTTCCGTGACAAAAATGGGATTGGAAGTGTCATGCGCCACATCCCTTCACAAATACTGACAGCTGAGCAGTTAAATCTACCATCTGCCATCACCAAGTTTTGCGCTTTAACCAAAGGCCTGGTCTTAGTGACCGGTCCCACGGGTAGCGGTAAATCAACAACTCTTGCAGCGATGATCGACCTCATTAATAAGAAGAGATCGGATCATATTCTAACGATTGAAGACCCTATTGAATTTGTCCATCCGCAGCAGAAAGCTTTAGTGAATCAGCGCGAGGTACATCGCCACACGGCATCGTTCTCGCGAGCTTTAAAAGCAGCGCTGCGCGAGGATCCGGATATTGTCCTAATCGGCGAGATGCGTGACTTAGAGACCGTCGCAATTGCCATAGAAACGGCCGAAACCGGTCACTTAGTCTTTGGAACTCTGCACACCAATACCGCTGTGTCGACCATCGACCGCATCATCGATCAGTTTCCAACCGATCGGCAGCAGCAAATTCGTATGATGCTATCCTCGTCGCTCAAAGGTGTCGTGGCCCAAACTCTACTTAAAAAGAAAAGCGGTGGGCGGGTCGCCGCTCACGAAATACTTGTTACCAATGATGCGGTGTCTGCCATGATTCGCGAGGGCAAAAACCACATGATTGCCAATCACATGCAGACCCAAAAGCAGGATGGCAACGTACTACTCAATGAATCGCTCTTTAAACTAGTCCGGGAGGGTACGGTCGACGCCGAGGACGCCTTGCGTAAGGCGGTGGATAAAAACGGCCTCGCCGACATGATGCGTCGCGCCGGTATCAACGTTGGTAGCCCGGCCATCGCCACGACGTCCGGCACTCCACCAACGCCGCCACCACGGCCGCCGGGCAATCCAAATCGATAAGTTATCCAATTATTATAGATATTTATTGTTTTTTGCGATTCGCATCCGAATCTCTTTACGATTCAGTGACTGTTAGCTTGCAGAAGTGTTAATAATTACTTAACATAATCTTTATCAAAAAAATCCGTACTCACGACGGTTTTCGAAGTTATCGACCATCGGCTTTGCTTTAGCTGTTGGCCGCAAACGAAACAGTCTCAACACCAAGAAGATGGGAACTACGAGATGAAAGCAGCTAAAATCCTCGCCACCGCACTACTCCTTGCTTCAAGCGCAGCCTTGGCCGGTCCTAGCTTTGACCGAAACTCTTGGTCCAACTGGAGTGGTCAGTGGGGCGGTGACTTTTGGACTCCTGGCAACTTTGGCACTGCCCAATACATGACCTGCGTTGGTGTAGATGGATCCTACGGCTCGCCTGAGTATTGGGCAGCCGGCATGGGCGACGACGCCGCGCGCAATGCCTACCAGCAGACTTTGGACTGGTCGAATGTCGCTAATCGCAACCCAGCATACATCGAAGTTCACTGCGGATATTGATAAAAATTTTCAAGTTTACCTGATCGAAGGCGCATGATCAGACCTAAGGGTCCATGCGCCTTAATCATTTTCCCCAATGCCGCAACAGTGCACGAGGTTTGCCGCTATTTGCTGGCGCTGATACAATTTAATTTGTTTATAGCGGGGAATGGCGTCGATGGGCTTTTCGATCATAGTTCCTGTCAAAGAGATCAATGCCTATATTCATGAATCCGTTCCGATCACGCTAAACCTTGACTACGATGATTTTGAGATCATCATCCTACCCAACGATCCCGTCGCTATTGAGGCACTTCCCGCTTATTTACGCGACCCCAAAGTGCGCATTATAGCGTCCGGCCGGGTGAGCCCAGCAATCAAACGAGACATGGGCGCAAAGGCTAGTCGCTATGATCATCTTGCCTTTCTTGATGACGATGCCTATCCACGTAGGGACTGGCTAAAGGTGGCTGAGACTACGTTTGCTGTCCAGAAAGTAGCAGCGATTGGCGGTCCAGGCGTCACTCCAACTGATAGTTCTCTTGGTGAACAAGCCTCCGGGCTATTTTACGAATCAATTATTGGTGGGGGCGGCCTCACTTACCGCTATCGCCCGGTTACTGGTTCCTTCTTTGTCGACGATTATCCGACTGTTAATCTGATCGTGAGCAAAGCTGCGTTTGAGACAGTTGGAGGCTTTGACAACGAATATTGGCCTGGGGAAGACACCAAGTTTTGCCTGGATTTGGTCAATGCGGGCTTCAAAATCCTTTATGTACCAGACCTAGTCGTCTGGCATCATCGCCGTAAACTTTTAGTACCTCACCTAAAGCAGGTAGGTGGCTACGGGAGGCATCGCGGCTATTTCGTCCGGATCTTTCCACAGACGTCGCGGCGAATCACCTATTTCGTGCCAAGTATTTTCGCCCTCGGCAACTTAGCCGCGTTAATGCTTTCACCCTTCTTTACCTTTATTTTCAAATTATGGATGGTAGGCCTCAGCGTTTACTTACTGGCAAGCATGGTCGATATCTTTGTCCGTACACGCAGCTTTATCCTAGGCATACTCACTAGCCTCGTCACGTTTTGTTCCCATATGACTTACGGTCTGATGTTTATCAGAGGCTTGGCGTCAAACTCTCATTTTCGCAGTCAACTCAGGTGACTTATCAGCGACAAGGACTACTCATGAGCTCTGGCTTACATAAGGTCATCGGTGTCGATCTTCTCACAGACCTCACCTATATGCTGCGCCTTGAGCGCAATGACATGAGCTTCGTTCCTGGACAGTGCTTTAATTTAGGTTTACCCGACACCGCCGTTAATCGTGAATACTCTTCCTATTCGGGCGTCTATGACAACGAGCTGCAATTCCTGATTCGCCAAGTTGAAGGAGGTCAGGTCAGCCCTAAGTTTAGGGATTTACGTCCTGGCGATGCCGTCGAGGTCGATGGAGCCTACGGACTTTTTGTCATTGATCCCGATTTGGCGGCTACGAGGAAGTTTTATTTCATCGCTACTGGCACTGGGATTGCTCCATTTCACTGCTTCGCAAAATCGTTTCGTAATCTTGATTATCAATTGATTCATGGAACACGGCACGCCAACGAAAGCTACCACCGACAGCACTACGAAAAAGGGCGATACATAAACTGTGCAACGAAAGACCAAAACAGCGACTTTCACGGCCGCGTAACTGACTATCTTTTGGCAAACCCGATACCAGGCGATGCTCTGTTCTACCTATGTGGTAACCGCAACATGATCAACGATGCCTACGATATTTTAAGATCGAGGCAAATTTCTGGCAGTCAAATCATCACCGAAGTTTTCTTCTAGTAAAGGAGTTACCGTGAAGGTAGCCATATCTTACCCACCGATCATCAACGACCGCGGCCAAAAGGCCATGGTGTCGCAAAACCGCAATGTTCAGTTTTTCAAGACGCCAACATATCTGCTGCCTGTAGTGCACGCACAAGCAGCCACATGGCTCAAAAAGCTTGGTTTCCAGGTCATTTGGGATGACGGCAATGCACAACTAAAATCATATGAGCAGTGGTATGAAGATTTAGTCGCAGCAGCTCCCAATGTGATTGTGTTTGAGAGCACTACACCCGTAATGAATTTTTACTGGCGGACAACATCTCAGCTCAAACAGGTGATGCCGAATACTATCTTCATCATGACCGGTTACCATTCCATGCGCAAACCGGAAGAAACCCTAGAGGAAGCACCGTTCGACATTGTTCTGCGCAGCAACCATGTTGATTTCGTGCTTTCCAAGTTAATCCCGTTTATTGCCTCCAACCCAAACTGGCGGCAAACATGCGACATTGAAGGCCTAGTCATTAGAGATACTAGCGGCAAGTTTCGCTCTACGGGTCACTTTCGGCAGGTTGAACCTCTTGAACGATCACCTATTATCGACCGTGATCTGGTGAGCTGGCGCAACTACGCTTTTGAAAACGGCAATTACCTGCAGACGCCCGGGACTTATGCCACAAGCGTGGTTAGAGACTGCATGTTTGGTAAGTGTACCTTCTGCCGTTACAATGGCCCAGACCTTACATTTTCCTTGTTACCTGTCGAAAAAAGTTTGGACGAATACGAACGTCTCATCAACGACCACGGCGTCAAAGAAATCTTCGATGACTCCGGAGTTTGGTACCGCGGCAAGGAAGCTAGGGAGTTTGCCGAGGGCATTATCAAACGAGGCCTCCATAAAAAAGGCTGTTACTTCGGTTTCAATACACGCTTCGAATACTTAGATAAAGACACCATTGAACTCCTGGCTAAGGCAAATTTCCGCTTTGTTCTGATTGGTCTCGAGGCGGCAGATGAAGAAACGTTGATTAAGCTAAACAAGGGCTATCAACTTCAGCACGTTGAGCGCAGTCTTAAGTGGATGAGCGAGGCCGGCCTACACCCGCACCTAACAGTGATGGTTGGTTACTACTGGCAAACGCAGCAGCAGTTGCGCCAGACCGTGGATTTCGTGAAGAGTCTTATGTTCCGAGGCCTTGCCCGCACCATGCAGGTGACTCTTTGCACGCCTCTTGACTACACTCCATACCATCTAGAGTGCATAAGCAAAGATGTGCTGCTGACCAAGAATTACGATGATTTTGACATGAGCAAGCTCATCGTCAAGACCCCCATCCCGCACAGCGAATACTACGATGCAGTCAAAGAACTGTACGGCATCGCCTTTCATCCACGCTTTCTATTGAGGCAGCTGCGCTTTTTGCTAACGTTCCGTAAACGTGATTGGCAGTTCTTGTTTACCTACGGGTACCGCGCCATACGGCGCGTCCGTAATCACATCTTCAACCTCACTAGCGCAGAATCTACGGAATCCAAGCATCAGCATCGTGACGCAAACTCCGGAATAGCGCATTGAACGGTGCCCCAGTGGCACCGTAATTTGCTCCCGGATAGTCACCACTCCAGTTCCAAGTCGAGGCGAAAATATCAAAGTGGACCATCGGTGTGATGGCGAATTCCTTTAGGAAATGCGCTGCCACATTGGATCCACCGCCGATATTGGCTGCATCCGGCATCCGGCCCATATTGGTGAGATCCGCTGCCTTGGAGATGTTGCCCTGCCTGAACGGCAAAAACTCGCCCCAAAAGGTAAATTCCTCGCCAGTCTCATACCCAGATCGTTGCAGACTTAGCTGACAGCTAGGCGGCGCAAAATGCACAGCGGTGAAAAAGTTTGTGAACTGCCTAAGTGAGGCAGTCGTTAAGGTAGCCGCCACCAGGGTCTGCGCTGGCTGCAAGGCTTTTTGACTATAGCTGATGGCATCAGCCAAGATCAGACGTCCCTCGGCATCAGTATGTTCAATGATGACATCCTTGCCTGCATAGGACTTAATGATAGCCCCGGGCTTCATCGACCGCTCGCCGATTAGGTTTTCACAGGCCGGGATCGCTAAAGCGAGTGGACCATCATAGCCACTTTCGACAAGAGCCATGAAGAGGTTGGCCATTAAGCCTGCACCGCCCATGTCGTTCTTCATGCAATTGACGTGGCTCTCGTGCGGCTTAAGGTTGATCCCGCCTGTATCGAACGTGATCCCCTTGCCCACTAGGAGTAAGGGACGAGACCCAGGAACCACACGGTGGGTTAAAAGATAGAACCGCGAAGGCGACAAATCGCTAGCTTGCCCCACTGCTAATAGTAAATTCATACCAAGCTTGGTAAGCCCCTCACGACCGAATGAGTTAAACTCACAGCCGTGTCGCCGCGCAAACTCCTCAAGCCTTTCGCCGATGGCGATTGAAGTGAGTTCGTCCGGGTTTTCATTGACCCATCGGCGGAAGCCAAGTTGTCGCTGCCACCGCACCTGCCAATGGGGGTCCGACGCTTGCAGCGCCTTGATGTCACTAGTCAGAATACGAAAGCTCTCGAGCTCACTTCGCTCATAGCGCGGTGTCATCTTGCGAGTCCAAAAATCCTCGACAATCGCAAGTTCTGGAAGTCCCGCTTCGGGCTCGAGGTAAAACGCCAACTTCTTCAAATTAAACTGGGTGGCAAGTGATGCTGCCATCTTTGCAGCAACCCAACGACGCTCCAGAGACGAAACGCCGTCCTTTTGCCACGAAAGTACAACATAAGGACTCCGACCATCGGAGCGTAAAAAGCCTGCATCACTTCGCAAGTAGTGCGTTGTACGGCCAAGACTAGGTGCGGCGCGCTCGACTAGTCCTTTCACCCACGTTGAATGCTCGGTACCAGGTCGACCAAGAATCACCAGGAGCTCATCAGCATCAACGTGATCCCCGACTGTGTCCCTAGGTATCTCAGTTAAAACGGGAATCATGTTGGCAACCTCAGATGGTAGGCCTTGGGTTTGAGAAAGGTATCAATGCCCAAAACCGACAGTGTCGAGCCGATACCAGAATGTCCACGGCCACTCCAGGGCAAGCGCGGACTTACACGATCACAGCAGTTCCAGTACACACTACCGGCATTCAAGTCAGCCATTAATTTTGAAGCCACAGCTCCGTCGCGGGTGTAAACCCCGGCAGTCAAACCGTACTCCGAATCATTCATGAGCTTGAGTGCTTCTTCATCGCTGGTAACTTTTTGAATGCCGATGACAGGTCCAAAAGACTCTTCGCGCATGATGGCCATGGAATGATTGACCTCGGTCAACACAGTCGCGGGGTAGTAGTACCCTTTACCCCCAGCTGGGCGCTCACCACCGAGCAGCACTTTCGCGCCTTTTTTCACAGCATCACGCACCTGGTCTTCAAGCACATTAAGCTGCGCCTTGCGTGCGAGGGGTCCGAGATAGACGCCATCAGCCGCGGGATCACCACTTTTCAGTGTCTTGGTGAAGGCGACGAAATGCTGAACAAATTCCTGATAGACATCTTTGTGGACATATATACGTTCGACGGCGCAGCAACTCTGGCCCGCATTGTAGAACGCCCCATCAGCAGTACTCTCGGCAGCCACCTTAACGTTGACGTCAGGCCGAATGTAAACTGGATCTTTGCCACCAAGTTCAAGCTGAACGCGTATCATGCGACCAGCCACCTTCTCGATAATCCGCTTACCGGTGGCGTAGGAGCCGGTAAAGAACACCCCGTCCACTGGTTGATCGAGTAGCCATCCACCGACCTCACCACCACCGACTAAACACTGGAATAACCCTTCAGCAAGTCCTGCTTCACGCCAGAGTTTTGCAATGTGCTGCCCCGTAAGAGTGGCAAATTCAGATGGCTTATAAAGCACCGCACTACCGGTGAGGAGGGCAGGAACAAAAACATTGCTGCCGACGAAATAGGGGTAATTCCAAGCCGAGATGTTAGCAACGACACCAAGGGGCTCGTGAGCAATCCGCTCGGTCATACCGCCAGCTTGGTCATGTAGCACCACTGGTTCCCGAAGCCTTTCAGCGGTTTCAGCAAGAAAAAAATCCAACCTTGCTAATGTACCGTTAACCTCGTTTCGAGACTGTGCCAGTGGTTTACCAACCTCACTAGTCAGAATCTTTGCACTCTCCTCGCGGCTATCAGCAAGCAGCTGACGAAAACGCTCGACGATTCGCGCCCTCTCTAGGTAGCTAGTGGCGCGCCAAGTTACTTGTGCCTTTTTAGCAGCAGCAAATTTCTTAGCTACACTGGCCTCGGTGTCAGATTCGACCCGAGCAATGACAGCTTCCGTAGCTGGGTTGATGACGTCTAGCATAGTTAGTCCTCACGGTTTTAATCAGTACGTTTTTACTCAATACATGTTTAATTAGCGTTTTCTTTTTTGTGCCGCTTGGAGTAGTGCCTGAAGCACAGGCTCTGGGCTTAAAAGATTCGACTCATGCGAATTTTGCAGCTCAGGGTGCCACTGTAGTCCAATCATAAAGACACCACTGGCGTCTTTTAATCGAATAGCTTCGACGATTCCATCATCGGGACAACGCGCCTCAACCACCATCCCCGGTGCCAGCTTCTTAACGGCTTGGTGATGCACGCTATTAATGTGGCCCTTATCGACGCCAAAAATACGGGCTAATTCCCCACCCGGCTCCAATTGGACCGCATGGTGATTACCCTCATAAACGTCATAAATCCGATGATGTAGTGCCTCTGGACACTGAGTGCGTATATCCTGGTATAAACTGCCGCCCATTGCCACGTTAAGCACTTGGTGACCGCGACAAATTCCCAGCAGAGGCTTATCCCTTTTTAGGGCCGCCTTGATGATGGCAATTTCATAATCATCTCGATGTTTATCACCGCACCAATCGGGACGTAGTGGGGTTTCGCCGTAAGACTCAGGCGCCATGTCGGCACCACCAGTGATGATGACCGCATCTAACTCAGCCACCAAATCATCTACAGTGGTGGCATCTGCCACCGCTGGAACCGTTGGCAATAGGCAAGCAAAGGCACCGGCCTTCATCACCCAGTGCGCCATGCTTTCTTCTAAATAGAGAAGTCTACGCCCTTTGTAAGCCATACGGGAAAAGTCTGGCTGATAGATATTGGCGCTAAACCCAACTCGAAGCCTTTTGTGACCCATGCTATTGCGCCCGAGCATACAATTTAACAAAGTCCTCGCGCGTCACTGGTCTTGGATTACTGCCGTGGCAAGGATCAGCAACTGCAAAATCAAGCAATGTATCGGTTGTTTTAGCACCGATAGCAGCTAGACCAGATGGCAACCCAACTTCTTTCCTGAGCGTCGCTAACCAGTCGATAAAGCCCTTGGCCAAAGCAGCCTGGTCAAGCGACTTAACGCCTACCACTTGACCAAGTCTGGCTAAACGGTCAGGGACCGCAGATAAATTGAATTCCATACACGCATTCAACATCAAGGCATTTGCTAGGCCGTGATGGGTGTCATAGACCGTCGATAAAGCGTGCGCACAGGAATGGGTAACGCCTAGACCCTTTTGGAAGGCAACGGCGCCCATCAAAGATGCTTGCTGCATACCAGCACGAGCCTCGTAATCGTTGGGATGACGCACAGCTTTGACTAAGTGCAGCGACACCAAACGGACGCCCTCAAGGGCAATTCCGTCAGCCATCGGATGGTTCCCCTTGGCGAGGAATGCCTCGATGTTGTGGGTCAACGCATCAAAGCCCACTGCCGCAGTCACGGCTGGAGGGAGCCCGTAAGTAAGCTCAGGATCTGCCAAGACCAGCGGTGGCAGCAACTTAGGATCAAAGATGATCTTCTTCGCATGAGTATGATCATCAGAGACCACCGACGAACGCCCAACTTCACTACCGGTGCCCGAAGTGGTCGGCACCGTAATCATGAAGGGAACAGGTTGATCTACTGGCCGAGCATCCGGCTTGCCGTCCTCGTAGT
>OMIY01000301.1 GCA_900299215.1 bacterium | reverse complement strand
TATTAGTTTGTTATAATTTGATGGGTATCGAATCACTAAAAAAGACAATAAAAACAATTGGTTAAAAATTTGGGCGCAATGTTCCACGTGAAACATCCGGAGCCTGGATGGAGGAGGTGATAGGAATGTTCCACGTGAAACATGTGCATACTAGAGCAACGGACTCGCAAAGCTCTTCTCAAATGAATGGGGCGTTGTTATAGTCAGCGCCTTGTCTCTCCATTTAGTGCAAGTTACTGGAGTACTCATCATGGCGCGTGTCATCGCCGTTTCCAATCAAAAGGGAGGCGTTGGTAAGACCACTTCCGCAATTAATATTGCGGCATGCCTCGCTGCAGCTGAAAAAAAGGTACTTGTTATCGACTTGGATCCCCAAGCGAATGCGGGTAGTGGTCTCGGGATTTACAAAGGGGACTTCGACGTAAGTATGTATGACGTTCTAGTGGATGAGAGTCCAATCACTAGCGCGATTTTACATACCGAACTCAAATGCTTGGATATAGCCCCTTCTTTACCAGATTTGGTCGGAGCCGAGGTTGAATTGGTCTCGGCAATAGGTCGTGAGGTAAGGTTGAAAGAAGCCTTGGCTCCAATTCAGCGGCTTTATGACTTTATTGTAATAGATTGCCCACCTGCACTAGGCATCCTTACTGTAAATGCTCTTACCGCTGCCGACTCTGTATTAATCCCTCTACAGTGTGAATACTACGCAATGGAGGGGCTATCCCAACTGGTTAAAACAGTTTCTTTGATCAAGAAGAGACTTAATCCCGCACTTGAGCGGGAAGGCATCCTCTTAACCATGTACGACCGTAGAAATAACCTATCCCATCAGGTCGAGCAGGACATTAGGGCGCATTTTGGTCAAGAAGTCTTTCCAGTTGTAATACCAAGGAACGTCAAGTTGTCAGAGGCTCCTTCCCACGGAAAGCCAGTGATTCTTTACGATATCAATAGCACTGGGGCTATCGCTTACATGGACGTGGCAAGGATCCTGATTCGGCGCCACCAGTCGTCATCATCTGGACGAAATAAATCCGAAAAAGGTGCGACGACTAAACAAAGAACGACTGATCAACGGTGAGGTTTAGGCATGACTATTCGTGATAAAGCACCCTCGACTCGACGTGGGGCGCTAGGGAAAGGTATTTCTTCGCTTTTAGGTGACATGTCGGACGACTCAGTCGAATCTTCCACATCTACAGGTCAAATTTCAGAGGAACGCCTAAAGCGAAAACTCGAAGCAGAAGTTGTGCGGCTTAGCGTCGAAGAAATCGACCCTAATCCACAACAACCAAGAAAATTGTTCGATGACCGCGCTCTAAAGGAACTTTCCGAGAGTTTAAAGCTCGACGGAGTTCTGCAGCCGATCGTTGTAACTCAAGCGCCTCAAGCTGGACGTTATTACGTCGTCGCCGGTGAGCGTCGTCTCAGAGCTTCTAAATTGGCTGGACTAACAACCATTCCAGCCATCATTCGGGAGGGGGCAAACACGGATCTACTCCGGCTCGCTCTGATTGAAAACATACAGCGCGCCGACCTAAACGTGCTAGAGGAAGCGGAAGCCTACTCAGCGCTCATAAAGGACTACGGATTAACTCAAGAGCAATGTGCCGATAAGGTTGGTAAGGAGCGCTCCACAGTCACCAACGCACTTAGGTTACTGACGCTGCCGAGAGAAATCCAAGAAGACATCGTAAGCACTCGATTGTCCATGGGGCACGGTAGAGCCATCTTAGGGCTCGACGATAAAAAGACCATGCTTAGGTGTCGTGATATTGTAATAAAGAAATCCCTCAGTGTACGCCAGACCGAGCAACTTTGCAAATCATTTAAATCTCCGGTTAAGACATCTGATCAAAAGTCATCGGCAATTAAAGATGAGGCAGATCTACAATACATTACCGAAAGTCTCCGAAACTATCTTCACACTAAGGTAAAGGTGGCTGGAAGTACAAGTCGGGGCAAAATTGAGATCTCTTACTTTTCAGCCGCGGAGTTAGAGCGATTGCTGAAGCTTATGGGCCATCGGTTTTAATTTTCTGACATTTCGGACATTAAATTGCCTCGCATGATGTAAATCACCTTGTTCCTTTGGCTAAAGTGCGCTATTCAGAGGCGCCCAAGCTGTTTGCTGTTCTTCTAGTTCGCATCGTGCGCAGGTGATTCTATGGCTACGTTGAATCTTATTCCCAATCCAGTCGTTTTAGGGGCCCAAATTGGCGTTTTCCTCGTCAATTATGTTGCCGTCAAAAAGTTGTTCGTGGAGCCTTATCTGGCTATTAGAGCTAGACGCACGGCTGTCACCCTAGGCAGCCAAGAAGAAGCGACAAAGGCACTCGCTCAATCTGACCAAATTACAAAGGCAATAGACCTGAAGTTTCAGGAATGTGCCGCAGAAGCCAAAGGCGTACGAGAGTCCTTACGGGAAAGAGCGCATTCTCAACGCGACACTCTCCTCTCAAGCGCTGAGTCGGCCGCTAAACACGAAATCGCGAGTGTTGAGCAAAAGATTCGCGAGGAACTTGCCGCGGAACGTGCTCGGATTCCAGATGTCATGAAGTCCTTATCGGACGAACTTTACAAATTAGCCCTAAACTGAGTCGAAACGTTCGCGGAGGTTATACTGTATGGAAGAACACGTTGACGTCCTCATGGGGATCATCCTTCCTTACGCAAATTTCGCTATTTTCCTAGGTCTCGCTATTTTCTTTTTCCGCAAGCCTGCGGCAGCTGCAGCTCGGAAGCGGCGGGAGCAGTTTGAAAAACTGATGGCAGAAGCCACATCAGCGCGTGATCAGGCGATTAGTAAGCTAAACGAGTTAAAGCAGCGCGAAAAGTCGATAGAAAACGAACTTGAAGCGATCAAGTCGGCATCCCTAGCAAGTGCTGAGCAGGAAGCAGCGAAAATTATCGCGGATGCTGAAAAGCTAGCAACCCATCTTCGAACAGAAGCCAGTCGCATTGCCGCTGCTGAGGTTGCTAAAGCTCGCTCGGAACTACGCCGTGAGATTGTCGACACTGTAACTGCAAGCGTCAGGGATAAGCTGAAGAGTGATCTCTCGACCGAGGCGCAAACTAGGATCGTCGGCCAGAAAATTGACGAACTGAAGCACGTCAGTGCCCAAGGTTGAGGATAAAATGGGACGAATAGCCAAAAGGTACGCAAAAGCTCTACTGAAACTTACAAGCGGTGATCTTCAACAAGCTAAGAAATATCGCGACAGTTTAATTGAGCTTAAGGCATTGTTTAGCCTAGACGAGGCAGCCAAAGTGCTGAACAGTCCAGCGATGCCTGATGACCTCAAAAAAAGTCTTCTTTCTTATGGTTTGAAGGCAGCCAATGCCGGGTCCGAAGTTCAGCACTTGGTTGAAGCTGTCGTAGACTCGGGCCGCGTCAGCATGATTCCACAAATCGCAGACGCATTTTCACAAAACATAGATGAAGTAGAGGGGCGTGTGCATGCTGACGTTACCTCTGCAGTCGCATTATCGAGTGAAGCGCAGCAAGAGATTGCAAATGCCATTAGTCGTCTGCTCAACAAGAAAGCCGAGGTCACTCATCATATTGATAGTGACCTACTCGGAGGGTTTGTCGTTCGGGTAGGTGACTACAAGGTAGATCTAAGCTTGAAGAGCAAGCTCGAGGGTTTAGCTAAAACTGCAGTCCAAGATACTTTTCGTTAAGGGAAGGCCGTCATGAGTACAGAAAAGATTCGCGTAGAAGAAGTCAGCCGCATTATTAGCGAGCGCATCAAGAATTACGGACAGACCGTAGAACTGCAGGAAACAGGAACCGTTCTGACCGTAGGTGACGGCATTGCTCGTGTCTACGGACTCGACGGAGCAATGGCCGGTGAACTTGTTCAGTTTGAAAACGGTACTCGTGGTGTGGTTCTAAACCTTGAAGAAGACAACGTTGGTATCGCTATTTTCGGTGATGTTAAGGATATCGCTGAAGGTGAAACAGTAAAGCGTCTCAAGGAAATTAACTCAGTTCCAGTTGGCGAAGCACTACTTGGACGGGTTGTTAACGCTTTGGGTGAGCCTATTGACGGCCAGGGTCCTGTTAAGACAACTGAGCATGGTGTTGTCGAAGTAAAGGCGCCAGGCATTATCGATAGAAAGTCAGTAGATGAGCCCCTACAAACGGGTATCAAGGCTATTGATGCTATGACCCCAATTGGTCGTGGTCAGCGGGAGCTTATCATCGGTGACAGACAAACCGGAAAAACGACGATCTGCGTTGATACCATAATCAACCAAAAGGGTAAGGACGTCGTTTGTATTTATGTCGCTATTGGACAAAAGGCCTCTACCGTTGCTCAAGTCGTGGAGAAGCTGAAGCGTTTTGGCGCGATGGATTACACCATCGTAGTAGCTGCGACTGCTTTAGACCCAGCTCCGATGCAGTTTATTGCTCCCTATTCTGGTTGCCGGATGGCAGAGTACTTCCTGAATAAAGGGAAGCACGCGGTCATTTTCTATGATGACTTGTCTAAGCAGGCCGCTGCTTACCGGGAACTCTCACTGCTTCTACGCCGTCCTCCAGGTCGGGAAGCCTACCCTGGCGATGTATTTTACCTTCACAGCCGCTTGCTTGAGCGGGCTTGTAAACTAAACGATAAATTAGGTGGCGGATCGATCACGGCGTTTCCAGTAGTAGAAACCCAGGCCGGCGACATCTCTGCTTATATTCCGACTAACGTGATTTCGATTACTGACGGTCAAATCTTCCTTGAAAGTGACCTATTCTTTTCGGGTATTCGTCCAGCTATTAACGCCGGTTTGTCAGTATCCCGGGTGGGTGGTGCAGCTCAGGTACCGGCTATGAAAAAGGTAGCAGGATCACTTCGGTTGGAGTTGGCTCAATTTCGCGAACTGGCTGCATTCTCGCAGTTTGGTTCGGATTTAGATCAGTCTACTCAACGGACATTGCGTCGCGGCGAGCGTTTGGTCGAGATCTTAAAACAAAGTCAATACGCTCCAATGCACGTCGGCTTGCAGATCGCTTCTATTTTTGCAGTAACCAAGGGTTACCTAGATAAGCGCGACGTAGCTCAGGTAGTTGAGTGGGAAAAAGGACTGCACGAACATCTGCGTGCTAGCTATCCGCAGGTCCTAGAAAAGCTTGAAAAGCGGAGCAAACTCGAAGAAGTCCAGGGTGATTTGATCAAGGCGATCGAAGAATTTGACAAGGGATTTAAATAATGCCGAGTTTAAAGGACATTCGTCGCCGCATTGGAAGTGTGAAAAACACTCAGAAAATCACGCGGGCGATGAAATTGGTAGCAGCAGCTAAGTTTGCCAGGGCTAACGCAGCCGTTGTAGCTGCTCGGCCATACGGAGCGGCTTTTCAGGCGATGGTACATAAGCTTGTAGCAGCTGCTGGAGAAGATTTTAGCTCTCCTTATTTAGTTGAGAGGACTGAGGAAAAGTCACTTCTGGTTTTGCTATCTACTGATCGGGGTTTCTGCGGAAGTTTAAATTCAAATCTATTTAAGCACGCGATTGCATTTATCAATGCCAAGCGACGTGAAGGCGTTCATGTTGAATTGGTAACATGGGGCCGTAGGGCTAAGCAGTTCGGAACCAAAATCGGACTGGAAGTTCACAATCCGCGGGAAAAGGTTCTAGATAAGCCAAGTTATGCTTTGGCCAAAGATCTTGCCGACGACATCGTCTCTAAGTTTGGCGACGGTGGCTTTGACAAAATTTATTTGGGATTTGTTGAATTTAAATCTGCTATGTCGCAGCAGGCCAAGGTGGTTCAGGTACTACCGATCGGCAAGGTGGCGAAGGCAGATCACGAAAGCGACATGACTCCCGACATAATTGTTGAGCCTTCGGTGCAGGTCGTGCTCGAGCAGGTGCTTAAGCGCGAAGTCGCCGGGTTCATCTTCAGAGCAATGCTCGAAGGGGCAGCGTCTGAGCACGGAGCCAGGATGACTGCAATGGACTCTGCAACAAATAACGCGAACGAAGTGTTGCGCCGGATGAAGATTCAATACAACCGGGCACGTCAGGCAGCAATTACCAAAGAACTAATAGAAATCACCAGTGGCGCCCAGGCCCTGTGAGTGAAGGAGTGAAGAGGAAGATATGCAAACATCTACGGTCGTAGGCAAAATTGTACAGGTGACTGGCCCGGTAGTTGACGTCGAGTTTCCCGAGGGTCACTTGCCGGCAATCTATAACGCACTAAAGGCAACCAACCCCTCTTTGGGAGACGGTGAAGGAAATTTGGTCCTCGAGGTTGCTCAGCACTTAGGCCAAAACGTGGTACGGACGATATCTATGGACAGTACCGACGGTTTGAGTCGTGGAAGCTCCGTCCAGGACACCGGCGATCAAATTACCGTGCCAGTCGGTCGTGAAGTGCTTGGGCGTATTTTAAACGTGACAGGCGACCCAGTTGATGAAGCGGGCCCTGTTAAATCCAAAAAGCGTTACCCAATTCATCGTGGCGCTCCGGTTTTCGAGAATCTTAAGACTGAGCCCGAAATTCTTGAAACTGGTATCAAGGTTATTGATTTGATGGCCCCTTACCTTAAAGGTGGCAAAATCGGTTTGTTCGGTGGTGCCGGCGTGGGCAAAACCGTGTGCATCATGGAGCTGATTAACAACATCGCAACCCAGCATGGTGGTTTTTCGGTTTTCGGTGGTGTAGGTGAGCGGACGCGAGAAGGTAACGACCTTTATCATGAGATGAAGGAATCTGGTGTCATCAACAAAACAGCCTTGGTATATGGTCAGATGAACGAGCCACCAGGAGCTCGCGCACGTGTGGCGCTTTCAGCGCTTTCAGTTGCAGAATATTTCCGGGATGAAGAGAATCAGGACGTATTGCTCTTTATTGACAATATTTTCCGATTTACTCAGGCAGGTTCGGAAGTTTCGGCTCTGCTCGGACGTATTCCTTCCGCTGTAGGTTACCAGCCGACGCTTGCGAGTGAGATGGGCGAACTTCAAGAGCGAATCACGACCACGAAAAATGGTTCGATTACCTCAGTTCAAGCTATTTACGTGCCAGCTGACGACTATACTGATCCAGCGCCAGCTACGACGTTTGCACACTTGGACGCATCGACAGTTCTCGAGAGAAAGATTTCGGAGCTCGGTATTTACCCCGCTGTGGATCCACTTGCGAGTTCTTCGCGAGCTCTTGACCCACAGATCGTTGGCGCGGAGCATTACAAAGTTGCTCGTGATGTTCAGAAGGTTCTGCAACGATACAAAGATCTTCAGGACATTATTGCAATTCTAGGTATGGATGAGTTGTCTGACGAAGATAAGTTACTTGTATCAAGAGCTCGTAAACTTGAACGGTTCTTCAGTCAGCCATTCTTCGTAGCTGAGCAGTTTACCGGTATGAAGGGTAAATACGTGAAGCGGGAAGATACAGTGCGCAGCTTTAAGGAGATTGTTGAAGGTAAGCATGACAATCTTCCCGAGCAGGCATTCCTATACGTAGGGACTATTGAAGAGGCTGTTGAGAAGTCCAAGACCCTTTGATTTGAAAGGCCTCGGGCAATGGGTGAGTTAAACGTTAGCATTCTTACTCCTGCTAAGGTGGTAGGTAGATTTCAAGCTGGACAAGTGCAGGTTCCAAGTTCTGATGGATATCTTGGAATTTTGCCGGGTCATGCCGAGTTAGTCTCCGAATTGGGTGTTGGTGAGTTAATCGTCAATACTCATAGCGGGGATCAGAGTTTCTTCGTGTCCGGAGGTTTTCTAAACGTTGGGGGTGGGGATCACGTAACCCTGCTAGTAGACGTGGCGGAAAAACCTACGGATATTGACCTCGAAAGGGCGAAAGAAGCCAAGCGACGCGCTTTGGCCCGATTAGAGGAGAAGCTAGGTGTGGATGTTATGCGGGCGCAGGCGGCTCTATTGCGAGCAGAGCAGCGGCTGGCGGTTGCATCTCGGCGTAGCAAGTGAATCAGAATTTCAGCCTGTATTGGGACGGCTATGGTTTAGACGCTCCCAATTCAGGCATTTTTGTGCATGCTCGGGAAATTTCGCGGGAGCTTGGCAAGCTCGGTTGTCGTCCTAGACTAATTGGTTCAAGAGCAGCGTTGAAGGCCTTACCTAATCTTGAAGGGATTAGTCCAGTTTCAGGTCCGATCAGTAGGTTGTTGCCCCAAAATAAATTGTCCTGGTGTGAAGATGTCAGACGCGCCATTCAGGCGGATAGGGGAGCCGATCCTCTGCCCTTAATAGTGCACGGCCTAAGTAATTTTAATATCCCGAAAAGTCCGATGGCCAGCTGGCGTAGAGTTTTGACGGTACATGATTTGATACCTCTTTTGGCTCCAAGGGAAGTATCAAAATCGCTTTATCTTCAGCTGAAATACTTGCTGCCTCTGGCCTTGAAAGCAGCGGATCAGATAATTTGTGTATCTAAATGGACTCGAAACACACTTATCGATTTCATGCCTAGCATCGCTGAAAAAATAGAGGTGATAGCTAATGGAGTGGGGTTGGCAACGCCACTTCCTAAATCTCCTTACGTTGAAAACAGTATCATCAATCTTCTTTTTGTGAGTCGGTTTGAAACCTACAAGGGTCATGCAACTTTGGTTGAGTTGCTAAAGAAATCGAAGCTTGCCCTCAGGCTGGAGTTAATAACAGACCGAAAGGGCGTCGAATATTGGACTAGTCAGGCGGGTGATTTAATCCAAAGCGGTAAGGTGCGTGTGAGCTCCGGGGTTTATGGCGAAGAACTAAAGCGATGCTATAAGAATGCAGATATTTATGTGAGTCCTTCTCGTTTTGAAGGTTATTGTTTACCCGCGATTGAGGCATTAAGTGTCGGCACTCCCGTAGTTTATGTCGGCGGTAGCGGCATAGACGAGGTTGCAGGTACTGAAGTTAGTTTTAAAGTTGAACGGCCTGACATTGTTGAAGATTGGGAAGACGCCTTAGTCCACTGCAGAAAAGTCTCTGGCGAAATTGATTTTCCGGGCAGAGTTACCGAATACCTACACAAATTAGTGACTTGGAAAGATGCGGCAGCGGAGCATTTGAAGCTGTATAATAGATTGGTTTAAGCCAAATTATGCAATTCATGGAGCTCTACCGTGGAACAAGCCGCGATCATGGTAACCGGGGGTTCGGGTTTTATCGGCTCACAGTTAGTGCGTAAACTGACTGAACAACATCGTACTGTTGTTGCAGTTTACCGACGTAAGCTTCCTGAGTCCCTTGATCGAGTCTATCCAGTCTGCACTGATTTAAGTTCGCCGGAACTCATGGCCGCCCCTCTTAGGGGAGTGGGTACAGTAGTGCATTTAGCCTGGGAAGGGGGGTTTGCGAGTTCTGTTCCGCCGGGTACAGATTGGCGCCATCTGGAGAAGCCTGAAGACAGTGTTAATTTGAAGATGCTTGGAAACCTCATTAAGGCGATGGAACGGGCCGGTACACAGAGAATCGTATTCTTAAGCGCGATTGGGGCTCATGCACATGCTACCAGCCCTTTTCTTTGTGAAAAATATATGGCGGAATCTCTTGTTATCAATAGCAAAATTAAAGAAAGGATCGTAATCAGGTCGGCTGTAGCGTGGGGTGGTCAGCAGTCGAACGATAGATTTTTGCGTTCTCTACTCCGGGTTATGCGCTATCCCATCTATCCTCTGCCGCAAAAGCGAGGCAATCTAGCACCTATCTACATTCACGATCTTGCCGCCATTCTAGCGTCGTGCTGCAAAATAAAATTAAATGAGCCAGCTGCCGTGTTAGAAGTTCACGGTAGAGAAAGTTACCAGGTTCCAGAGATATTCCGCATTGTCGCTGAAAAACTGGCAAAAGGTGCGAGGATTCCGCTAGGTGGATTCTTAGGGCGATCATTGTTGCCGATTTTAGAGCGTGACCAACGCACTAACAGTGATACTCCAAAACTTCAGCATATTCTCGGAATTGGTGGCTTTGTTGATGCAAGTTTGGCTGTCGCTAATCCGCTGATTTCGGTTATTCCTCGAGATTTAGCGGCATTTCGCGATAATTTGTTGAAGTGACGGCATTCTAAAGGTGTGAAAATCGATTCTAGTCTAGACGCCCTGCCTGTTCTCACCCCATTTAGGGCGAGAACAGGCGCAATTTTGGTACAATCAGTCAAGGGGTAGGTCACGCATACCTTGCCGTAGGAAGGCGGGAACCTCTAAATTATCGTGATCGCCAAGTTGCTGAGGTGTACGCACACGTTCCGCAAGTGCAAGTGCTTCGTCAATCTTACGATCAATTTCAGCGACTGCCGCGATCTGCTCGGACTCAAGTGGTGCCTCTTCAGCTCTCATACCGCCGGATCGTAAATCCACTTGCTGACCTAATTCTGCCATTGCTTCTAGTCCATGCTCAAATGTCGTGTCAGAGAATGCTGGTTCCTGGGAGGCATTAAAAGTCGGCACTTCTAAAGCTTCTACTGCAGGCTCCATGTACGCCGAGATCAAATCGTTCTCAATTTCAGCGAAATCTGAAGCGGGCTGTTCGATAAGTGACGAAGAAGCCTGCGCGCTGCTCAGCGGTAAGAGCTCTTCAGTGGATTCGCTGAGGTAGGAGCTTATCTCAGTATCGCTGCTGATTGGTTCTTCTGCCATGACGTCTTGCGGATGATCATTAGCTAAATCAAATGTCCATGCAGCAAGCTTGCGAGCCTCGTCGCCACCGCTCAAATCCAAAGCCAGACTAGGGATTGCAGGCTCTTGTGACAGAGTTTGAGCCGGAACCTCGTTACCGAAAGACATAATTGCTTCAGGAATATTTTGAGATTCTTCTCTTGATGTGATGACTGCCGGCATTTGTGGAATGACCACGGGTGGCGGAATTACTTGGTCGCCAATCGCAAACTGGGCGTCAGCCCCAAGGATAGGCTTGGACTCAAATCCACCCGGTGAAGTCGTAACCACCCGAGTCGCAAAGTTAGTCTGAGGCTTGGCAGAGCTGGAACTACTGCTCGCTGATTCTTCTTTGTCTACTGGGAAACCAGTTGCGATTACGGTGACTCGCATCTGGCCACCCAGGCTTTCATCAATCACTGCGCCGAAGATGATATTTGCATCCTCATGGGCAGCTTTTTCAACGATGGAGCAGGCCTCATTGACTTCCAGTAGTGTTACATCAGATCCCGCAGTTATGTTGATTAAAATACCCGTTGCACCCTCAATATCGATATCTTCCAGCAGTGGAGAAGAGATCGCCATCTTAGCGGCTTCGGCTGCTCGTGATTCTCCAGTAGCGGCACCGATGCCCATTAGGGCCTGTCCCATACATGACATTACAGTCTTGACGTCAGCGAAGTCGACGTTCACACGACCAGGTATGTTGATTATGTCGCTAATTCCACGAACCGCATTAACTAACACTTCATCAGCCATTTTGAAGGCATCAATCATACTAAGGGAAGGAGAAGCTACTTGCAGCAACCGCTGATTTGGTATGGTTATAAGGGTGTCTACGCACTCTCTTAGCCTTGCGATGCCAAGTTCTGCGTGTTTGCGACGACGCTTGCCTTCGAAAGTAAAAGGCTTTGTGACAACTGCAACCGTGAGAGCACCAAGTTCGCGTGCTATCTGGGCAACTACAGCAGCCCCACCGGTTCCGGTACCGCCTCCCATTCCAGCGGTAATAAACACCATGTCTGCACCGGCTAATGCTTGCTGAATTTCGTACCGGTCTTCAAGAGCGGCATCGCGACCCACATCCGGATCAGCTCCTGCTCCTAATCCACGAGTTAACTCCTTACCAACTTGTAATTTCTGTTCCGCTAACGAAAAGCGAAGAGCCTGCACATCGGTATTTGCAGTTATGAACTCGACGCCGTCCAGACTGCTGCGAATCATGGTGTTGACGGCGTTGCCACCACCACCACCGACTCCGATGACTTTAATTTTTGCACCGGGTGGCGTGATGAAATTAGGATCGAAGCTCATAGGCACTTCTCCCTCGTAGCAAGACCTGTGTCGAAGACAGGCAGACAGGTGAATTTTTCAATTGAATGCGTACTAAGAATTATAGGAAACACCGGCGAAAACTGTCAAATTTTTGACAGTTGTGCAGGCCCTAAAAAATTAGCTCTATGGTCATGGAGAGGTAATCAACTAAGCTCTCGCAACCAATTAACAAACTGGCCCAAATAACGATTTGTCCAGGTGTTCTTCTTACTTTTAGCCAACTCTTCAACACGCCCAAGCTCCAGATTAAGTAAGCCGATAACTGTAGCGAACTTTGTCGGATGGATTAAGGCAGAAGAGCTCGCATTACTTTCCAAACCTGCCTCTTGTCCCCCGCCTAGAACGGGGCGAGCTCTGGCTACTGGAATATTTAATTTGGCTGCAAAATACTCTGTTATACCCTTGACGTCCGCGCCACCGCCTGTAAGCAAAATGCCCCCGCCCAAACATCCCTTGTAGGGCTGAAGTTCACTTGCGAGAAGGGCGCAGAGTTCGTGGATGCGGGGACCCAACACGGGAACCACATGTTCTCCAGATATGATCCGTCTTTCGCCTTTTATATTGGTAACATCCATTGCATCGCCCGGTCGGGGGCGAATGCCAAAACGAAGTTTTACAGATTCTGCTATGTCAGGAGGTAAGCTTAGACCAATCGCTAAATCATTGGTCATCAACTTTCCTGCCACATTCACAGTAAATGCTGCAGTTGGTCGACCGCCTTTGAATACGATCCCGTCGGTTGTACCGCCACCAATGTCAGCGAGTGCAACACCAAGTTGCTTATAGGAGTCTGGAACTGTAACTGAGGCGGAAGCGAAAGGCTCTGAATACAGTCGAACGACTTGAAGTCCGCATTCATTACAAACGTCAACGACGTCTTTCATGTAGAGCTTGTCCGCATCAATTAGAAAGTATTCTCCAGTAATAGTTCGTCCACGGAAGCCGACTGGATCTTCTACGGCCTCCCTGGAGTCGATTCGATAAGCGATGGGAATAGTGTGTAATAATTCACGCCCTTCAGTTGGTGTCTCACTTTCTGCTCTTTCCATGAGAGACCGAACGTCGCTTACCGTGACGACTTCTCCGTCGAGTGGTCTGCTTACGGTGACGATCCTACTGCCTAAATGACTTCCAGCAATTCCGACCACAACCTTTGTGATATCAGTATCAAAGTGCCGCTCGCCAAGCTCAAGAAGCTGCTTTAGTGCGGCTTTAGCTTGTTCCACATTCGCGAGCATCCCTCGACGCATTCCCTCCGCCGGAACACAAAGTGTTTCTACGACGCGTGCATCTTGCCCAGGAGCCTCTCGCAACGTCGCAAGACAGAATTTGGTAGTCCCAAAATCAAGACTGAACAAACCCTTTAGATACTTAGTCTTGGGCTGCATTTTGAACCTGCTCGTCAATAGGTCAAATTCTGAAGCATGTTCTATAATCGTTACATTTTCTTAAGTTTAACGAAAGCCTTCCCTTGATAATCAAGCTCAATTCTCTGAGCCTGCTCCTGACGAACTGCTAATTTTTCCAAAATTCCATTGAGTTTATCGAGCTTTTCGACAAAAGGTGCTCGTCCAAGGGCAACTTCTGTGCCTTGAGAGCTTA
>OMIY01000300.1 GCA_900299215.1 bacterium | reverse complement strand
TTCTCATCGAGGATCTTTTGGTAAATTTCTTCTCGGTGAACAGTGGTGGTCGGCGCGGCTTTGATGCCGAGTCGAACCTGCTTGCCTTTGATCTGCATCACGACGATTTTCACGTCGTCACCGATGGCGATCCCTTCGCCGACTTTTCGTGTCAGTACAAGCACGATAGAACCCTCCCTGGTTCCAGCGAGGCCACTGAGGCCAAGCACTCGTCTAATTGTCTTGGGATACCTTATTATCTCTGATTACTGGTTGTATTTCTAGCTCACGAGGGTAACAGGGCCTGTGTTCCTAGGCCTTTTTTGTTTATTGCAGGAAGTTCAAAAGTGAAGGTTGTAGCAACTTGGTTGAGGCCATGAGCGTCCCTTGCAACACGGCCTCGGTACGCTTAAATTCAGATGTGGAGTGGTAAATATCTGCATCTTGAGCTTTAGACAATTGCTCGCGCAATATAATCTCGTCACCGCTCAAGCGATTGCCGGTCTCCCGCAAGGCATTTGCCATGGCACCGATGCTTGCAAGACCTGAGCTAGTCTTATCGAGCTGATGTTCAACCTCGTACATGGCTTTGTGCATTTGGTCTTTATCGTTACTGACCATGCCGTCATGCAGTAGGTTAAGAGCCGTAATCATGTTGAAATGACCTTTGGCCACTTCATCCGGATTAGCTTCAAACACATCCCGACCGTTCAAACTGACTGGGCGAAAATTGCCTGGCGATACTTCTAAGTGAACGATCCCATCATCGCCCAAAAAGTCACCATCCAGACTCAGAGTTGGAGTCTGATTGCGAAAGCCACCGAACACATAACGACCGTTGAACGTGGTGTTGCCCAGCTGGATGACCTCGTCAAGAATTTCGCGAATTTCGCGAGCCGTGGCCTCCCGGCTATTCTGATCGTAAGTGTCGTTAGACATCGCTACAGAAAGTTCCTTGGCCCGAATCAGGTTGTTGTTGATAGCCTGAAGAGCCTCTTCACTCCGCTCCAGAAACCCTTTTGAATACTCAATATTAGTTTGAAGCTGCCGTAGGTTTTCAATGTTGTCTCGGTAGCGAATAATTTGACTAGCTGCAATAGGATCGTCAGAAAGCTTTTCCACGCGACGCTGCGATGCAAGCTCTTCCATTGCCTGCGCATTCTGATCCCTCGCATTGTTGATGCGATTGGAAACAGTTTCGTAGCGAAGTCGCTCAGATATTCTCATGGTCTATCTACTCACCGCTTCATACTTAGGACTGTGTCTAACATTTCATCGATGGTTGTAATTACTTTGGAAGATGCCGTAAAGTTCGCCTGCCATTTCATCATATTAGTTGCTTCTTCATCCAAAGACACACCTGAGATCGACTCACGTCTTTTGACCAAATCTTCAACCAAGATATCTGCAGCCTGTTTCGCGTGATCCGCCCGCTGAGTTTCCATACCTAGATTTGCGGTATATTGAGCATAGAATTCGTTGAGATTTGTCCCGTCCTTGGTGAAAATACGCGCATCCCTGAGCCGGATAATGGCGTTAAGATTTACGTTGTCACCCGGTGCCATGGCCGTAGACGCTGCTGAAATTGCGTGGTTCGATGCCGCTATAAGATCGTCAATATCAATAGCCCTGGCTGCGTCATCAATCGAGTCAGATATCTTGAAAAAATTTCGGCCCGTAAGCTCGGTGAAATCGCCAATACCGAACCCAGTGCGATGCACATTATTAACTTCATGGGCAAATTGATAAGCCATCTCATTATTTTTTGCTAAGAGATCGGGAATATCTTCGTCACGAATTTTTATAAAAGCCTCTAGGGCTCCGCCATCCATCCGACGGGTGACGTTACGAGTTGCATGATCGTCCCAGTCAGTGATGGTCACGTCGAATAAACTGTCGTTTTCAAAGTTCCTCTTGACCCCGAACTTAGCCGCGTTATTCCGCTCAACTAGAGTCACCTGGTCTGGACCACGAATACAGAGCATGCCGTACTGATCTTCGTAGTATTTAATCTCAACTTGCTGGGAAACCTCTCTAACTAAACGTTCCCTTTGGTCGCGAAGGTCGTTGGCAAAGGTACCCATACCCGTCTCTGAGGTCTGGATCTTTACGTTTAATTTGGCGATTTCCTGAAGCTGATCATTAACTTTGGTTACTAAATCGTAAATTCTTTCGTTGACGATGCCGCGATTGTCTCGGAGATCGTTGTCAATTCGTCGAAAAGCCGTAGATACATCACGGCCAGCCTCAACCACCGTCGTTCGGATCGTTTCGTCCGTCGGAAAGTTTGACAGGTTCTGAACTGTGTTGAAAAATTTGGTAACTTCATCCGATACACTGGCATTAAGCAAAGGGCTAAATACGCGTTCTATAGTCTTGAGCGCTTCAGCTCGCGCAGACGCGCGGCCAGAGTCTTGATTGGTCGCATTAATTTGATTTTCTACAAATTGGTCGTGTGATCTCGTTACGCTGGCGATCGAAGCGCCGTTACCAATGAGTACACCGTGCGTCTCCAAGGGATCATTCTGGCGGATATTAACCGTCTGCCGCGAATAACCTTCGACCTGAGCATTGGCGATGTTATGACCGGCGGTATCGACACCCTGACGGGTCGTCAGCAATGCTTCCGATCCAACCGTAAGTGTGTGAAAAAGACCAGCCATTTAAGTGCCTTTGAGGGTGAAGTCGAACTTAGCTTAGGGAGAAAATTGGTAGAAAAAACTAATAAGGGAAGGATTATGCTTTTGCGCGGAAACCACTGTTACGACCAGCGGCTTTTTGAACTCCATGGGAATTGTACGAAACAGCCACCTGTTCACTAACTTCTTGCCAAAAGCGATAGCTCTCTTGGTAATTGCGCATCAGCTTGGTCACAAGATAGCGGTTGGCCTCGATGCGAGGTTTGACATCAAGATATACACCTAGGAAATCATCAACGGCCTTTGCAAATACTTTGGCAACATGATTCAGTACCTGAACAGCAAACTGATGGGATGCCAGAGAACCCGCCAACTCCGTTAACTCATCTCTAAATTGGGTCAAAGTTACCGGACGCGGGCGGTCTGGCGACTGAGACGCAATTAACTTGGCAAACCTTTCACCAACCAATGTGAATTTGGTAAAAGCGCTATCAATACGGTCACCAAGGTCTTCCTTAGCGCGGCAGGTATCAGTCACTAAACCAAACTCTCGAGCCTCAATAGCTTCGTGTTCCGCTGCAATCACCTTTGGCATCTCAGCATAGGCTTCGCGCAGATTATTGACGCACTCAGTGAGCGCGGATGCCACCTCGATGACTTGCTCCACGAAAGTGGTCTGAGTCATAGCGCCTCCCGTTTATACGGAATTAATTATCGGATTCGGCAAGGTGTTCTTTGATGGCTTCATGCAGCATGCCATCGGCTATGCGACCAGCATCAGGTTTGTAAGTTCCGTCAGCAATTTGCTTTTTCAACTCAGCAACGCGGTCTTCACGAATGTCCGGGGTGGATTTAGCGATATCGAGGGCTTTTTGGTAGGCTTCGGCTTTACTTTTCGCAGCGTCAGAGATGTTGACACCGTAGTCCTTGGTGCCACGGCTGTTGTTAGCGGCTTGACCACTAGTCTGTGCCGCGGTAGCAGGGCCAACACTTTTTGCGTTATGTACCTTCCCGTCCTCAGCTTTTGACTGAGGAGTCGCAGCGGGGCTTAAACCGTCTGTCGCTTTTGGAGTGTAGCTACCAATGCGGTTGGTACTCATGACACACCTCGATCTTTCATGGGAAGGACATCTAACATATAACTGGGGGCGGAGAAAAAGAGAATTTCAGGTGGGCTACTGCTACCTATTGTCGCCTGTTTTAAGCTCAGCTGCAATCCCCTGGCTACGTGCACCTTCTTTGTATGCCGCCATACCCTGTGATTTTGCTACGATGGGAGGGGTTCCGGGGCGAACCTGAGCTTGGGAATTTAGCAAAACTCCTCAATGTTGTTGGCGAGTCCAGTATGCCTTTGGGCAGCCATCATCTTGGCATACTCGTCATCGAGCATGGATTTATAAATATCCTCTGCGTTACCTCCATCAATGAGTCCCGATTTTTGCACGGTATCGCGCATGGATTTGAGCACGATATTAAGAAAAAGAGATTCAAAGTCCTCTGCTGCCTTCTTGATCGTGGCCCGGTCACGTTCATTGACCTTTGATCGGAGATCGCCAAGGATCTTGTCATGATTGGCGGCGACTGGAGTATTAATGTTGACGCTAAGTGGACTATTCATGTCACATGAACCTCAGCTCAGCGTTAATTGCGCCTGACGCATGAATTGATTGTAGGATGCCGACTAAATCTGCCGGTTTTACGCCTAAATTATTAAGCGTTTGAAGTAGTTCACCGACTGTCGTGCCACCGACAGACACCACTGATTTCGGTGCCGACTTATCGTTTTTACCTCCAACCTTGATGGTTAAATCTCCGTGAGCAATGGCGATTGGTGCCACCACCACACCCGCCCCCATGACCACAGTGCCCGTCCTCTCATTGATGACAACAACTGACCGGGCGTCATCTTCAACACGCATGGACTCAATTTCAGAGAGGAATTCGACTGTGCGCCCCTGGTACTCTGCCGGCATTGTCACGTCAATACTACTAACGTCCCTAGGAATAGCAAAAAATCCCTTTAGTTTTGAATTGATAGCCTCAGCGATACGTGTAGCGGTTGTGAAGTCCGGGCGAATCAGTGACAGCGTCAGTTCGCCCTGATTGGCAATAATCGGCTGGAATTCACGCTCCACCGTTGCACCTTGCGGTACTCTAGCGACGGTCAGCACTTGAGGGCCATTGCCACTAGCCTGTCCGACCACAACGGAGCCCTGTGCCACAGCATAAACCTCACTATTCCCCGCATGCAGAGTGGTCAGGATCAAAGTTCCACCGGCGAGGCTCCTGGCATCTCCAATCGCCGACACCTTAATATCAAAAAGATCGCCGATCTTAGAAAATGGCGGTAGTTCTCCGGTTACCAAGACCGCCGCCATATTGCCGGCTACGACCTCGTTTTCCTTGGTCTTCATACCCATTCGCGTCAACATATTGGCGATCATCTTGTTGGTCGTAAGAGATTTTTTACTATCCCCTGTAGATTTGAGACCAACAACCAATCCAAATCCATTTACAAAGTTACCGCGAACTCCACGGACTCGAATCAAGTCCTTAAGGCGGGTAGGCATCGCCTGTGCCACCTGAGCGCCATCGAGGCAGGCCATAGTGATTAATGATAGCAGCCAGAATCTAAGCATTGCCGTTACCTCCGGCAGCTGGCTTAGCTGCGTCAGCCGCGCTAGTTTTACCCGCATCCTTAGCCGGCGGGTTAGGCTGAGCTTTGCCTTTATCACCCTTTGGATCCGCGGCAGCAGCCTCTGCCGCTGCCTTAGCGGCCTCTTGCTCCTTCAGAGTGTCCTCGATGAGTTTCATTTTTGCATCGGTCTCAGCACGTTTTTTCGCTAACTCTTCACGTTGTTTGGCTACTAACCGACGCTCATCACCGAAAGATTTAATTCTGCTTTCCAGTTTTTCCTGTGCCTCTTGCAGTCTCTCTTTCTGGTCAGCTAAATCCTGAGCCTGCTTCGATTTGGCCTCTTCAAATCCGCTAAGGCGCAGCGAGTACTCATCCTCCCAGCCAGACGAGTTACGTTCCGTCAACTCACCTGCTTTACTCTCAGCGAATCTAACATCAAGCAAATCGTCGGTAGTCAGATCATCACCAGAACTCAAACGGTCGTAGGGAATGCGGGCTCTCAGATCAACTTCGTTGATCTGGTCCTTGTGCTGTGAGGTGCGTTTGAGCATGGCAAGCACATCACCATTGTCGTACCTATGGGCAATCTGCATTTTAAAGGACTTGAGTAGGGATGGCTGACCTTTCTCCGCTGGACTAAGATCAGGTAATGCTTTGAGCAACTCTTCTTCAACCTCATCAGTCGGCACAGATTTGTCGTCCTTGCCCTTGCCTTTACCTTTACTGGCAGTTTTATCCTTCGCTAAATCTTTATCACCTATTCGATTAGGAGTGATGTTAACCGTCAAGAATCTGCCTACATTGAGAGGCCCCTTCGGTGTGAAAAGGTAATTGCGCTCATCATCGGGATTAAAAAGTGATCCTGAGTCGTTACTACGAGAGTTGTTCTTAATCTGGACTGTTTTCTCTTTCACATAAACCGCAGGAACTGGAGTCCCGGAAATCGGACGTCCTTGACCTACAAGCTTGTCTGACTCTTTAGTAAAGAGATCGGGGTTACGGCCAGAAATCTGAGTCATCTTGGGCGAACAGCCTAAGACTATCATCGTAATCAAAGCAATTTTTTTCAACTGACTCATGACACCTGCTTAAAAGACGTGTTGAACGGTATTTGCATCAATGACACGTACCCGCATCTTCTTTTTGGTTGACGGATACTGAGCTTCAATCACCTGGCCAGTTACGCCATCCGCCATCACTTTGACGGCTCCACTAACAGCTACACCACTTCCATCAACTTTTAATTGAACCATCTGACCTCGGCGAACAAGGCGTGGTAGTTCGACGTCACTTGGAAGTAAAGGCGTCCCACCTGGCATTGGACGGCGCAATCGGTGGCCAATTAGTTCGTTGCGATGGCTCACATACATATTGCCACCGCGACCGAGTGCCACCATCTCGGAGCTCAGATTTTCTTCCGAAATCTCTGCCCCTTTATCGAGAGATTTCGCCAGCACGGGAAGCAATGCATGAACTGTAAGGTGGGTAGCAGTCGAAAAAACTGCACGCAATTGATCCCCATCTACCTGGCGGGCCACAAAGGTTAAGCGAATGTTGCCACTTAGCCGCCTGATCACCCAATCAGGTGACTGCAGGTGTTCATCTGTTAACTCCGGAAAGTCGATCACATAGTCGGCAGGCCTCAGCTTTAACCCTGGTGGCAGTAAAACCTTATCGACGGATACCTTTAATGCACTATCCTCACCAAAGGCCTCACTTAGGACTCTAACAAGTGCACTCTCAACCCTATCGTCAGTCAGTGTGATCGCACTGGCTGTTATTTTTATAACTTTCGCTCCCGCAAGCCTGATATCTGCGTTTGGCCATTCCTTGTTTAAAATTGAGCGTGACTTCTCTGGATGCCAAGTTACGGTCCGACCTGGTTCCGGACTTGGACCAAGGTCAACGCCGTAAATTTCATCGCAGATTTCGCGCATTCCTTGACACTCGGCAAGATTACCCAAATACAGGCGCTCACCGTCGATCTCAGTGCTGCTTCGAAAAGTAAGTGTCGCCGCTAACGGCACTTGAGGAGCTAGCTCATTGTAACCGCTGCTTGGCAGCGACGGCACCATATCAGCATAAGCAACCGAGCCTATGACCACTTGGCTAAGAATCAAGCTTAACAATTTCAATGGATCAACTACCTTCACAAGCTCCCCTTAAATGGATTAGCGAATTGCAACAGTGGCCTGCAGCATTTGGTCGCCCGTTTGGATGACCTTGGAGTTCATTTCATAAGCTCTTTGACCAGAGATCATATTCACCATTTCTTCGACGATGTTGACGTTGGCGGCCTCGAGCTGAGTGTGATAGACGGCTCCCATGCCGTTTTGATTGGCAATGCCGACTACCGGCTCACCGCTCGCTTCAGTGGCGGTATAGAGGTTTCGCCCTTTTGAGGCTAAACCCATTGGGTTGATAAAGTTGGCGAGTTGGATCTGTCCGATATCCTGCTTTTCGGAACCGACGTTAACGGTTACGACTCCATCCATGCCGACCACTAGGTTCGTTGCACCCTGAGGTCGTGTGATCTCATCGACCAGCGGGAAACCATCGGCCGTCACCAGACGTCCAGAGTTGTCCCATTTAAAGTTACCGTCGCGTGTGTAAGCCGTTGTGCCGTCCTCCAGCTGAACGCGAAAAAATCCTTGGCCTTCAACCATGAAGTCCGTCTCGTTGCCGGTGAGTTTAACGGCACCGGTCGTAAACATCTTGTCTACAGATGACAGCCTGGTACCAGCACCTACCTGGATACCGCTCGGCACAACGGTGCCCGTGGTAGTGTTCTGGCCAGGTGCCTTCAACGTTTGGTAAATAAGATCGTGAAAGTTGGCGCGGGACTTCTTAAACGCGTTCGTATTTAAGTTGGCTAAGTTGTTGGACGTGACGTCGATGTT
>OMIY01000299.1 GCA_900299215.1 bacterium | reverse complement strand
GCTTATAAAAAGTCCACCCGCCAATGTCGCGGCGATCATTTTTCGTGTAAATTTCTGCTTTCCGGCCGGTACCATAAATTGCCTCTGGCACTAAATTGGGGTCTAGGGGGACTTTGGGTGACTAGCGTCAAGCAGGATGCGTCAATCAGTACGGATAAGTATTTCCCTGCAAATTCGGGACCATGGGTATTTCATTGTAATGGCAGCAGAGAATGCACATAAACACCGGGTATAAATGCTAAAATGCCCAAGTGGGCGAAATGTTTTTTAAATTAAATTCGTTTACGTTTTTGACAGCGTCGGGATAATTAACAATTATTTGGGACTTTGGACTGAGACACGGAGACAAAATATTGCAGCCGATCCACGACCTAACTCACCCCAGATTCTTGAAGGATGAGCTACATTGTCACCTCTACGGCTGCCTGACTCCTGAGGACCTTTGGCGATTAGGACGAGATCGCTACGAAGGTGTTGCTACCCGCCTTGATTGGTACGCTGATGAATACGCCAAGGCCTACGGTCGCCGCCCAAATCCTAAACACTATTGGTCCAAGGACTCGGGACTTGAGCTGCTGCGTCAAGACTTCCTATTTACGTCGCCAAATCCATTTACCAGATTTCAGGCTTCTTTTAATCTTGCGATCGCGCTGCTACCAATTACGCCAAACGACACCACTGTACTCCGTCATGTGATCACGGCGCATGCAAGCTGTGGCATCGACTACAGCGAATATCGATTGTTTGTCCCACCACATTTAAATCCGGATGAAACGAGCCTCTATTTGGCAACTGCGGCCGATACCACGCTTGAGCTAGCGAGAGACCTCAAGGGAGCATTTGCACCAAAACTAGTATTTAGCATCATGCGGAGGTCGGAATCCGGAATCAAACAGTATGAGGTTTTGAGAAGCGTATTGGCTGCTAAACCGGATCGTCATGATGTCGTCGTCGGCATCGACTTTTGCGGTATGGAGGAGCATCATCCACCGCATTTGACGACGCTTTTAGTTAAGCAGATCCTAGCTGACAACGCTGCAGATTCGAGTCAAGCCCTAGCGATCCTTTATCATGTCGGCGAATCATTCACCGACAAGACACTTGCTAGTGCCGTACGCTGGGTGAGCGAGGCAGCGACCATGGGTGTGCATAGGCTCGGTCACGCCCTTGCCTTGGGCATCGAGCCATCGCTATACCTTGGCCAAACTGTCAACGAACTCGCTGGCGAAAGACGACGCCACCTAGAGTGGCTATTGGCAGGTCAATCTTGGCTAAAAAATTGTGGCTACCATGGTGACTACGATGCTTTTAAAAAAGAGCTAATGACCTTGGCATCCAGACATGATGATGACTATATAGCGACCATTTGGACCGAGGCCCAGGCCAGCGACTGCAGGATGTTACAGAATGCTGTTATGAAGCAACTCACGAAGGGACAGGCCATCATTGAATCCTGCCCCACCTCCAATATGCTGATTGGTAACCTTACCAAAGAGACTCACCCACTGCCGCGTTTCATCGCTGCGGGCCTAAACGTGATCATCGGCGCCGATGACCCTGGAATTTTCTCCACGTCACTGGCACGTGAGGAACAGCGACTAGTCACAGAGTTTAGTTGGACAGACGAGCAGCTAAGATTCGCTCAGGAACTGGCGCGTCATGCACGATCTGGGCTGCTGGTGCGTCAAATTGAACCATCTGCCAAATAAAAGGTATTGACTTTATGGTCTCTGTAAGGGACCGTAAAAGCTCTGTTATTGTCAGTTTTGTTGATTCACTTTTGATTGCAGGAGATGTCATGAAACTCGTAGCTGCTCTGTTCTCTGCTAGCCTTCTGTTTGCCTCCGTAAGCCACGCTGAAGAAGCTGCTGCTCCAGCTGAGCACGAAGTTGCTCCTGAAGCTGCTCCAGCTCCAACCGAAGAAGCAAAAAAACCAGAAGAGAAAAAAGCTGGCAAAGCTGCAGGCAAGAAAAAAGGCAAGCACAAGAAAGAAGCTCACGGCGAAGGCCACGAAGAGCACAAGTAAGACTTTTAGGTCTACTTGAACCTAGACGGGCATCTCCTCGCTGAAAAGCGATGGGTGCCCGTTATTTTTAATTGTTTAAATGGAGCCGCTTAAGCCATGAGTGATGAAGGCCGTGAACTGAGTCTGACAAAAATTTTACTTAATCCGACCGTGCTTGTGTCGGGGCTCGGTTACTTTGTCGACATCTACGACCTGGTCCTATTTTCAATCGTTAGGGTCCCTAGCCTCACCGATCTTGGTATTACCGGAGCCGACCAATTGGAGACAGGGGTTTTGCTGCTCGATATGCAGATGGCGGGCATGCTCATCGGCGGGATTCTTTGGGGCATTATGGGAGACAAAAGGGGCCGAGTCTCAGTGCTCTTCGGTTCAATACTTCTTTATTCGCTCGCCAACATGGCTAATGCTTTCGTCCAGACCACTTACCAGTACGCCGCTTTGCGTCTGCTTGCGGGGATCGGCCTGGCAGGCGAGTTGGGAGCAGCGATTGCACTCGTGTCCGAGAGTTTGCCTAAATATGCACGTGGCTATGGTACCTGTTTTGTAGCTGCCATTGGTGTGTCGGGCGCTGTATTTGCCGGTTTGGTTGCCAAGTTTAGCACGTGGCGACTTGCTTTCGGCGTCGGTGGCATTATGGGACTCACTCTCCTGGTCATGCGCTTTCGTTTACTCGAGTCGACTATGTTTCACCGTATTCACGACAAATCAATACCTAGAGGCGACCTTAGCTTAATCTTGAGATCTCGTGAAAGATTGATTCGCTATCTACGCTGCATAGTCGTGGGCATACCAACCTGGTTTTGCATAGGCATCATGGTCACCTTTTCTCCAGAAATCTGCCGTGCTCTTGGGGCCACTGAACCAGTATCAGCTGGTACGGCCGTCATGTGTGCCTACGCCGGTATAGTCGTAGGTGATTTAATCACGGGCTTTATCGGTCAGTGGTGGCGCAGCCGCAAAAAGGTGGTTGGCGTGTTTCTAACCACGACTCTTCTGGCCATCGTTGTGTTTCTAAATATGCGTGGGTTTAGTCCCGATGTCTATTATGCAATGAGTTTTG
>OMIY01000298.1 GCA_900299215.1 bacterium | reverse complement strand
TTCTCTAATACACGTAGCATGGCAGTTTGAGCGGTAGCTGACAGCGTAGCCACCTCGTCAAGGAAAATCCATCCGCCCGAGGCGCTTTCTAGTAGCCCCTTCTTATCATTATTGGCTCCAGTGAATGCTCCTTTAACGTGACCGAATAACTCGCTTTCAAGAAGACTGGGGGTGATGGCTCCGCAGTTGATCTTGATAAAAGGCGTACCCGGTTCGAGGCTACTGCCGATCAAGTCAGCAACAACCTCTTTGCCAGTCCCAGATTCTCCGCCGATGAAAATAGCCGAAACGGCAGAGTGTAAGAGCCGTGGAATACGGTTTCGAATACCAGCAATAGTGTTGCCTACGGGTTCATTGTCATTTAGAGGCTTGTTCGTAGACTGACGGTTTTTGCCTGGGTGCTTTAAACTTGCCAGCTGATAGGCGTTCAATACGCGAAGACTCAGCTCGCCTTTGTCGGAATACTTGGAGATGAAATCATCAGCTTGAGCAGCTAGCGAACTCCGGATAGTTCTGACGTCGTCCGCAGTGGAACACATCAAGACAACCGCATGAGGTAGTCTTTGCCGTGTGCTACGTGCCAAGTCTATGCCATTTATGCCGTGATCATTGATGTGGATGTCTAGAATAACAACATCGGGACGATCGGACAGCGCCGAATTAAACTCAACTGAGTTTGAAACGCTGGTGACCGCGAAAGTGCACTCGAGAGCGTGCTCCTCAAGTGCCGTCCTCACGCGACCGAGTTCAAAAGGGTCATCGTCAAGATGAAGCACTTTCAGCTTCAATTCTGTCTTAGTCAAGGTGACCTCAGTGTTTATGCTGGCGGATCTTGGCTTGGAGCACATGCCATGCTTTGCGATCAAAGTTGGCCAGCAAAGCTCGTTCTACTTCGTCTTTGGGGACCCAAACGATGCCACTCAGCTTAGGGGGAGTGTTTGCAACAAGCACCTCAGCTCGAATGCGATGTTTGGTAATTGTATGTTTATAAACGCCGAGCGTACTCAAAGACGCGTACTCTTTTTTGAGCCAACGCTGCGTATCTGACTTAGTGTCCCAACCGTCACCTTGCGGGTCTTCATGATCGCTATTCAAAATAGTGATAAACCCAGTGGTGCCGCGCAGAAATTTGGCTTTATTTGGTCTTTCAATCACGCCTACTTGGTCGCCACGTAGGAGGATGACCAACTGTGCGCGCACATCTACAGGTGCACCAATTTTGATCTTTGCTGCTGGAGCCAGCGCTTGGCTGCTTCGGGCATTGGCAAGGCATTGGCGCTTTAATGGGCACACAGGGCAATTAGGAGAGGTCGGTGTACAGATGGTTTGACCCAGTTCCATGACGGCCTGATTAAAGTCACCGGGTGCGTCTGGATCTAGTAGCTCGCCCGCGAGTTTTTTAAACTTTGGTTTGAGCTTAGGATCATTTGGCGGCAATCGTAGATCTAATAGCCTGCAAAAGACCCTTTCAACATTTCCATCGACCACTGCCGCAGCGACGCCAAATGCTATACTGCTCACGGCTGCTGCCGTATAGTCACCTACACCAGGCAGAGCCCTCCAACCAGCTAGTGTGTCAGGCCAATGGCCACCCTGTGCAACTAGCTGCTGCGCAGCTTTATGCATAAAGCCAAATCGACGATAATAGCCGAGGCCCCGCACGGCTTCCCTAACCTCTGCTTCAGTGGCGGCAGCGAATGAGGCGAGATCGGGGAATTTTGTCAAAAACCGGTGGTAGACGGGGATCACTGCTTTGATCACCGTTTGTTGCAGCATGATTTCACTGATCCACACTACATAGGGATCGCCGCTCTGACTCCAAAGCGTCCGCCAAGGCAAATCGCGCCTATGCCGCAAATACCAAGTCAGCAATGATTTTTTTGCCACTGGTAAAGAAAACGGCCAGCGCAGATCGTTGGCCCCGAGGACCGGTGACTTTGCGCTGGCCACTTGAATCACATCTAAACTCACGCTTCGCTTGCTGCTCCACCATCAGCTTTACGGGCGCCTGGACGCTTCGAAGCAGCTTTTTTAGGAGCGGCTTTTTTGGCTTTAGAAGCGGTCTTCTTGCCTTTAGCTGCGGACTTGCCGAGACGGCCGCGTGCTACAGCAAGATTGCTGCGCACTTTTTTCTCTAGGTCAGTCAGATCAACGCCTGCTTTCTTAGCAGTGTTGTTGAGCTCGTGTACAAACCGGTTGATCGTTGGCTCGAGCTTTTTCAATTTCTGCTCGACCAAATGCTCAACTTCCTTACGCTTAGCTTTGATGTTGTCCTTGGTTGCAGCTGTTTTAGCCTTGCTTACCAAGTGATCAGTCTCTTGCTTGATCTTCTTCTGGAGTTGCTTCACGTCTTTTTGAAAGTTACTCAAGAAATCGCTCAGGGGTTTTTCGATTGCCATGGTCTTGGTACTCCTTTAAGGCTGACGGCGGCACTAAACCAATAAAATCCACTTCTATTGTTAAGGTGAGTTGCCAAGCCGGTCAAGGTTATTAGCTAATTTCTTTAATTACTGAGTAAAGGAAGCATTCCTTTTTTCAAGGAAGGCCGTGATGCCCTCTGCTGCCTCATCTCCCGCAAAAGCATGTGCAAAACTAGTGGCCTCTGCGTTTAGTCCAGCGTCTAGACTCATGCTATACGCTTCGCGTACCAAACGTTTACAATCCGCTACCGCCATCGGTCCTGCTGCTAGGATCGATTGAACAACCTTTGTCACTTCAGCTTCGAGTTTATCATCGTCGACAACGCGGGAGGCTAGGCCCAGCTGATGGGCTTCGGTTCCGCTCAGAGTGCGACCTCGGCCACATAAGAGCATGTCCATTGCAACGTGCATACCTACACGACGTACCAGTCTTTGAGTGCCGCCAAAACCGGGTATCAAACCCAAATTAACCTCGGGTTGGCCGAATTTAGCACTGCGGGAGGCAATCACTATGTCGCAGGCCATTGCCAATTCGCAGCCACCACCGAGAGCGTATCCTTGAACCTTGGCAACGGTCACTATCGGTGATGACTCCAGAGCCTTGGTCACCATTTGCCCTGTGCGTGCAAAGGCGCGAGCCTCTTCTGGCGAAAACGACTGCATGGCAGCAATATCTGCTCCCGCGACAAAGGCGCGCTGACCGGCGCCTTCCAAGACCAAGACGCGCGTTTCACCCACGGTCAGATTGCCGCCATAAAGCAGTTGCTCAAGCTCATCAAAAACCTGCGGATTGAGCGCGTTGAGTTGATCGGGGCGATTGATTGTAACGCGGCAAACGGGTCCTTTTTGCTCTACGATCAGGGTGGAAAAATCTAGTTTGTTTGGCATCTTAGGCCTCCGATTAGGATTAGACTTGCCTAGTAGGCGTAAACACCGCGCTTGGATTTTCGACCTAAAAAGCCAGCTTCGACGTATTTTTTCAATAGCGGAGAAGGCCGGTAACGCGGATCACCTAAGCCGTCATGCAACACGTTCATAATCGCTAGACAGGTATCTAGGCCAATAAAATCGGCCAATGCTAGCGGTCCCATCGGCTGATTGGTGCCAAGACGCATACCTTTGTCGATATCCTCAGCGCTGGCGACGCTTTCCATCAAGGCATTGAAGGCTTCGTTGATCATGGGCATTAAGATGCGATTGACGACAAAACCAGGATAATCTTGGCTGCGGCTCACTTCCTTGCCGAGTGCCTGGCAAAGTGCGAGGATGCGGCCCGTGGTCGCTTCACTGGTCGCCATACCTGGTATCACCTCAACTAATTTCATGAGTGGAACCGGGTTCATGAAATGCATGCCGATCACTTGAGTCGGCCTGGATGTTGCTGCTGCAAGGCGCGTGATTGGAATCGATGAGGTGTTGCTGGCGATGATGGCATGGGCGCCAAGCAGCTTGTCGAGTTGAGTTAGCAGCCTGGTCTTTAAAACCTCATCCTCAGAGACCGCCTCAATCACTAGATCGGCGCCAGCTAAGTCGCCCAAATCGGTCGCAAAGTGTAGGTGGGAGTTCGCTTTAGCGGCATCGACCAGCCCTTTGGACTCAAGTTTGGTGAGGCTGGCAGTGATGCCAGCCTTGGCTTTGTCGAGCTGGGCGGCGGCGTGATCCACAAGGGTCACATGGATTCCGCTAGATGCGCATACTTGCGCGATTCCACTACCCATTTGACCTGCACCCAACACACCGATGCGGTTAAAACCGTGCTGTATCATAGGGCTATCCTCCGTAAGCATATGGCTGGTCACTCGGCTGATCCAAGCTCGCGAGTGCCAAACTATCGTGGTATAGACTCGCCCATGTGGTTACCACCTATTCGCCTTCCAAATCTATACATGTCTGATCTTGCCGCTGCATGGCCAGCTGGTTTGCCATTTGTTTGCCTGAGTCAAGGTGGGCGTTTTCAGATAGTGCCTACGCATTTTCGTGAGGTCACCTGGTCGGAGTTGGCTGCTGTCTCTGTTGTCAAGCCTAGTCTTGACGGCGAGCCCATGCATCACGGGTACGTTGGAGTCATTAGCTACGATCAGTACGCGGACGACCAAACCTGCTGGCCCAATGACGCTGCAAGCATGGCTAAATCGCGCATTCTGTCCGTTGACTCGGCTTTAGTCTACGACCGAACTGAGTCGGTTCTCTACGTTCCCCGGCAAACTGAAACTCGGCATCCTGGCGACACCTGGGTGGACGCGGGTGCAGTGGCAGAGCGGCTGACCGTGCAGGCAGATCCAAGCGAACCCCATTGCCCAAGTCTAGACTTAGAGGCCACTAGCCCCGACGGTGCCTATGAGGCTCAGGTTGACCGGGTAATTTCCGATATCCAGGCCGGCCGCTATTACCAGCTCAACCTATTGCGTTACTTTCGTTTCTCCAAACAACTCAGTCGAGGCGATTTGCTGAGACGCATGGACCTCTGTGGTGGTGCTATGAGTTGTTACTTTGAGCTGCCTGATTTGACGCTGCTGTCACTAAGCCCTGAGCGTTTCATCACGATTCGAAGCGGGCTAAGAGGAGCTAAAATTGGGGCGTTCCCCATAAAGGGGACTGCCCCAAGGCATGACGGCGACCTTCAAGCTGACCGCCGCGCTGCATCAACATTGCGGGATAGTGCTAAAGACAGAGCGGAGTTAGCTATGATCGTTGACCTCATGCGCAACGATCTTAATCAGGTCTGCCAGCCTGGGACTGTCCAAGTGCGCCATCACGCATCACTAATGGCAGCGCGTGGAGTTCATCACCTGTACTCTGAAATCGAAGGCAACCTAGCCTTGCCTCTGAGCTGGGGGCAATTACTCGGCAAGCTTTGCCCTGCTGGTTCCATCACCGGGGCCCCAAAGCGTGAGGTGATGCAGGCTATTGCGCAGTATGAGGGGCGTAAACGCGGTTATTTTATGGGACATGCCTTTACCCTGGATCAAAACGGAAACTTCGATTCCTCTGTCCTGATCCGGACGCTAGTTAGACACGATCATGACTATTTTGAGTACGCAGCAGGTAGCGGTCTTGTGATCGGTAGTGACGCTGTAGCGGAACGGCTAGAGATCGCAGCTAAATGCCGCGTGGCGACGAATTCAGCAAAACGAGAAAATGGCAGCATCTACAAATCGCGGTCACAAGGATTAGAGCATGGATACCAAGAAAATTTGTGAGCACTTGAGGGCCTTCGCAGCAGCTCGCGACTGGGATCAATTCCACAATGCCAAGAATCTTGTAATGGCGCTAAGCGGAGAGGTAGGCGAGCTAACTGAGATCTTCCAATGGTTGACGCCGGAGCAAAGTTCCGTCGTGATGGAGACGGAGCAATTAGCGGAGCAAGTACGCGACGAATTAGCCGACGTCACTTTGTACGTGCTTCGTCTTTGTGATGTTCTTGGAGTTGATCTGGAATCAGCGATTTGGGCGAAGGTGGCGAAGAATGCGGCCAAGTACCCCGTTGAATTAGCTAAGGGGCGGGCTACTAAGTATAGCGACCTTAAAGGCCTCAAAGATGATTGACTCTGGGCAGGATTTGCCCAGCGGCAACTCCTGCCGGTGATTGCGACAAAAGTAGCGATCACGTAAAGTAGGTAACATAGATCTCCTGCCCATATCTCAATCCAGTATCCTCACATCACTCGTCCTGTTTGCCCCCACACTAAAACTGAGGAATCAACCGATGCTGCAAAATCGTTTGCAACAACTTGCGACGAACGATGATGGCTTTTGCTTTGATCCGCGTACTGGAGAGACTTATCAGTTAAACGAAACAGCGCAGGTACTCTTAATGGAACTAAAACGCGGGCGCAGCGAATCCGAGGCAGCTACCTTACTTGCTGCTGACTTCGGGATTTCAATTCATGAGGCAGAGGCAGACACTCAAGAGTTTATTCAGCTGTTGAAAATGAACGGCATTGCCTAGGGAGTACGAACCAGTGAGAGTCGGCGTTTCAGGCATGAATGCGACTGACAATCCGGGACCAGGGGTACCGGTGGTTCGCAGTCTTCGGGAGGCCAAGGCTGCGAATTATATCGTGGGTCTGAGTTACGATGCTCATGATCCCGGTAATTACATGGATTTTCTGATCGATCGTGTCTACCGTATGCCATATCCAACAAAAGGGTGGAGTGCGCTGAGCGAGGCCTTGGCTCAGGTAAAAAAAGAGTCAAACATCGATGCCATCATTCCATGTCTCGATGTTGAACTTCCACTCTATATCAAACATCAAGACAAATTGAGGCAGCTAGGGATCAAAACCTTTTTGCCAACAGAGGACCAGTTTGCACTTCGGAGCAAAGAGAAACTGATCCATCTTTGTCGGGACCTTGACATAAATTATCCAGAAACGACCCTGATTAACTCTGTAGAAGAACTTGAGCAATGGGCGGGATCCGGTAATGACTGGCCCGTATTTGTAAAAGGTCGCTACTACAAAGCCTACATAACCTACAATCTTGCAGAGGCCGTCCACAAATTTACCGAAATCGCAGCCGATTGGGGGTTACCTATCCTGCTGCAGAAGCCGACCCCAGGGGTTGAGGTCAACCTGGTTGGTTTAGGTGACGGTGAAGGTGGGCTGTGCGGAAGCGTTGCAATTAAAAAACTCACCACGACAGCTCTTGGAAAAATTTGGACAGGCGTCACGATCGATCATCCAGCTTTAAACGAATTAGCCACTAGGTTTGTCAGACACACGAAGTGGCGGGGACCTTTTGAGCTTGAATGTATTCAGTCGCCCGAGACGATAAGTCTGATCGAAATCAACCCTCGTTTCCCTGCATGGGTATATTTTGCGAGTGCTGTTGGCATTAACTTACCCGAGCGATTGTTGCAGCTGATGCAAGACAAATCAGTGGATGCCGAATCGCAGTACCCAGTCGGTAAATACTTCGTCCGCTACACTTATGAAATGGTCACTGACATCAGTGAATTTTTCCGCTTTGCCAGTTCGGGCTAAAACTCGTCCTATTGAATAACTTTGATTAATTTCACCTTCGCATTGGGCGGGCACGATATGAGTCCATCAAAAAAATCAGTGAAAAAATACACTAAGCCGTCAATTCTTAAACTGGGAGGACCACTCTATGCTAAACATGGAGCGGCATCGAAAAATTCTGTCCCAGTTAGAACTGAGATCGGCCGTGTCCCTGTTGCGCAATTGGCGGCAGAATTTGGCTCGCCTCTTTTTGTATTTGTCGAGGATACGATTAGGGCCAACTTCAGATCCTACGCTAACGTATTCAAACGGCTTTATCCCAAGACTGTGTTTGGTTGGAGCTATAAGACTAACTATCTGAAGGCAGTTTGTGCCATCTTCCATGAAGAAGGCGCCATTGCTGAGGTTGTAAGTGACTTTGAATACGAAAAAGCTCGTGCACTTGGCTTGCCTGGGGATCAAATAATCTTCAACGGCCCTTATAAGCCGAAAAATGCACTTCAACGAGCTATAAAAGAAAAAGCGTTGATCCACATTGATAGCATCGATGAGATTTTTGAGATAGAGAATATAGCAAATAGTCTTGATTTAGAGGCCCGCGTTGGTCTGCGTGTCAACATGAATACAGGAGTTTATCCTCAGTGGAGTCGCTTCGGACTTAACTTCGAAACCGGACAAGCGCTCGCTGCCGCGAAGCAATTAGCTCGGTCAAAGGCGATTAAGTTTGAAGGTCTACATTGTCATATTGGAACCTTCATGCTCTCCGTTGAGGCCTATACGATCGCAGCGGAAAAGATTGCAAGTCTCTTTCTTGAAATCGAACGTGAGACCGGAATCACGCTGAATTACATCGATATGGGTGGAGGATTCCCATCGAAAAATCACCTTAAAGGCGTGTATCAAGCGCCAGAAGTGGCTGTGCCAAGTATCAGTGAATATGCGAGTGCTATCACAGATACTTTGAAAGCAACTTTTAGCGACCGTGAATTACCTACATTGATCCTAGAAGCCGGTCGCCATTTGATTGATGAAGCGGGCTTTCTAATCACGTCAGTGGTATCACGTAAGTTGTTGCCGGATGCTCGTAGAGCCTACGTTCTCGATGCTGGTGTTAACCTGCTTTATACTTCAACCTGGTATCGGCCCACTTTTGAACTTGACGGCGACGAGGGGAGCTTCCTCGAACCTGCAGTTCTATTCGGACCGCTTTGTATGAACATCGATGTTGTAGACAGCCATTTAATGCTACCGCCCCTTCGAGTTGGCAAAAGGCTGATTCTATCCCCAGTCGGTGCCTACAACGTTACCCAGTGGATGCAGTTTATCCAATACAGCCCCGCCGTAGTGCTTGTGCGTAAAACTGGCGTTGTCGATGTGATTCGAGAGCGGGAAAACCTCGCCGCAGTCGAGGGTCTTGAGCGGCTTCCTGCTGATTTGAATCAGACAGAGAAATCTTTTCAAGCGCAAAAGATCCGGAAAGCATCCTGACGAGCAATGATGTTGATTAATAAAAATGCCAAGGCCAATTTGGTAATCGGTGCATTTAAGCGCACACTTGCCACTTACGGTGAAATTTTTCTCGTCACTGATTGGCGATTTGGCGGGGTAGTGGCTGCTCTCACTTTCATTCACCCCAATGTCGGGTTCTCTGGCTTAATAGCGTTGTTAGTGACTCTTTTGCTAGGCTACGGCATAGGGGTCAGGCAAGATTTTGATTGGGATTCAGCCCTAGTCCGTAATGTGGTGCTCATTGGGCTTTCACTTGGTTATGTATTCCGCCTAGAACTTAAGACTTTGCCTTTAATTGTATCCATTTCAGCGGCTGTTTTTTTTCTTACAATAGTCCTTAAACGTTTACTCGGACCTCCGCAATTGCCGGTGATGTCCTTATCATTCGCACTGATGAATGTTTTCCTGGGTGTTGTGACTCAAAACTACGATCATATTTATCAACTTGGAATTCTGCACCAAGCTGGTGGTGTGTGGGGGCCGGAGTCGTTGCCAGAGTTTATAAACGGCTTTTGCAATGCCATGTCCTATGTCGTTTTTATTAATAATTTTTGGGTCGGTGCCGGGATATCTCTACTTATTTTGGTTCATTCGCGTTTACTTTTCCTGGCAATGCTCCTTAGCTACCTTTTCGGTGTGAGTCTGCAAGCACTGAAGATCGGCAATTTTCATGCCGTTTTTCTCAATCCAGAGTCCTATAACTTTATTTATGCAGGGGCTCTAGTGTCCGTAATATTCCTCATTCCATCGGGCGCGTCACTGCTGATGGGTGCGCTCGCCGTTTTGGTGACCAATCTTTTTTACGATGGTTTGAGTCAGGGATTCAGATTATTGGGGTTAAGGCCCTCTGCTCTGCCGTTTAATTTAGCCGTTTTGGGTTTAATGCACGGATTAATTTATTATCGTAGCAAATGGCGCAATCTACATTTTGGCAGAACGCCTGAGCAGTCGATTGAACGATTGAGAGCCATGAAGGAGCGCTTTGGTTATCCAGACATTGCTCTTGATTTGCCATTCAACGGTAGTTGGCTGGTGTCGCAGGGTTTTTCAGGCACAGAGACTCATGTGGGATCTTGGCGCTATGCTTTGGATTTCAAAAAATTTGGCGAAAATGGTGCACAATTTTCCGGTAAAGGGCTCGAGCTTAAAGACTACCCTGGATTTGGTGCCGAAATATTTGCCCCTTGTTCTGGCTATGTCGTGGCTCTCGAAAATGGTCTGGCTGACAATGAAATTGGATTACTTGATGAGTACCATAACTGGGGCAATTTCATTATCATACGTAATGAATTCGGTATCTACGTATCGCTATGTCATCTTAAGCAAAACTCAATCTGTGTGAAAGTTGGTGCTTACGTTACTAAGCGACAGTTGATTGCCGCATGTGGCAATAGTGGATATTCGGCCGAGCCACACTTGCATATGCAAGCTCAAATAGGGCCCTATTTTGATTCACCCACCACTCAGTTCCGACTTTCGGCTTATGCCGAGGGTGACGAGGTCAAATACTATGCCATTCCAAGCACTGGGGCAGTTGTTCGTTCATTTGACCGTAATCTAGCCCTTGAATATGCTTTAGTTTGGGCTTCGGGACGTAAGTTTCGCTTTGTCCGTGATCAAGGTGGCGTTGACCAAACATCGGAAATTTTTGAAATTACAGCATGCAAAGACGAGAAATCAGGACGCAGTTATCTATCAGATGGAGCAGAAAGTCGACTTTACTTTTGGAACCAGGACGGGGTCTTTTATTTTTATGACTACTCAGGCAGTGCTGACTCAATTTTAGCAAAAATATTTCTTTGTATTCCCAGGGTGCCTTTAACGTATTCACGATCCCTTGGCTTCAAAGAATACTACCCCCTGGACCTTGCGTGGAGTGGCATGTTGCGATGGTGGATGCAATTAGGCCGAATGATGGGCTTTAGCCCGGAGCCCAAAGGCGCTTACAAGTTAGATCCATCTGGGACTGTACTCACGGGTAAACTTAGGTTTCAGGGTAAGTTTTGCACGACAGAGGCCGTCATCGATCCTACTCAAGGTATCAAGTCGATCCGCATAGGTGATGATCACTTTAGACAGTGTGCATGATAAATGATTTTGTAAATAACTTGAGAAAAAGTTTACCTCTGTATGACCTCATGGTCTAATGTATGGAAACAGCAAATATCAATGAGGAACATGGGATGAGCCCCCCGTATCTAGTGAAGCACTCTTTAATTGCTGTGACGATCTTGATCGTCTCATTTCAAGCATCTTCGAGTTTTGCAAGGTCGGTAAGACGAGACGACCAGTCCGGTCCACTCGCACGAGCCAAAGCTGCAATGGACCGAGGGGATTGTGTCGACGCTATTTTGGAGGCGGCGAGTATCACGTCCAAACCAGGGGCGGACGGTGACCTTGCGAAGCTTTACATCGCTCAATGTCAGGAAAAGTTAGGCGATCACGCGTTGAGTTATAAAACAGCGCAGGCGACTAATTCCAAAAATCTGGGAGCGGGTCATCGCGCTGAGCTAGATGAACTTCTTGAGCGCCTCGCTGCGCCGTTTAAGCCCAAGCGCTGGGCTATTACCGGTAGTTTTGGGACCATGAGCTTCAGCAATGATCAGTATTTGAAAGACGGATCATTCTACGATGTAGTCGGTAGCTACCTTGGCGATAATACCACCGTAACTGTCGACTATGAGCCATCTTCGATCAAATTGGTGGATGGTTCGACTTATAGTCAGACACAAATGGTAGTGGTAGGTGAGCAACGATTTCTTGATGCTTTCGGCATTAAACTGGGATATCGGAATCAATCTGCGTCTGCATCCACCTATAACGGGGCATCCAACTACTTAATTGGAGGACGTTGGTTTAGCGCTCAGTCGCAACTGGGGTTAACTTATGCGGCAAGCCAATATCCAAACTATTACCCTGCTCAATTAGATGTGACACAAATCTCTGGCTTTGGCTCGACTAGCTTTGGTGATGTGTACTCTAGTCCGGGGCTTATTGGCATAGACGTACGCGTTCACACCATCAAGCCGCAGATGACTTACAGCAAAAAAACGTACCCCACCGTGACGCCATTTAATGACTCATACAATTCCTATGAGCTAGGTCTGCGCTATTCACTTTCTCCGGTGTCAGTCGCGGCAGTTTTCTGGTCGGGTGAGCAGGTGTTTGGGGTGTTCTCCGATATGTTCGCGGTTTGGAATAATTCCACAGTTCACACCGGAGGCCGCAAACTTTCGGTCGATTACTATTATGAAAATATAGCTGCGCTTACGCTTTTCTACCAAAATGACGACCTGAAAAACACAGCATCTAAAGCAGCCTCCAGTGTTACAGTGATTGGACTTAACGCCTCATATTTCCTATAGGAGTGAACCCCCATGAGATTTGTAATTATTTGCCTTGCTATGTTCTCTTCTATGACCGCTCACGCAGCAGGTTACAGCGATTTTTCAACAGAGCTTGCTGAGTCTTATAAGCTAGAGGAACATCGCAATTTCAAGGAGGCCATCTCGGTCTTGGCTAAAAGCCAGAAGAAGCACCCGGATTCCTACATCCTCAATCTGCGTCTAGGTTACCTCTTTCTAACTGCTGGGGTGACTCAGAATGCCTTGGAACACTACACAAAGGCTGTCGAGGCGGAGCCCAAATCGATTGAAGCCCTTTCTGGAGTTCTCGCGACCTATGCAGCCAAAGCGCGTTGGGCTGATGTTATCGAGACAGCAGAGAGAATTTACCAGCTCGCCCCGAGTAACTATAACGCTGGTTGGAATTTAGTACGCGCCAAGATCATGCTGGGTAAATATGAAGACGGCTTGGAAGAAGTTAAGAAGCTGCTGAAGCTCTATCCTAGCGACCAGACCTTGTTAGTGCAGAAGGCAGTATGCCTGGAGTCGGTCAAAAAAACTGGTGAGGCTAGGGCAGCATACCAAAATGTACTGGCAGTCTACCCAGGCGATTTGACTGCCAAAGCGGCCGTAAACGGGCTGAAGTAAAATCGACGCAAGGACCTAAAACTATTAATTAAATTGTTTTTATTTAAGTTTTATTCAAACTCTGCCGAAACACCATTGAATAGTGGGAAAGCATACTTTCGGCCGGGTTACTGAATGAAGTCAGTTTCAACATCACTGCTATTCGCCACGCTGCACCTCTACGGGTGTGGAGCGCCAACGAAGCCTGCTTCGGCGGTGAGCTCTATATTTGCGAGTTCGACGTCGCTGCAAGGAATTCAAACCCCGCTTTGTCAGCAACTCGCCGAAAGGAACGAGGCTCCTTCGACTAAAGATCTAGTGATGCAGATTGGTGACTGTAAGATGGCGGGAGAAGGGGCCCAGAATCTCTCTCAGGTCACGACCACGTTCAAATTCGTCAACATAGACGGTTCGGCGATTGATCCGGCTAAACCACCAGGTGAAGTGTCTGATTTGCGCAGCTCGAATCCAGAAGATCCCAAGGTGATCAAACGAGCGTACAGGGCGCAAGTGTGGCTCAATCGCAGCTTGTTCGATCTAGCCGGGATTTTTTCGGAATTCGTCAAGAAGAGCAAAGACGTCACTGCCGGCGAAGTCAAGATCCCCGACGGACCTTTGGACAAGATCAAAAACTTAGCAGTCAATAAGATGTTCATCAGTAAGCCACCAGTTGTTGATATCGCCAATTTAGCTGTCGATGCCAGCTTGGAGCTGCAGATGAGTGGCGCGGTCAAGTTGTATCAGCAAATTGATATCAGTGGCCGATTAATCACCAATTCCGTTGTTTTAGTCGCAAAATCCACCAATCCAGTACCCTATGAAAAATCAATAGTTCATAGTAGCGAGACCGTCATCCTCGTGACTCCGTACGCTGGCGACACCTATATTGACACCTTTATCACGCTGAACATGTACGATTTTGGGCTGAAGGCCATCGTTGACGATCAGGTCTTCTCAATTTTAGGCACGGTTTTGAAAAGTGTGATGGATTCGTTACTGGTAGCGAAGGAGGGGGCATGATCTGCAAGTATTCAAATTTTGCTTCATCAGTGGCTGTGATGCTCATCAGCACCTACGGCTGTACCAGCGGATCTGATGACTCTATCTTCAGCTCGGTCGGTAACCAGCAGTCGAAGCCTCGTGTGACGCAGATTCAGGAGGATGATGGCTCCCAATTAAACGCGATTAAGGCACCGACAGAGATTGCAAGTGTCACCTACGATGTCTTCGTCTTTGCTCAAGCTCGCTATGATGAGTACCAGGAAGCTTTAAAGACTGACAGTAAGGCCGTGCCAGAAACGTTGTGCATAGGGGAGGCTTCTACCACCATCATGTCGGACATATCGCTGGGTAAATTCACCGTGTCGATGGATTGTATGGGCGTCAAGCTCGATGATCTCAATCTTAGCGGTATGCTCGGAGGTACCTCGGCGTCTAGTTTTCTCCGGCTCGAAAAGCTAGCTGCCAGGGATAAGATGATTTGGACTTCTGCGATTGGGAATGTCGACTTTGCACCGGAGCGCCCGCTATTGATCGGGCCATTGATCCAAGATCCGGCGTCGTATCTTGGGTACTATCGCTCAGCGGAATCAACCGCGACTCACACAGATCCCACGAGTCATAAGGTCACGACAGCTAAAGGTAGATTCGACGTCCGAGTTCACTCTGCCCGTAACTCCAAAGGTGAGGAGGTCGTCCTCAAAAAATACGAGCGCAACGGTGAGCAGGCGATCAAATTCGACAAAGTCATGAACTGGAGCATTGCGGCGAGCGGGTTTGAAGGATTACCTGTGACTCAGACCCTGGCGTTCAAGAAGATCGAGTATTTTTGGAACACAAACCCAATCATGATACCGATGATTGCCGTTTCTGGTAACCTCAGTGAGTTTATCAAGCTGAGCGATAATTTGGGCGACGTGGCCAGTAAGCTGGTGGGCGAGTTGAGAATCGAGTTGCAGGTGAAAAAGTATCGGCTCTAAACCATCGCTTCCATACAGCAAATCCTCTTGTTACCATAGCCAGATAACTTTCTGGACAAGGTCGCAAGGGTAACGTGGTAAATTTGCTTCATATGCAAATAATTAGGCAGCTGCGGAGTCACCGTACCAAGGTTACTCAGGTTGCCGCTATTACTTATATTGTAATCACCCTAGGCCTTTTACCGTGCTGGGTTTCCACCGCTCATGCTGACCCACTGCTGGGTGATGCCATGGCGGCCTACTCAACTGCAGAAGCGGCTGATAGCAACCCAGCAAATGCAGCATTCCTTGAGCAAACCCAGGTTGTTTATATTGCCGAAGGCTTACGCGATGAACAAATCAAGGTCCGATATCCTGGATTTGATCCGACAACTATCACCAATTCCGGGTTTTCGTTGCCCATAACCAAGCCCTCATTCATCTTGAAGCCAACATCGCGCATCGGTTTGGGAGCCTTTTTTGTCCCGCCTGTGCCTGTTACAGTTAATCTTAAGAAGCCTAAAATTCCAGTTGTGATCCTCGGGTCCCAAAACTTTCTCGATTTGAATGTCAGCGCCAAGCTCAACGGTGTTGGTGGAGCGACGTTTGGTTACAGATTGAGTGAGCGTCTCGGATTGGGTTTTGGTGCAAGTTATCAAGCAGCAAAATTTACGGCAAAAATGACGCAGACGTCGAATAACTCGGTGCTTGCCGAGGTTGAGGGTAGCGGTATTCAAAGCAGCATGCTGTTTGGTCTTCGCGCCGTACTGGTGCCAAACATTCTGCAGATCGGGATCGCTACCGATATTTATAATCAGCAGAAGGTTAGCTTGAACATCAAATCACCGCTGCTTGATGGTACCGGGTTTGAAAATGGGTTTGGTCAAGCTGGTGACGCTTTTAGCGGAAACACCTCATTTAGCTCCGTGCTTTTTGGTGCCCAACTAGGTCTGGGTCGAAGGCTTCGCATACTTGCTGACGTCCGTCATAACCGCGTCAATAAATCTCAGACTGGTTTCTCACTTGTTAGTCTGAAGCAAGCTAAGCAGGACCTTTACGATACGACTTCTGTAAGAACAGGAGCCATCATCAGCGCCATGCCGCGATTGAATTTGCTGATGGGCGTACATATTGAGCCTAGTAACATTGGGCCGGGGCGGCGTGGTGATAGCCCGCTCATTGGTTTCGGTACCGTTAACTTGGTTCAGGTGATGGCTGGCTTAACGCCACTTACACCCTACACAATGGTCGCAGCAGGCACCCAGTTGGGGCTGTTGTCCAAGCATTCAAGAAGAGCTAATGCCGGCAATAGTCGTGAAACCAACTATTACCAATTAGTATTGGAGGCCGGTGTCACTTATACGTATAGCTCATTAGGGATCGATAGCAGCGGTGAATTACCAGGCGCCTACCTTTACCGTAAAGTAGGTGTGCCGTTAGGGTTTATCTACCGCTTCTAGCTAAGACTTCTCATCCCGTGGCGTCGATGGATTTGGGCTCAGTAAAGTCATGGTTGACGCTTTGTCCGGTTTCTTGCTCTTCCTTTTCGCAATGGGACGCTTACCCTGCTGACGCATCGGATTGTGCTTAATGGCAACGTCGTAGGGTATAGACTGAATGCCTCCCTTTCGGGCAACTTCGATAAATTTAAGCTGAGAGCGTATTTCTGGCTCGTTGTGGCCGCGTTTTCTTAATGTATATTTTCCTTCGGGCGACAAGACTCTGGCTTTGACGTTGTCGCTCCAAACCGTTTCTAAAACCTCAGTAATTAGCCTGGCCTTGATTTCTTTCTGCTCTATTGGAAAGGCGATTTCAATCCTGCGGTCCATGTTGCGTGGCATCCAGTCGGAACTAGCAAGGTATACCTTGTGCTCGCCGCCGGCATGAAAGTAGTAGACTCGCGAGTGTTCCAAGAACCGGTCAACAACTGAAATAACTTCGATGTGTTCACTTAAACCCGGCACACCTGGTCTCAAGCAGCACATACCTCGCACAATCAGGCGAATCTTGACCCCTGCTTGTGAGGCTTTGTAAAGCCCGTCGATAATGTCCTTGTCAACCAGTGCATTCATCTTAGCCATGATGAAGCCATCGCCGCGTGATTTTTGCCCGCTAATCTCCTGCTCGATCAGGTGCAAGATGGTGCTGCGCATATTTAGCGGAGCTACGGCTAGTTTTTCTAATTTCTTGATGATCACCTCTTCGGGGATCCGGTGCACCCCCGTCAGTACGTCAAAGCCTGTGATGAGGTTAAAAATGGTAGAGACATCGCGTCCCAAGCTCTCATCAGCGGTAAAGAGTCCAAGGTCCGTATACAACTTAGCCGTGCTTGAGTTGTAGTTACCTGTAGACAAGTGGACATAGCGTACCAATTTTTGTTTTTCTCGACGCACCACCAAGGTGGCTTTGCAGTGAGTCTTTAGGCCGACGAAGCCGAATACGACGTTGGCGCCTGCTCGCTCTAAGCGTCTTGCCCAGATTATATTATTGCGCTCATCAAAGCGGGCTTTCAGCTCAACTACAGCTGTCACTTGTTTGCCGTTTTCAGCCGCTGTGATTAAAGCGTCGATGATCGGCGAGTCACCGGCCGTACGATACAATGTTTGCTTGATAGCGAGGACGTGTGGATCCTGGGCCGCCAGGTGGAGAAATTCGGTAACTGCATAAAAACTCTCGTAAGGATGGTGTACCAGCAGATCCTTTTTGGCGATAACTGAAAACATATCCTCGTTGGTTGCTAGGGCAGGTGGCAGCCGCGGATTAAATGGCGGATCACGTAAATCGTCTTGATTTACAGCGCCGTAAAGAGTCATGAGTGCAGGAATGTTAAGTGGTTTTGGTAAATGGTAAATGTCAGCATCGGTGATGTTGAGTCTTTCGCGCAAAAGTGCGAGTAAATTCGGTGAAACTTCGCCATCAATCTCAAAACGCACGACCTCTTGATGTTCTGCTTCCGTAATCTCTTTTTGTACCGACTTCAGAAGGTCGATGACTTTATTCTCAAGGAGGTTGTAGTCCAGGTTGCGAAGGACGCGAATGGTAAAGGCAGCCTCGACCTCTACTCCAAAAAAAAGGCTCTGCAAGTGGTGAGCAATCACATCTTCAAGTAGAACAAACTGAATATCTTCAGGTTGGTCAGTTGGGACTCTAATTAGTCTTGGAAGTATCGATGGAATTTCAACAAATCCAAGTCCAGCTAAGTCGTCATGGGCTTGGGTAGCACTGCCAGTGCGCACGGTCAGGTAAAGCGACTGATTGGATAGGAATGGAAACGGATGGGCCGGATCGAAGGCCAGCGGTGTTAGGACGGGGCTGACGTCAGACTCAAAGTAGGCATCTATTGCCGCCTTTTGCTTGCTCGACAGTGAATCAAGCCTGACTATACGTACGCCATGATGCGCCAAAGCTGGCAGCACTTGTTCAACTAGGCATTTATACTGCATCTGCTGCAGCTCAATAGTGCGCTGACGAATACCTGCCAGAACTAAGCTAGTCTCCATTGAATCCGGTGAGTCGCTCAGCCTTAAGCCTTCCTGGGCCATCTTTTTTAAGCCGGCAACTCGAACCATGAAGAATTCATCTAAATTGGAACTGAAGATGGAGAGAAACTTCAAGCGTTCGAGCAGCGGAGTGCCGTCACTAAGTGCTTCATCCAGGACTCGAGCATTAAACTCGAGCCAGCTCAGTTCTTTATTAAAGTAGGGATCGCCACTCACAGCAGGGCTCTTGGTGATTAGTAGTTCAGCAGTCATATGGAGCCTCCAGCCGCATGGGCTGCGGACAGTGCTTGATTTAGTCAGGGGATTCGCGTTATTTTTTTAAACATGGCAAAAAAAAAGTCAAAGAAACTGAGGCGCTTACAGCGAGCGGCGGCAGTCCATAAAGAGTCTGCCATACCAATGATTATAGCATGCGAAGAGCCACTCGAGCATGCCCTCAAGGTGCTCTTTGAAGCCACCAAATCACGCCCTAAGAAGGGTAGAAAACCCTTAGTTGTGCATAGCTTACGGGTGGCTTTCAAGCTCATGTCTCAAGGCTATGGGCTGAACATTGTCTTAGGCGGTCTGCTGCACGACTTACTCGAGAAGTCCCTCATGAGCCCGCAACAAGTCATGCGTCATTTTGGGCTGGAGGTCGCCTCAATTGTGCAGGCTACCACCAATGACTTGCGAATTCGAGATCCAATTGCTCGCTACGCCGATAGTGTGGCGCGCTGTGCCGTGGCCGGTGAACCGGCTTTACTGGCGCGCTGTGCCGACCTTATCGACAATTGCGAACGATCCTTGGCTCTGGGACTTAAGTCCCGTCTGCCAAAGCTTAGCGAAAAAATTCACCTGCTACTGCAAGTCTGTAAGGAAGAGGACTTAGACTCACCGCTTTTGGCCGAGCTCAAGTCCTTGCAGGTCAAAATTAAGCGTCACCGGTAAACAATCAATCTAAACCGGGTATCTGGACGGATCTCGTTCATGCATGAGCATCATTGCCGCTTCAACCACATCCTCGACACTAGGTTTACACCAATAGTCAGCATCCGACGCGTAAGCCGGGCGGTTTGCTGGTCCCGTCAAGGTTCGTGGTGGAGCATCTAGATCATCGTAAGCGCCATGCTGTTCCAGAACTTGCTGCATCATGAAGGCGGTGGCACCGCCTGGCACATCCTCATCCATAAAGATCACGGCGTTGGTGTTCTTGATGGATTGGGCGATCAATTGCGGCCGATCAAAGGGCAGGAGCGTCCGTACGTCAATCACTTCTAAGCTGACTCCAGCGTCAGAAAGGCGCTCGGCAGCCTCCTCGGCAACGCGTACACAGGCACCATAGGTGACTATAGTGATATCAGAGCCAGGCACTACGATCTCTGGGACCCCAAGTGGCACCGTAAATTCTGTCAGGTTATCAGGAACACTTTCGCGCAACCGATATCCACTCAGCACTTCGATGACAAGAGCGGGGTCGTCGCCTTGAATGAGTGTGTTGTACATGCCTGCAGCCTGCACCATCGATCTTGGTACGCAGATGTGCATGCCTCTTAGGCCGCTCGTGAGCACACCCATCGGCGATCCACTGTGCCAAATACCCTCCAGTCGATGACCTTTGGTCCTCACGATGACAGGAGCAATCTGACCACCGGCGGAGCGATAGTGTAAGGTGGCCAAATCATCAGAAAGCAGCTGAAAGCAATAAAGCAGATAATCGAGATACTGTATGTCGACCACAGGGCGCAGGCCGCGTATGGCTGCGCCTAAGCCCTGACCTAAGATAGTTGCTTCTCGAATGCCAGTGTCGGTGAGACGAATCTCCCCATACTTCTCCTGCAGGCCTTTGAAGTTTTGATTTACATCACCCAGCTTACCGACGTCTTCCCCAATGATGAAAAGTCGAGGTTCACGAGCAAAAAGGGCATCAAAGCAACGCTGTATGACTTCGTTGCCTGGGATGCTGGGCGCGTTATCGGAATAGATCGCCGGCACTTCTCTAACGTTGAGAGGAGAGGTAGCAGTCTCACTGTGCAGCCACTTAGTGTAACGATCCTTGTTCACAGATTGCTGATGACCCACGAATTCTCTAAGAGGGGCCTTTACTTGTTCCTGCTCATTACGAAGTTCAAAAAGGGTCTTGCGTGCTGAACTCACGATACCACGACGAAGTAGGGCTGGTAGCTTGCTCAGCTGTTTTTTAGCCTCATCAATGAGATCGTTGCGTTCGCAGGAAGCGGCGATCCGATCATAGATCGCCATGAGCTCAGCTCGTTCGTCACTGATCGGTTGTAAATATTCATGCCAAGCCTCGGCTCTGGCCTTTTCTGTTTCGGCAAGGGCTATGGCTTCGACTTCTTTGAGCTCGGATTCGGTCGCAATGTCGGCGCTGAGTAGCCACTCACGCATTCTTTTAAGGCAGTCTGCGTCTTGCTCAAATTGTAAACGTTCAGCAGTTTTGTAACGCTCGTGACTGCCGCTGGTGGAATGACCTTGGGGTTGTGTCAACTCGGTGATGTGATAGAGCGCTGGACGATGAAGTTCCCGAACTCTGGCTATGCCTTTAGTGTAGGCCTCAATTAGAGCGGGATAATCCCAGCCTTTAACGACATGAATGTCGTATCCGTCGCTGGATGCATTTCCGGATTCATCTGCGGCAAACCCAGCACACACGGCGGAGATTGAATCCTTAGTCATCTGATATTTGTTTGGTACCGAGATACCAAATCCGTCATCCCATACGGAGATTGCCACTGGTACCTGCAGAACCCCGCAGGCATTGAGCGCCTCCCAAAAAATCCCTTCAGCAGCACTGGCATTACCAATGGTGCCAAAGGCGACTTCGTTTCCATTGATGGAATAGTCGCTAAACTTTTTTAGCTGAGGATTTTGCCGATATAGCTTAGAGGCATAACCCAGGCCAACTAAACGGCCCATTTGCGCGGCGGTCGGTGATAGGTCGGCAGCGGTATTTGGCTGAGCGGTCTGACTTAACCAGCGCCCATCGACGTCGATGTAGCGTGTGGAAAAGTGCGCGTTCATCTGGCGACCACCCGACATAGGATCGTGACTCAGATCCGAGTCAGCATAAAGCTGAGCAAAAAGCTGCTTGAGAGTGCACACTCCAACCGCGAGCATGATGGTCTGGTCACGATAGTAACCGCTGCGCCAATCGCCGGGCCGCCAGGCCTTGGCCATTGCGAGTTGAGCTACTTCCTTGCCGTCACCAAAAATACCGAACTTGGCTTTGCCCGTTAGCACTTCTTTACGACCGATCAAACTGGCATGGCGACTTGCCCATCCCAGACGGTAATCCGCAAGAAGTTCATTCTTGTCATAATGCTGGCCGCGACTAGATTTGGCTCGGTTGGTTTTGGCCATGCTACGTCTCCTAATTACATAAAACGGAGGAGGTCACCAAAACTGGCAACCGTCTCCCAGTATCTGTCTTCGTCTCAGTCTGTAACCCACGGGGGGAGCTGGGACTGACTCTAGCGATTTGGGCGATGACTGGCAACGCCTTCGCCAGGGCTTAAGACACGCAAATCGTGAAGGGGTACTCGCAGCTTCATAATACCAACCTCGACTTCAATCGTGTCGTCACCGCCGCTGCCCACGCGCAGGACTCGCCCAGTCTTTTTAAGGGGTAGGACGTACACTGGAGTGTTCACACTTAGTGATTCTCGGCTGGCCGGTTGGCCAGGTAATTTACCTTCAATGTCATACGCACGTTGAATCTCGCCTATGGCCTGGCTCATCTGCCTTAGCGAGCCCTCTGCACGCTGACGGCCAGACAGCAGAGCTGCTTTGCCGTCCTGGACCTGATCTTTAGCGGCTTGTTTGACTTCTTTGAGGGCGGCGTCAAACTCTCGCCTGAGGTCAGCAAGGCGCTCTTCGTAGCGTTCTGCTAGCTGCTGCGAGGCTTTGCGCCGCGCCTCTTGCATATGCTCCACTTCATTTTGCCACCTAAGGCGCTCGGCCTCGGCCTGTAATTTTTCACCTTTGGCAATTTTGGTCTGGGTATCAGCCTCATCGCGGGCTGCCATCAAAGCAGCCACGGCTTGATCCATACTGGAGGCGCGGCCGTGACGCAGCTCTTTGGCTCTTTTTAGTACATGGCCAGGTAGGCCGATTTGCTCGGCTACCTCTAGGCCAAAACTTTGTCCTGGCAGGTCTAGGAGTAGGCGGTAAGTAGGCCGCAAATTTTGCAGCGAAAACTCCATCGAGCCATTGCGGAAGCGTTGATCCGTGAGGGCCATGCTCTTCAAGGCATCAAAGTGGGTGGTTACGACTCCGCGTACCCCGCGGTCTGCAAGGGATTCGAGAATAGCCGCGCCGATGGCGGCGCCAGTTTCTGGATCAGTTCCGACAGCTAATTCATCAAGCAAAACGAGATCGTTGTGGCCTGCGGCCTCTAAGATTGGCTTAAGGCCCATTAAGTGGCCAGAAAAGGTTGAGAGGTTGGCGCTGAGATTTTGGGCATCACCCATTTCTAGATAGATGTGCTCGTAGAGATAAATGCTCGACTCGCGATCAACCGGTAGCAGGAGGCCCGCCTTTGCCATCAAGTGGAGCAGTCCCACAGTTTTTAAGACTACCGTTTTGCCGCCGGCATTTGGACCTGAAACAATTAAAATATTGTGCTGGTCTTCTAGGCCAATTGCATTGCTAACGCTGGGTTTTTGTCGTGACAATAGTGGATGCCTCGCATCCCGCAAATCGAGACCGGGCACCTGGCGAAGCTTAGCAGGACCCGCTTCGAGGGCTGCTCCAAGACACGCCTCGGCAGTCATGACGTCCAGGGCCACCAGAGCATCATAGTTGTGTTTGAGTGTGTCCAGCTCCCTCTCGACCAAGGCGCTGAGGTCGCGGAATATGCGTGCAATCTCGAGCTTTTCCTCTAGGTCTAGGTCGAGTAGTTGGGCATTCATAGGAGCAATCGCAAGTGGCTCAATAAACAGCGTCTGACCACTCGCCGAGGTGTCTAAGATCATCCCCTTAACACGGCCGCGTCCATCCAGCTTCATGGGCACTACATAGCGCTCTGCTCGCACCGTAAAAAAATCATCCTGCAGATAAGCCATTAGCTCACTGTCCCCATGGATGAGTTTCGTTAGAGTATCCTCAATGCGGCGTCTGGTCTGTACTTTGCTGCGCCGGATTGCGGAGAGTTCCGGCGAGGCATCGTCGAGGAGTTGCCCTTCCGCTCCGACTGCTTTGGTGATGGCCAGCAGCAGCTGCGGCATTGGTAAGAGCTGGCCTCTGGCTCGGCGCAGCGTCGCGCATTTAGTTTCATATCCGCTGGCAAAAGCATGAGTGCGACGGGTGGATTCGAGTAAATCGGCTACAGCCCGAAGCGAGGGCCCATCTAGAATCTGGCCTTTGCCGGCGGCGCGAAACACCGCCGCCATCGGCAGAAGCTCACCAATTGGTGCTTTAAGCCCCTGCGCAGCCAAGAGCTTCAAGGGTTCGACGCTGTCCCAGCGTGTTTCGACCTCCGCTGGGCTCAAATGGGGAGTCAACGCCAGTGTTATGCTGCGACCTTCGATGGTTTGGCTAAAGTCCGCGAGTATTTGTAGGAGTGCGGGCCATTCGAGTTTTTCCAAGGTTTGAGCGCTAGCGTACAACTGAAATGATTCCTTCCGCCTTTATGGGTCCTGATCGGTTCTAATTAACAAGGTGTCGGACGTGCTGCCTTCGCCGCCCAAGCTGTGCGATACTCAACCTAGCCGATGTCCTCGTCGGGATGAAGAGTAATTGACGCAGGGCTAGATACGACGCCAGGATCGAAAGGAACACATGTTTTTTGCTTGGACCACCTATCTGAGCTCGGGCTTCACCTGGGCGGCAGTTGTACTGGGTGCAGTCATCGGTAGCTTCCTCAACGTTTGCATCCTTCGAATACCCGAGGGCACGTTCCTTAAACATCAGCGATCAATGTGCCCGGCGTGCGGTGCTCCGATCCCGGGGTACCTGAATATTCCAGTACTAAGCTGGTTTATGTTGGGTGGCCGCGCACGCTGCTGCCGAGCTAAGATTAGCCTTCAATATCCGTCGGTTGAGGCCTTTACTGCGGTGCTTTTCGCAGTTGTTTACTGGCGTTTCCCATTCATGGTCGAAGCTGGATATGGCTATCAAATTGATTACGCCAACCTGCTTCGATGCCTTCACGCGGCGATATTTTGCAGTGTCTTAATTGTCTGCTCGGTCATCGACTTACGTCTCATGATCATTCCAGATGTGATCAGCCTGCCGATGATCGCGCTGACTCCCTTGGTCGTGTATGTGCATCCCGACTTGGATTGGATCAGCGCCTCCCTGGGGGTCCTGATTGGCGGTGGCAGTCTTTACGCCATAGCCTGGCTCTATTGGATCATACGGCGCGAGGTCGGTATGGGAATGGGGGATGTTAAGCTGCTGGCCGGTATCGGCGGTTGGCTAGGTTACCAGTCCATCCTGCCTACCGTTTTGTACGGATCCATCGCCGGAGCCTTTACGGGACTCTTCATGATGGTCGTTACGCGGAAGCTAACGCTACGCTCGGCCATACCCTTTGGGCCTTTTTTGGCCCTAGGTGCTATAATCCATTTATTTGCTGGGCCGTTCATTCAGCAAGCTATGCTTGCCCCCATGATTGACCGTTAAGAAGGATCGCTAAGAAAGACCGTTAAGAAGGATCGCTAAGAGAGACGGTTGAGAGGGATCGTTGAGACGGATGGCTGAAATTGAACGCTAACTCGCCGCGGATAACCGAGATGATGCTGGAACAAGAGACTGAGCAGCAGCTAACCATGCTCCGTACCCTCAACGAAGCTGCCAAGACACTATCGGGAGCGCCTGGTCCCAGGGCACTGTACAGGCGCATGGGCGAAGTTCTGATGCAGCGATTTGCCGTCACGCATTTTGATTGCGCCAAAATCAGTAAGTCGAGCGGTAAAATCAGTCTGAAACGTCGCCGGGTCAATGTCCCTGGTTTAACTCCGTTGAGTGATCTCACCTTAGAAAAAGTGGGGGAGATCATCGCCGAATCTGGGGTGCCCGGAGGCGAGCTGCGTGACGGTGTGAGCGAGATCAGGGTCGGGGACTCCGTCTTGCAGGTAGCGGTTGCCGAAGACCCCAGAAGCCGTGCCGGCACGCTCCTGCTTTGGGAACTCCCTACGAATGCGACATCCCAGATCAATCAACTTAACAAATTGCAACTCGATCATTTGGTCCGTCTCGTCCAAAACGAGGGGCGTTGGTTGCGCAAGCTCGACAAGACGCAGGCAGAGCTTTATCGCGATGAGCTAACGGGGCTCTACAATTATCGCTATCTGGAGATTGCTATCGACCACGAGTTGAGGCGTGCTGATCGTTTCCAAACAAATTTTTGTTTGCTTTTTATTGACCTCGATAGTTTTAAGCCGATCAACGATCGTCACGGTCATTGCTCCGGTAGTTCGGTTTTGAAACAAGTGGCAGAAGTGTTGCGCGATGCTGTCCGCGAAATCGATATTCCGATCCGCTACGGTGGGGATGAATTTGTCGTATTGCTCCTAGGGGCAACTTGCGCCAAGGGGGTATTGGCGGCTGAACGCGTTAGACGGCACATCGAAGCCAAGGAATTCAAGATGGAGGATGGTGCCACCGCCCGTCTCACCGCATCCATCGGCGTCGCCGCATACCCAGAGCACGCTCGCGATCGGTCTAGCCTCTTGAGGCTTGCCGACGAGACAATGTACAGCAGCAAACGCAGCGGCAAGAACCGTGTGACCGTCGTAAATCGAGTCTCCGAGGAAGGAGAAGAGAATGCCAGGTAGACCACCCAGTCATAGCGCCACCCACCAGGAGCACTTAGTGCGTCCGCAACACACCAACGCCATGGGTTCAGTCTTTGGTGGCGAGGTCGTCTCGTGGGTTGATATAGCTGCCGCCACTTGCGCTATGCGGCATTGTGATCGTCCAGTGGTTACGGCTTCGATTGATGCTATGGCCTTCCTCTCGCCAGTCCACGTTGGCTGGATCGTCTGCCTCGATGCTAGCGTAAACTTTACGGGCAAAACCAGTTGCGAGGTCGGCGTGCGGGTGACTGCTACTAATCCCGTTACCGGAGAAAAACACCACACGGCTAGCGCGTACCTGACGTTTGTTGCCCTTGATAGCTACGGGCGGCCATCGCCAATCCCTGCGGTCGAGCCGGTAACTGCAGCCGATAAAAGGCGCTACCAAGAGGCTCAGGCACGGCGCAAGGCGCGCTTGGAACTGAAGGCGGCTCTGGCGGCGCGTGAAGTAGGTGGCACAGCGACATGAATTGGAGCGAATCTACGAAGCGGTGCCAAAATCGTTTCGGCTTTCTTTTTATCATCGGTTTATTGCTCAGCTGTTTTGCAGTGGAAGCAGTGGCTCAGGATCTTCCGGTCCCAAGTGACTTCAACCAAGTGGACTATTACCTACTGACTGTTGGCCGCGGCCCGCGGCCCGAGGCGCTTTTTGGGCACACGATCTTGCGCGTGGTTGATCGCGTTTCTGGACTAGATCTGAGTTTCAACTGGGGAATCTTCGACTTCGCTGATCCTAATTTTCCGTGGAAGTTTTACCGTGGTGATCTCAACTACGCGCTAGCGATCTCAGAGACGCAGCCCTTGATCGATCACTACAGACGGGCAGAGCGTCGCAGCATCATCCAAGAGCGTTTAGTCCTGACGCCAAACCAACGCCAAGCCCTCTATCAGCGCTTACTCGACAACGCTAAACCGGAAAACGTCTACTACCAGTACCACCAATTTCTCGATAATTGTGCGACGCGCCCTAGGGATCATCTGAACGCGGTGCTTGGAGACGTTCTCCGTAAGTTCTTCAGTTCACGCAGATCCACGGTTACAAGGCGAACCTATATCCAGGATGCAGCTCGACCTAGCTGGTGGGTTTACCTAGGTCTTGACATGAGCAGTAATGACTTCTTGGATTCTCCGACGACCAATTGGGATGAGATGTTCATGCCAGCACGTCTACGCGAGCTGCTCTTTCTGGTCCCAGCTATTGCCGACGACGGTAGTCTGTCCAAGGATCACAAGTTACTGGAATCCGCTGAACTCATCGTCGACATGGCTGAACCGCGGTCGGAGAGTAATCCCTATTTTGTACTGACGATGGCTCTCGGTGGGCTTCTTGTCGCAACACTTTTAGCATTAGGTCGCTACTCTAGCGAAGCAGCTGCGTCTTTCCTACTTGGCGCTGCCAGTCTCAGCTTCGGACTTTGGTCGGCCATATGGGGAACGGTATTAACTAGTAATTGGATCCTCTCAAACTACATTATGCTGAACCACAACGCCGTTTTATGGTTGGTTTGGCCGATTGACTGGATTTACGTGCTTTTTGGCCTTGTGTTAATCGTCAGACGATCGCGGCCTGAGCGTTGGAAGCGCCTGACCAGAATGGTCGTATTTATCTCCTCGCTTCACCTGACGGCACTGCTGGCAGTCGTAGGTCTTAGTCAAACGGGAATCATCAAGCAGACGCTGGAGTCAGTTCTTTCATCGACGGGACTTTGTGGATTGGTTTACTATGGAATGATGATTCGCCAAGCATCGCGACGGGAGTCCTGAGCCTCATGTACAAACAACGACCTGAGAAGGACAAGCTGTTTCGCCTAGTTCTCAAGGGCGAACAGGCTGCTCTGATGGATATCCTAGAGGGCGAGAGGCACGAGCTCTTTGACTATTTGATGCGGATGACGGGACAGGTCACACGCTCGATTGAATCAGTAGACGAAGTGTTTTCTTCCCTTACTAGAGAGACTATCGCGACTCTAGGTAGCTACGGGGAACTTAAGGTCTGTATTTTCGCCACTGCTCGTCGCTTCAATGCTGACATCTGGAACGCTGATATTTCCATTCTGGTCAATGCGGCTCTCAGTAACGATAAAGCTCGTCACGCTGATGTCATTGAGGTCAAAGTCAATAATCCCAAGTCGGCCCTTAAGGCTGATGCGGCTTTTAGGTCCCTCGGAGGCCAGCAGCGTGAGGCCGTGCTGTTGTCCGTGATCACCGGCTTTGAGTTAGCTGAGATTAGCGAAATTACGGACCAGCCCATTCGTGAAGTTGAACAGCTGATCTCACAAGGATTGGTGCTGTTAAAGCAAGAGCTAGGTGCAAACACCGACGTCGTTGAGTTTATGCGCGAGCATCTTGTGATGCACCCGCGACCGGTGAGATCGTCGCAGATGACGCTCAATCTAAGCCAACTGATGCAGGGCATCCGGACTAAGCCGGTTGGAATCTGGTCACCGATGCGTCTGACTTTGATCGGGGTGGTTCTGGCATTGTTGGTCGCCTGGTTGGTTTACCCAGCAGCGTTCACGCGCATGGCCGATGCTTGGCGTCCGGCTCCGGTGGCGAGCGAAAAATAACCATCTGAAATTATTGCTAATTTAGTCACACTTTGCGTAGTTGGCAAGGTGGCGAAAATTTATTAATAGTTTATATCATCTTCAAAATAAGGTGATAGCTTAAGTACATTAAGCCACATTTTATTAGTTGGAGTCCTCAATGCTCTCATCTTTGGTTCGCGATAACGTAGCACCTTTGGTGCCTCAATTTATCCGTCCATGGACCATCCTTCGCGGTGGAGCAAACGACTTCGCGCGCAAGGTCGCAGTTGACTTCAAGGTCCGCGATTATCGGGTCAAGACGATCGAGTCCCCGGCTGAACTCAGACAGGTCCTAGCTCTGCGCCGATCAGTCTTCCACTACGAGTTTGCGGGTAAGTGGCTAAGTCTACGTAGTGACCAAGATGAATTTGATGTCCACGCAGATCACCTGGCTATCTTTGACGAGAAGGCTGGGGTCATCGCCGGTGTTTACCGTTTGATATCGTCGAGCTTCGCGGCCCCTTTCTACTCAGCTACCGAGTTTGACGTGAGCTCATTTCTTGCCGCACCAGGATCCAAACTTGAGTTAAGCCGCGCCTGCATCGATCGCAATTATCGCAACGGTGTTGTCATCACCTTGCTATGGCGCGGGATCGCCGAGTATGCCAAGCGTGCTGAGGCCGATTATCTATTCGGACTGAGCAGTATCAACACCGTTGATTTACGCCGTATCACCGAGATCCATCGTTACTTCAGTGATAGCGGCATTCTCAGCGAGACCTTTGGGATCGTGCCGCGAGGTAAATATTTGATCGATGGATTTTCCGAAGCTTTTGCACGTACCGAGGCGGGCCAGGGTCAGATCCCTGAGGCCATGCCGGCATTATTCAAGACCTATATTAAAGCTGGAGCTAAAGTATGTTCGCAGCCGGTGATCGATCGGGACTTCAACTGCGCCGATTGGCTGACGGTACTCAACATGAGCGGAATGACCGCAGCCTACGACAAGAAGTATATGCGGGAATAAGTGCAAGGCTTCGAGTCGCTGTAGTCGCACTGGTACTTTGCTCAGTAGCTGTGCTGTCCATATTTGCGCGCTACAGCACGTTTTGCAGCGTCAAGAGAACCAAGCGCGTGACCAGGCTCGTGCAGCTTTATTCACGTTCCATGCTCAAGTTTCTCAACGTGACGTGCATCATTGAGGCGGAACCTGGCAGAGACTTTGACACCCATGCGGGAATGCTAATCATCCCCAATCACATGTCTTACCTTGATGTACTTGTGATTAACGCCTTGTTTCCTGCGGTCTTTGTGACCTCTAGAGAGATCGAGCAAACTCCGGTGCTTGGGCAAATCACGACAGTAGCCGGATGTACTTTTATCGAGCGACGGCACAAGCAAAGTCTACACAGAGATATCGATCGCCTTTCAGCACTTCTCAACGATGGTGTTAAT
>OMIY01000297.1 GCA_900299215.1 bacterium | reverse complement strand
CTGCGTCGTCGACGGGACCGTGTGACGTCATACAGCTCGTTAGTGCACAGATAACAGAACACACAATGGTACATATGCGCCCTAGCGTCAGGACTTTATTTACTGCTTTTCGCCAATGATTTTGCACCTGGGCTTTTTGCCTCTTTGTCGATTCGGGCTTTAACTTGCTGGAGTTTGTCCATCACGATGTTACTTAGCGAGGGCGACTCCTGGATGATGATGCGTAGCAGCTCGAGGTCATCGCTAATGGACCGATCTGCGTTCTTTAGTTTGCCTTTAACACCTACATTATCTCCAGCATTAGTTGCGGATTTTGCGGCCATGTTTTGTTCCTCCCGATAATTAGATCATCGTCAGAAACCCACAAAAACCTTAGGGTGGCCCACCGGAGGTACGTGTTAATTATTAGTTGTTTCAGTGGTTTAAGGTTATTTTGGGGCTTACAGGAGGTGAAATACGACACCAACGCCATACCATCGGTCTTCAAGGCGAAAAATGGCATCGGCTGGGTAGACCGCCGAATCACCGGGCTGTTGCGTCGGACGATAATAGTAAACGGCTCTCTGATGAGCCTCGATGCGGATGCCCCAGTTCAGGTCGTAGAAATAATCGAGCGCGAATAAGCTATCGTAGGCCACCAAAGTTACAGAGATGTGCTCTGTTTTTGCAGGATCTATGGCGTCGAAGTAGGTTATTCCGTCAGCGCGTGCCATATAGACATCGGCCGCTACCATCGTGCGCCATAGCGGATTCAAGTTCAGGACGACTCCAGCCAAAATGCCCGGAAACATCACCATTGGAACGGGTTGAAAGCTGCGTGTCGGGTCTCGCTGTGCGTAATGGTAACCGATGGATGACCCAAGTAAGTAACCAAAACCGCGGAAAACTGGCACATGATAACTGTACTGGAGCTTGCTCCAGGCGGCACTACTTGGAATTCTAGTATTCTGAAGTTCGCCAAAACTCTCAATCACGTAGGAGCCTCTGGCAGCGCCAGCGACAAGGGCGAAGTTATGCTCGGCCCGAAATCGACGCACATATCTAATCCAAGGGTGCTGCCTGAGTTGTTGGTTAGTCTGGCTATCATCGGTGATTTCAATTTCATCGATATCTTGGGGAACTGTGGTGTCTGCGACAGCCATTTCGGCAACGGTTAATGCCGAAGCCAAAGCCAAAGCTAGGCCGAGATTTGAAACTTTTACCACAGCGACCTCATCATTTTGATCAGGGCTTTAATTTGGCCAGGATCCTTTTGCCCTGGTGATCGCTCTACACCGGAGCATACGTCTATAAGTCGTGGCGTATAAAATTTTGCCAATTCGGGTAAGTTGGCTTGAGTAATGCCCCCGGCAATACCGAAATTGGAAGATTGATCTAAATTGGCTAGCAATTCCCAGTCAAAGGCCTGACCACTACCTCCAGCCACCCTGCTGTCACTTGGGATGGCGGCTGAGTCAAGCAAGATTAGATCGGCAATGAGCTGACAATCAGCGGCAACGCGTAAATCCTGTCCATGATGGACGGCAATGCCGGCCCACAGCTGCCTATCACCTACGACTTTGCGCAAAGGCTCTAGGTGACTAGCTGCCGACACGTTATGGACCTGTATCACTTGAATTTCAGGAAACGCTCTTAATGCTGCAGCCAGCTGTTCAGGTGTATGGTCAACAATCACAACTGCCGGTTTGGTTTGAGTAGGTAGTTGCTGCGTGGCATTTAGCCAGATCTGCCTAGCCTTAGCAGCGGTGATATAACGCTTAGAACCCACAATGAGGTTAAAGCCCACATAGTCAACGCCAAGATTACAGCAGTCAGAGACGTCACTCGCGATGGTGACACCGCAGATTTTTAACTTTGGCTTTTTGGTTTTTAATTGCTGGGACATAGTAGTATCTGTTTTACCGTAAAATGAACCATCGGCCAATTCGCAGACGCAGCAAACCTGAATGGACCTTACGCAACCCATGGATAGTACCACTACTAAAGATCCGTACGACTTATTGATGAACGCTGGCAGTGACCCCGAAACCTGGATTCTCATAGGCGGCCCGTTACTGGTGCTGCTGGTATTTGTGGCGATTTACGTGGTGATTGTCTGGCAACGTAACCGTCGTGAGGAGAGAGAGCTACGCCAGGAGGCGGAGCTCCTTTCAAAAGGTCTGCCCGAGGTGCCAGATGCCGAGGTCCCATTGGCTGATTTGGCTAATGGGGCTGATTTTGGCGAAGGCGCTGATCTCGACGAGTTAGGCGCCGAGGAACCAACAGAGACTTTTTCTCAAATGTCCGAGGTCAATGCGGTCCGCGCCACCGACCGAGCATCTTGGCTTACACGGCTAAAAGCCGGCCTTAGTCGTAGTCGACAAAGTTTGCAACAGAACCTCAGTCAAATCTTTGGTGGGCGAGCCAAGATTGACGAGCAGCTTTTAGAGGATCTCCATGCCGCACTTTACCGAGCAGATATAGGAGTCGCCGCTGCTGATTCTCTTGTCGATCACGTTCGACGTAGCCTAGCTAACGCAGAGGCAGCAGACCCTGAGGCGGTTACCAGGGCCTTGAAGGAGCGGGCCGCTGT
>OMIY01000296.1 GCA_900299215.1 bacterium | reverse complement strand
GGTGATGATAAAGTGAAAGACCTAGGACCCAGCCACCTAAAAGACGCGTAAGCGAGGCGCATCTTGGCCGAACACTCGAAAAAGATTTTTGCCGTCGTGCTTTTGGTCAGCGCATTGCTGGCTCCATTTGTATTCTTCTCGACGTCGATGCGTCCGTGGGAGAATCCCAATGCGGCGCTGCTGGTGGTGCAAAATGCCATGTACCCAATGGAGCGTCTGTGGCAGATCGCCGCGCGCGGAGTCACACACGCTTGGCAGCGTTATGTACACCTAACCAATGCCGCCGACCAAAATATGCGCTTACGGTCTCAGCTGGCAGCGATGCAAGCCCGAATTATGGACTACGATGAACAGGTCCAGGAGGTGGGACGCCTCAGGAAACTACTAGGGTTCTCAGGGCGATCCGAAAAGCGCCTCATCGCTGCCGAGGTCATTGGTCATGATGAACTAGGCCAATTTGAATCCATCCGCATCACGCGCGGTAGTCGGGACGGTGTGCGCGTCGGCATGCCGGTGGTAGCGGCCGACGGGATCGTCGGCAAGATTATCAGGACCGGACTCAACTACTCGGACGTGCAGTTACTCGTCGATCACGACTTTCACCTCGATGTGCTACTGCAAAGGACTCGGGTACGCGGCGTGCTGTCCGGTGCAGCGCACTCTTACTGCACACTGCAGCTTCACAAACGCGTTGAAATACGCATCGGTGACACGCTGATTACCTCAGGCATCGTCGGTGGATTCCCCAAAGGCCTACCGGTGGGCCGCGTCATGCGGATCACTTATGAAACTGACAACGTGGCACAGTCCGTTACCGTTGAACCCTGGGTCGATCATAATCGACTCGAAGAAGTTATGATCATCTTCAATCCAGATCCGGAGTTAGAGAAGATCGTCACTGCTGCTGGTCCTCAATGGCTTGAACAAGCCCTGAATATGCAGGCACGCTGATGGAGAGAACGGCGGAACGGATTCACGATTACTGGGCAAGGATCAAGCCACTGCTGCATTTTCGCCCAGTCAGCGGCCAACTCTGGTTTGACACCCTCATGCTGCTTTTGGTCGGGACGCTGCATCATACCGTTCTGCCATCGCTGACCAATGGCGTCTTTGCCATCGATTTGATGACGCCATGGTTGGTGACGACCTTAGTGCTCGAGACGCTGCCGCGTGGGCTTTTTCTCGCCGGTGTTGGGGCGCTGATACTGGAGACTCACTCGGCCGCTCCTGCGGGCTTTTATTTGTGCAGTTACTGGGTCATTACTGCAGTCATTCACCTGACACGCGACACGCTGTCGTGGCGCCATATCATGCCGTGGGCTTTTACCTACGGCATCAGTCAACTCTGGCTGGTTTGCTTCAGCACTTTTGTGCTGTTTGTAAATTCCGGCCTCAGCATCTTCAGTTGGGCTTATCTGCGCGTGCAAAGCGAGACGCTACTCACCGGAATCGGCATCGGTTTGATCCTATGCCATCGCCACTTGGCTACCGGTATCCGTAGCGAGGAGGCTTGACGTGCGCCGTATATTTCAGGCTGAAAGACGTATCGTTGAGAGTCGGTTTCTCTGGGTTAATTTGAGCTTTATTGCAGTCACGGCGTTACTGCTCATTCGCCTATGGTACGTCCAGATTTATAAGGGTGAAGTTTACAAGCGCATCGCTGAGACTAATCGCATCCAGTACATAGAACTAGCGGCTCCCCGCGGTTTGATCTTTGATCGTAATGGTCAAGTAGTGCTCGGCAACAGGCCTTATTTCGACTTGGTTTTAGTTCCCCAATTTGTGCGTGACACGCAAACCACATTCAAAGTTCTTGGTCGACTGCTTCATATACCTGTCAGTGTCTTTGAACGTCGCCTCTGGATGAGCCGCGGACAGCCCAAATACTTGCCGATTAACTTGAAACGAAATCTTTCGCTGCATGAAGTGGCGACGATTGAATCAAACAAAATATTTTTACCAGGAATCGACATCTCAGTCGCACCGCGACGGGATTATAAGATCGACACCCCGTCACATATGGTTGGGTATCTAGGCGAGATCGGCAAGAGGGAGTTAGTTGCCAACAGCAAGGATGGCAACACCACCTACCGCGCAGGTGACTTGGTTGGTAAACAAGGTTTGGAAGCTAGGTGGGAGAAATATCTGCGCGGCAAGCGTGGACACCGATTGATTCAGGTGGACGCGTTTGGCCGACAGGTAGAGGGATCCAATCGAAGTGGCATCAACCTGCCTCTGGTTCCGGCGCAATCAGGATCAGATCTAGTACTCACACTGGATATGGAGCTACAGAGAGTCACGCGTGAGGCCTTCCGCGGCAAGAATGGTGCCGTAGTGGTTCTCAACCCTCAAAACGGTGAGATCCTGGCTATGGTCAGCGAACCCGGCTATGACCCAAACCTTTACCAAGGTGGTCTCACCGAGGATATGTATCGCTCGCTGGTGGCAAACCCATTTAAGCCATTTCTCGATAAGACGACCGGCGGTGTCTATATGCCTGGGAGTACCTACAAGGCTGTGGTCGCGCTGGCTGGACTTGAGGAAGGCATCATCAACGGTAACACCACGTTCCACTGCCCCGGACACTACACGCTTGGGGGACAGACCTATCACTGCTGGGAACATGGTGGTCACGGCAACGTTAATCTACGTCGCGCCCTGATGAAATCGTGCGACGTTTACTTCTATAACGTAGGCGTTGAGCTTGGCGTTGATCGCATCGCAAAATATGCGCAGATTCTCGGCCTCGGCCAAAAGACTGGACTACTCCTTAATTTTGAACAACCTGGTTTGATACCGACTACAGCATGGAAAAAACTCACGTTCCGCCTTCCTTGGAGTACTGGTGAAACACCAAGCGTAGCCATTGGCCAAGGTGCCGACGGTGTGACTCCCCTGCAACTCGCCAATCTCTTTGCAACCATCGGCAACGAGGGATCACTGTGGCGCCCCTACTTGGTTAAACGCGTGATCAACACGATCGGTGAGACCGTCATGTTGCAGGAGCCGGAACTCGTGCGGCGTATCGACAAGATCAAATCTGAGAGTTTTAGACTGGTAAAAGAAGGTCTGATGGCTGTTGTCATGGACAAGGAAGGCACCGGTAAGAACGCCGCCGTACCTGGTGTTACTGTAGCAGGTAAGACTGGATCAGCTCAGGTCGTCGGTTTGAATAAGAACATGGGAAAGACGCAACGTGACGTTAGTATGAACTGGCGCGAACACGCACTATTTGCCGCATTTTCGCCAGCCGACAATCCTGAAATCGCCGTCGCCGTGGTCAGTGAACATGACAAAGTATCTGGTGGCGGACGCTCCGCCGCACCGATCGCTGGTAAGATTATCTCTGCATTTTGGGAGCTGAAGAAAGAGCGGCAATCCACAATTAGCAAGTCTGATAGCCCAACGCCTCCCGCTGCCCAACCGCATTGACTAAGACTTTTATTGGCCCTATTGTTGCATTGATACGATGCACTAGGGAGCCAATCTATGGCGCACAGTGCCCCCCCACATGGCAGACTTGCCAACGACGAATCCCGCAGCCTTACCGGTCGGAAAATTTTAATCGTCGATGATGCACACGATCTCTGCCGCTTATACCAAAAAATCCTTGAATCCTACGGGGCCGTGGTCACCGTCACAACTGATGGAGCTAGCGGGATTGAGTTGGCGGCAAACGAGAGCTACGACATCGTCTTAGTCGATCTCGAGATGCCTAAACTTTCAGGCATCGAGGCCGCGCGCCAAATGCGCGTGCGAGGCTTTAATGGCGCCTTGATCGCGCTCAGTGGCTATAGTGACGAAGGACACATAAGCGCCGCCAAGGAGGCCGGTTGTACCGACTACCTGTGCAAGGACGTGGCGACTTTGGAGCTTGCCCAGATACTTTTAAGTTATTTAAGCAACGTCGTTACATCGACCACAGTCGGTCCTGAAGTCTCAAGCTTTTTGCCAAGCAAAGTCTCTGCCACTTGCAAATAGACTTTGGCAAGGCCGACCAGCTCACTGGTCGGAACCACAGGAACCGGACCCTCGCCGCTAAATCCTTGCGCCAAGAGGTAGCGTCGAACGACTTCCTTATCCAGCATATCTGGGGCATTACCCTGAGTCATGTGATCGGCATATGTGGACTTCAGCCAGAGCCGACTTGAGTCAGGTGTGTGGATCTCGTCAATGACTTTAATGACCCCGGACTTAGTGCGACCAAACTCATACTTGGTGTCGACCAATAGCCAGCCAAGGCGCTCAAATACGGCCTGTCCGTGGGCAAAAAGTTTTAAAGCCATGGCGCTGATCTCGCGCCACTCGTCGGCGGTACAAACCCCCTTGGCTATGAGCTCTGCAGGTGAAGCATTCTCATCATGTTCGAAGGCAGCTGCCTTAGTCGTAGGAGTGATAATGGGCTGAGGCAAGCGACCGTATGGGATCAACCCTTCGGGCAATTTAACCCCGCAAAATTCACGCTCACCACGTGCATAAGCACGCTGCATGCTACCGGCAAGGTAGCCCCTGACGACAACTTCGACCTTAAAGGGAGTCGCCTTCTCAACGCGCAGAACACGCTCGTGCGGCTGGCCTATATAATGAGTCGGTACGACCTTTTGCGCCTCTTTCAACCAAAACGCCGAGATAGCCGTAAGTATGCTGCCCTTGTAGGGAACCATGGCGATCAGACGATCGAATGCTGTCAGACGGTCCGAGTGCACGATCAAAAGTTCGTCACCGACACTGACCACATCCCTCACCTTGCCGGTATAGGTCGGATGGTCTTTGGCGGCAAGGGCCTTGATTTGCTCAGGCTTCAGTCCACCGTAGCTGTGAGCGGTGACCGCTGTCCCGCTCGTATCGCTCGCGATAACCGTCAGTAACTCTTGCAAAGTCGGCATCCTGCCCTCCTACTTGGTCTAGGAGGAGATAATGTAGCCGGAGCCTACAGTCAACCAACCGTTAGCTCCGGAAGCGTAGCCAAGGGGATAAATTAACAGGAATTTATAATTTCGTGTTGCAAGAACTTATCAGATCGTAGATAGACCTCCGCGTAAACTGCAATCCCCCCGCCGCAAAGCTTGCGGCTCAACAACTTGAGCAACACATGATTGGTAACAGCCAGGCCATCCGTGACCTCCAATGCCTCGTGCAAAAACTAGGATCCGTGGATTCCACTGTACTCATCCTTGGTGAGTCTGGGACCGGTAAGGAGCTGGTAGCTAGAGCCATTCATGAGGCTTCAGCAAAGTGCGACAAGCAATTCATGGCCATCAACTGTGGCGCCATTCCAGAGCCACTGCTCGAGTCTGAACTCTTTGGCCACAAGCGCGGCAGTTTCACTGACGCCAAAGCTGACCGTAAAGGCATCTTTGAAGTTTGCCAGGATGGTACTTTGCTACTGGATGAAATTGGCGACATGCCGCTGTCACTACAAACGAAACTTCTGAGAGTGCTGCAAGAACGTCAGATCACACCAATTGGCGCCACCAGTCCCTTACCAATTCGCACACGAGTCATTGCGGCTACCCATCGTGATATCGGTTCTGAAGCTAAAATGAGTCGCTTTCGTGAGGATCTTTACTACAGGTTGTCCGTGGTCGTAGTGCGCGTGCCGCCGCTCAGAGAACGTCGTGAGGATATTCGTGTGCTGACTGAGTACTTTCTCTCGCAATTTAACCATCGCTTTAATTAGGCAATCCGCCTTCCAAATGAGCAAACCATGACTCAACTTTTGCAGTATCATTGGCCAGGCAATGTCCGTGAACTACAAAATTCCATAGAGCGAGCAGTGGTCTTGGCTAGTGATGACGAGCTAAAGTTAGAACATGTTTTTTCTAACCCTACTCAAACAACCTCAACGACAGATCAGGGTTCACAAGAATTAGCAACCACGCTTTATGCTTTACCTCTATCAGAGGCAAAGCAGCAATTTGAAAGGTCCTACCTCACTCATCTTTTAAAACGCAGCCGAGGCAACATTTCTGAGGCCGCACGCATCTCTGGCCGCTACCGCGCAGATATATACCGTCTCATGAACCGATATGGCTTCAGCTCGTGTCGCGATGGATCATCTGGCATGTGATTTGCTTAAGAGATCACGTTCCGCGGAATAAACGACGGATTCCGCGTTTAAGTGGGTGGCGTATGTTGCATACGCCACCCACAGTGCGTTTTTGGCGCGTAATCGCGCACGAACGTCCATTTTGACGTGGTATGAAAGTTGCACATCGGATTTTGACCCCGCTCTATAAGCTGACGACTAGAAACACCAAAGGCAGGAGGCTCGCGATGTACTGGTTAGAGGACCATGCGACTACCACGATGGAACTGACTCAGCCACCGGCAGCTGTGTTTCGGCAAAAGGGGATCCTTCTCATCGATGATGATCCTTGGTTTCGTGCGATCTTTCGCGTCGTCTGCGAGGCCCGGGGCATCCCGATCTCTACGGTCGCTTCGCTATCCGATATGCCTTCGGTAGCGGCGCTTAAAGATTATGACCTCGTCATTGCCGACTACTTTCTAGAATCTTTCACAGGCGCCGAGATCGCTGAATATGTCGATGCCTTCTTTAGTCAAGTACCGGTGGTGATAGTCAGCGGCAGTCAGATGCCCGCATCCACTCATAGTAGCTGGCCTACCAGCATTAGAGGGTTTATGACTAAATCCCAAGGCGCCCACACGATTCTAGATTTTGCTCTGCAAATTATTTCCCCAATTGGAACTACTCGTGATCGAGTTGCCAACGCTAACTAAAGCCATGATGGCTTAATTATGAGGAAAATCCGGATGCATAGGAGGACTGCCATGAGCGACATGAGGAAGGATCCCGGACCTTTGGCGGATAAACTGATTGTTTTTGACGACGACCCCTATTTCGGCGCGCTGATCTCCGCAACAGCAAGGCAGTTGAACTTTTCAGCTCACTATTTTCAATCTCTCTATGCCATGGGATCTTTTGCCAGGATAAAAAACTACGATATCGCCATCATAGACGTCTATATGGACTCTATCCGCGGTGATGAACTGGCTACTTATATAGATATGTTCTGTGACGATATTCCGGTGATATTGGTAAGTGGAGAACGATTTGACCATCATGATAGACGAACGGTTTGGCCACCGTCGGTCCGCGCTTTTATTCCTAAAGCTGCTGGCGCCCACCAGATTCTAGCGGCGGCAAAAGCCACACTAACTCGGGATCGAATGCTAAAAAGGCTCGCCGCCGGAGAGCCTCATATAAACCACATTGAGATTACAGATCTAGACCAATTAGCGCCCGCTGGCATAGTGTAGCAATTTGATCCACTAATTGAGTCAGGTGTGTTGTTTCTCCTCCAGTCTTAAGCGCAGTTTCCAAGTGCTGCGCTAATTCGCTAATCTCGGGATAACCGTACCCTCCCGCCGTTCCCTTCAAATCATGGCAAACGCGAGCTCCCTGTACGTGATCGCCAACTGCGAGAGCTGCTCGCAGTTTATCGACGTAACCAGACAAATTACGCACAAAATCAGGCAAAATCTCGGCTATCACGTCATCATCGGCGTATAGAGACTTCATGGGCTGTAGTGAGTTTTGTGTCACATTCATAACCTAAACATCACAGGTTGAGTTGCAAACCAAACTTGGCACTCCAATTGCAATGCGCAAATTGCTGACTCGGTCACACTTATCACTTGAGGTCGATTATGCAACAATTTTGGAAGTCACACGCTCTAACCACAATTCTGCCCGCACTATTTGCTGCTAGCTGCCAGACTGTTCCTATTGAAGAACTTCCTCCGCACGCAGACCCTTCGGCCGAGATCGGCAAAGTCGAAATGGGACTAGCTGACGCCGAAGCTCGGCAAGCTGCTGTGCTAGCCCCCACTTATTTTAAATCAGCGGAAAAGTACCTACAAAATGCACGGATTGAGCGTGATCAAAATGCCGATAATAAAAAAATATTACATGAAGTAGCTAAGGCCAAAGCTTACTTGACCCGCACCGAATCGACGGTAAAACTTGCCGAAGAGCTCATGCCAGGGGTCATTGCTGCGCGCGCTGCAGCACTTGATGCACACGCTTTAGATTTTGACCGCAAAGGCTTCGAACGAGTTGATGCCAGACTTAAAAATGTTACTGAAGATCTTGAAGAAAATGACAAGTCACCGGCGATCAAGAAACGAGGCGGCCTACAGCAAGATTACGCCTCCGTCGAACTTAAAGCTGCGCAGTTAGGCACCACCGGTCCAGCAGAGCATCTGCGTGACAAAGCCTTGCGTGAGGGTGCTAAAATCCATGCGCCGAGGACTTTAACGCAGGTGGAACAAAGGATCAAAGAGGCGACGAGTCACGTCGCTATGAGCCTTCACGATAAACTTGCCCTAAAAAAGCTCAGTGAGTCATTGACCACAGATTCTAAACGCCTACTCAAAATCACGCGCGAATCTAAGGCACTGAATGCCGCTGATGGCGAGGCTATCGTCCTAGAACGTGAATCCAGCGAAGCCAAACTCGCGGCTGAGAGCGCCCAGCTTAAAGCCAAAAATAAGGAACTCGCTCAAACAACGGAGGAACTCGCCGCTACTGAGCAGCGTGAGGCCACACTCGCTGAGGCCAAGGGATTGCAAGACAAGATCAAAGCAGCACAGCGCGAATTTTCATCGGCTGAAGTCCAAATGATTCAACAAGGACGGACCGTGACCATGCGGCTCATTGACCTCCGGTTTTTACCAGGTCAGACTTCGATAAACTCAAATAGATTTGGATTACTGAATCGCGTGCGTAACGTTATCGACACTTTTGCCCCAGCCGAGATCGTGATCCAGGGACATACCGACGCTTCGGGAGACAGCGCTAGAAATCAGGCTCTTTCCCTAGCTAGAGCTGAGGCCGTGCGAGATTTCCTTGAATCTGCTCGCGCCAAAGACTCGACCAAGCAAATCAGTATTCGTGCTGAAGGCTTGGGTGATCAATACCCTGTTGCTTCGAACAAAACAGTATCTGGACGCGCCTTGAACCGACGCGTCGATGTAGTGATAGTCCCCCAGGTTCCTCCCCCATTAGCCCACTAAGCCTCCCCGGCACAGTCAGCCACTTGACATCTGTTTAGCAGTGTCGAGTGGCTGATTCGTTTTTAACTTGCGGTGCATCGCCGTCAGCAAAGGGTACTTTTTGCTATCCCGGGCCAATCCAGCAAGATAATCAGATTCTGTCACGCGACCCGAACGCGTATCACGCGCCATAGAATTCTCATTGTCTGCTGTTGCTTCGATCAGCTTTAGCAAACTTTGATAGACATCCTCACGCGCAAGCGGCCACTCACCCCACAACTCAGAACCGAGCATCCATGCCTCATGAAAAACGGCCACTAGCGATGGTAAATCAGCCAAAAGATCGCCGTTGCGTCGAAGCTGACGGGTGGCAGTCATAGAATTGATCACGGTATTGAAAAGCCATTTACGCCGATGCAACCAGACTATGTTCTGATGCCACTTGAACTTGCGTGGTAAACGCTGAATGATTTTCTGTTCCATTGGCGTTGGCTCTGCCCCATCACTAGGCAGCATGCCCCAAGGACCGATGGCAAACTCTCCGCTGTTGGAACGCCAAGCATAGTTACGCTCCTCCGTGACACTAATGCCAAAAGTGCAGTAGCCCAATCGCCAGATAAGATCTGGTCTATCATTCACCGACGCGGCAAGATCTTGATAGATCGCACCATTACTGAGTGGCCAAACGGGGCAACCATCTGGCAATGCTACAACTGACTTTAGTGCCTTAGGCAGATCAAAAGCTTTGACGGTGAAGATGGCTAATTCAGCCCCCGCAAGATCTGCCTCAGTCGCAGCTGGAAACTGTCCATGCCATGTGGCTTTAGATGGATCAAATGGCTGCACTCGTGCATCTACAGCAACGGGACCACTTCGTCCCATAAACCTAATTGCAAGACCGATCTCAGTAAGTAAGCTAGCTAAACCTACGCCCACTGCGCCATCACCATAAATGATCACTTTGGGGTCATGATTTGGTTTCCCTGCCAATGCAATCTCCTACCTTTAATCAGTGCCCATTAATGGGCTAGCCACCATCTTACTTCAATCTGCAAAATCTGCGTCATCTAGGCAACTTAACAAGTTTTAAGGCTTAGACCATTAAAGTTGGATGGATAAGGTGCCGATGCCCTGGTCAGGGAGGGTTCCATGACCAATCAAAAAGACACCGGTAGACCATTTAGCGAAACTGTAGTGATTACTGATGATCAGACGTGGATCTGGCAACTCACAACTGGACTCCTAAGTCGCCTCGGTTCCGCCCACGTCAGACTGCCGTCGACGGTTCCCTTGAGACAGAGTTGGGAGCGACTCAAGTTAGCACCGCATTTTATTTTGCATTGGGAATGTCAAGGGCGCTCGGCCAGTGCCCTGATTGAAGAAATTTTAAGTATCAATCCATCCTTCGATGTCGCTGGACGCATCGTCGTTTTGACCACAGATCCCACGCATGAAGACGTGGTGACCATTGCTGAGCTAGGCGTCACGCGCATCGTTAAAATGACCTCGCGTGAGCAGGACATGGCTCGCGCCATGACCGAATTACAAACTCATATCAACTCCAAAAATACTCTGAGTCCGACTGAGCAACGTTGGCGCAAATTGATCCGAGCTGCCTCCATGCTGTCCGAGGCCTCACCAGCTGAGGCTCGTGATTATGTTGCAGCTGAGCTTCGAGACCTTGGTGGTGCAGAAAAGAGCGCGCGCTACCATGATGTTGAGGCATTTCTACACATGTCCTGTGGCCGCGATCGCGAGGCTATCTTGTCTTGGCACCGCGCACTTGAACGGAATCCGAAGTACCATCATGCCTATTTCAGCCTAGCCACGTTTTACCGTCATCGTGGGCGGCTTGATGAGGCCATTGCAATCCTGCAAAAGATGCAAGCGATCTCGAGGCAAAGCACGGCTCGCCTTGTGGCCATGGCTGAAATCCACGTAGCCAAGAAAGAACTTGCCTTAGCAGAGTCACTTTATCGCAGCGCCCTCGATCGGGATCCCCTTTGTAATCCAGCTCTAGGCGGCTTAGCCGAACTACGTTTCCATGCAGGAGATCTAGAGCAGGCGCGTTTTTTACTGTCTAAATCGCAGTCGGTACAAAAAACTGCCACGCACCTCAATGAACTTGGAATTGCCATGGTACGAGAGGGGCACTACCAAGAGGCGCTCGAGCATTACACGAGGGCTCAATACGTACTGCCTCAGCAGGATAAGAGCGCCTTGCTCTACTATAATATTGGCCTTTGCTATGCGCGGTGGGGTCGCCCACAGATCGCCTGCGAGTTCTTAAAGATAGCCCTGATTAAAGAACCTCAGTTTAAGAAAGCACAGAGACTCCTAGCCCGACTTGAGACTGCGCTCAAAGTCGAGCCAAGAGTTGCATAGGGCTGATAGGGCTCGAGGATTAAATGACGGTTTTGACGATCGACTTCTCGTCGGTCTGATAGGTATTAGGCAGTTTCTTAGATTCGCGTACAAGGTACGTTTGTTGGTTGCGCAGGTACTGCACGATGTTGTGGCTTTGCGGCTCCGTCTTCAGACGGTCGATCTCGACTTGAATGTCGTTGATGCGTTCCGTCATATCCTCTTTCTGATAAATCTGATCTAGGATTTCATTGAACTTCAGCTTTTCATTCTCGGATAGACCCGAGGTGTTAGTGTAGCGATGGTACTTATTGACCGCCATCGGCTCCGTGCTAACAACTACGTTGCCGTTTTCTTTTTTCTCTACCACCACGCCTGGTTCCGTGTAGATACCAGACTTCGGAACCAAATCACCGATGTGTGCCATATCTATGCCCTCCATGGTTAACGTACGTTGATCTCGTCGAGCTTAAATTCCCTTGGTTTAATGCTGTAGGTGTTCATCAGATGCATCATTTCTGATCTGAGATATCTAGCCAGGTCACGATTGCGAGGATCTTGTTCAATCTCGTTCAATTTGGTTTGCATAGCCGTTACGCGTTCAGCAGGGTCCTTATTCTCACCTTTGATGCGATCTAGTATTTCGTTAAGACTGGCTCGCGTCTCCGGAGTCATGCCATTAACGTAGCCATGGCGAAAAGCCTGTTGCACGGCTTTAGGCTCGTTTTCCAAGATGAGTTCGCCCGAGCTCTTCAGGCGATCTTTGACGATCGCCGGTTGCCCAGAGCGCAAAATACGGCATCGCCGATGCGGATGCTCATAGGGACCTCAATACTTGGGGGAGGCTGCTACGGAAGGTGGTAGGCTAAGATTATTGTAGCAACGCCCACCAACAATCGCAACCCACTGAAATTAGGTATCTATTTCACTCTTAGCTGGGCAAAATCGGCCGCCCATACAGGCTTTGACCATGGGGCGAGACTCAAGTTTTTTCGAAATTCGGCCGAAAGGATGAGTGTAGTGAGGAGGTTGGGTTAATTTTTGCAGCTCAAAAGGCGTGTTACGAGGATTTTATGGGGAAGGTCATCAACTTTACAAACTACCGAAAGAGGGCCCGAAAGCAATACATGGCGAAGTACGGTGCCCGGATAGAACGCCTGGTTCAGAACTTTATCCGCCACAACGTCGAATGCGACTTCCAGCAACTTGCCGAAGAATACCAAGCAGGACAGCAAGAAAGTGAAATGGTCTCCTGGGACTACGTCCACTTTCGCGATATCCTAGCGGAGGCCTTAGATCAGGTGTATGGCAAAGCTCTTTATGAACAGCTCCAGACGCAAATCTGGTTCGATAGCAGTATGATCCACAAAGATGAGCTTATCGATATGTGCCTGACGACCTACATCCTGGGGCGATGTCACATCGCCGCTAAGACCTAAGTCGTCACTCGCCTCAGCCCTCTGGCTTCAGCTTAGCCCTGGTTACTTCACCCAATTCTGCTGGAATATGAGCTGTAATCATTCCCTCAGCGATCTCACGCAGAGCGGTGACGGCTAGCTTATTCTTGGACTTGATAAGCGGCTCCTCACCACTCATCAACTGCCGCGTCCGAGCCGCAGCAACGGTGACGAGAGCGAAGCGGTTCTCAAGCACGTCCAAACAGTCTTCAATCGATACCCTAGCCATAAGCGTTTGCCTCAATCCTGCAGTGATAGCTAACAGTTGGCTCAAAAGCTGGAAGCGTGTACGATGCCGCCATGCTATGATTAGCCCCCGGAGCCACGACACTAATTGGATTTGGTCGAAGTTTCAAGTCCATATCTGGAGTAACGATCCATGCTTATGCCGTGGAGTAGGACCCATCTGATAACGCTCATGGGGCTGTCACTGACCCTGAGTTGCGGTCGATCACGGCGCGAGATCGACACGACAATGCCACCCAGCGTGGCCAAGCCCGTGCTCTCACTTGCTCCTCCCTTAAGTTACGAGCTTGCCGACCCCGATTGTCAAGGTGGCGCTGGCCTGGCTCAGTTGACCGCCAGCGAGGTTCGCAGCTGGCAAGGTCAGGCGCCCGAGGCCCAATTGGCCGAATTCACGAACACCTCGAGCGTTGACACTCTAAACGACGACACCGTGGCCCTGACAACCTTCGGCGACAGTTACCAGCGCAGCTGTGACTTCCGTCGCGGCCAGGGCCTACGTTGCTTGGACCCAAGTGGTCGCGAACTCATGTGGCGAGAAGCCGCGATCGGCAAAAGCCTCAAAATCTGCCGCGATCGATTTGCCTACCCACGTCGTTCCTATGAGGCAGTGGCTTTAAGTAGTTTGCATCATTTGCAATCCGCCAGAAATTTATACCTCGCTGTAGCCGGGCCAGGAACTAAAGCGCCGCCACCCTTGCGGCTTTCAGTTTTGGCCACTTTCATGACGGATCTGTCCCATTACCCCATCAAGGGTGACGACGGTCCGCGAGAAGGCACGGTCAGGACTTACGTCACCGACAATCTCGCTTACTTTCCCGATGCGCAGATGTTGACGGTATTTCCGATCAGAGAGAGTGAGGCAAGTTTACTGAACGGATACTTTTGGGAATCAGCATTTGTCCTCGCTCATGAATACGCTCACCACATAGACCTAACGCGTCACGCCGGTGCCATGGCTACCTTGGGACTTCGGTGGCAGCCAATGCTCCATGGTTACGAAGCCGGTCTCACCGCGTCCGTGCCAGGCTCGCAGTTGGCCACCATACGAATGGCCGGTGCGATGGCAGAGGCCTTTGCTGACTTAGTCGGTTTCTACGCGGCAGGAGCCAAAGAAGAGGCTGTTATCGGCTTACCATATATCGGTAGAGACCGTGTGGTTACCTACGACAAATTTAGAGGCGGCAGTCCGAAAGTATTGACCTTAGAGCGACTCGATACACTTTTAGGTGGGGCCAAAATGGGCGACGACCTAATCGACTTCGGCGACATCCATGCCAGCGGAGCCGTAATCGCTCACACCCTCGACCGCATATTCTTGGAGTTGACACAAAGTCCTCAACAGTCTCGGACTGTAGAGGGGATTAGCAAGCACTTTAAGTTGGCGCTAACTTTCATGGATATTTACACCGACTTGGCTGCCGCGTCACGTACCGATGGTCAGGATCTCAGCAAGGAGGTGTTGCTGTCGCCTCTTTCTGAGGCGATCCAGCGCCTTAGCACCGATTATTTGGCGAACGATGCTGGTCAGCCTGCTACCGATCCTGTTAAGGTGAAGAGAGCAATCTGTGAAATAGTCAGAGATCAAATTCCAGCATTAACGATACCGCCCTTTGCTGAGGATAATCACTGCTGATGAAGCTGAGATGTCTGCCACCGCTCGCTCGTGCCGCCAAGATGATCGCCGCCGTGATGTTGGTTTACACCAGCAGTCCGAGCCAGGCTTTACAGGCAGCTCCACAGCAAACTCAAGGCCAAAGCAAAAAACGTGCTGCAGCGCCATTTAACTTGCGCGCGGTCCTGGAGACTGCAAATCGCTACTATGAAATGGGCCGGCTCAACGATGCACTGATCGGCTACAGTGCAATCCTACAGCGCTATCCAGCCCACACCGCTGCCATCGTGCAATCTGCCAAGATTTATTACCGGATGGACCGCTACAACGAGGCGGCACAGCTCTTCAACCGGATCCCTGTCACCGAGCTCGATCCTGAAACTAGCTACGAGTTTGGTTGGTCAAACTTTAATCTACACAACTACGACGGAGCGCTGCGCGGATTTCAGCGGGTGCCTCCAGGCCACTCCCTAGCCGATCTTGCCAACTACTATGGTGGTATCGCCGCTATCAAATTGCGCAAGTTTGACGTCGCCGAGGACATGCTGGAAAAAGCGCTCGTGCTGCCAGACAAGCTGGCTAAGAGTCGTGGTATGTACCTGAAGCACGTGCAAGCACTGCGCCTGATGCACCAACAGCACGAATTAGCACGCGAGCGCGAACTCGAGCGCGAAACTTTGGCCATGGCCGTACCAAAGCGAAAGCCCAAGACGGAAAACGAGATCGTCCCGATCGCCGAAGCTAATGCCCAGTCGGCTACACCTCCACCAGCACAGCCTATGGGCTTCAAAGCAGTCGAGCATATCGCGACGATGAGCTACCTTAAAGAAAATCAAATCACCAACTATCACGGTCGCAACCGTGGTAAGTTCGATGCCAAGATTGCCACCTTTGACGTCATTACTGGCCCGCAAGCCGTGCTACCCATCTTGAGGCAAAGCAAAGACCGCGCTGCCAGCGTGGGCCTCGAAATCGATCTTGGCCTCGAGAGCCGCGACCAAGATGGCACCGAGCAGACCGTTTGGGCTGGCGTCGACGACCACATGCTGGCCCGTCAGCTCAACCAAAGGCTCGGCACCAAAGCCGATCTTTACGCTCACGCAGCAGGCGATGCTTGGCTGGAAATACCCGTCGGCGCCATGAGTTGGTTCGACATTGGTGTCGATGCCGACAGTTTATTTGGTGATTTTCAACGACGCAAGAGTCTGGGTTACCGCCGCGGCTACAGT
>OMIY01000295.1 GCA_900299215.1 bacterium | reverse complement strand
TGGCGGCACCAGCCTTCTCATTGTAGTCGGTGTTGCTCTGGAGACTTTCAGACAGATTGATGCTCATCGGCAGTCGTTGCGCTACGATGCGTTCCTCAAGGGGACCGTGATTCGGTCGCGGACCGGGGGGACTCGCTAGTGATTGTAGTATTAACGGGAGCTCCTGGCGCTGGTAAGGGAACCCAAGCAGATCTTCTAGCCGCCCGTGAGGGGTATCGGAAGCTGTCTACGGGTGATGCGCTCAGGAAGCACGTGAAGGCCGGGACTGAAATTGGCAGGTTGGCGGGTGCCGTCATGGAGCGTGGCGAGCTTGTATCTGATGATCTGCTGTTTCGGATCCTGAGTGAGGAATTGGGAACGATTCCTACTTCAGAAACGGTTTTACTGGATGGTTATCCGAGAAATTTGGCCCAAGCTGAGGCTCTCGATACTCTGAAGGCGTCTCATCCCGTTAGGGCAGCAGTCTTGCTTGATGTGCCGCGTTCTGAACTTGTTTCGCGTTTGAGCGGCAGACGGGTTTGCGGTTCATGTGGAGCAAGCTTTCATGTGAAAGAGCAGCCACCTCGAGTCGAGGGTATTTGCGATAAATGTAGCGGTAAATTAGGTCAGCGACCTGACGATAACCCGGGTAGTGTTGCTGTGCGACTGGATGTTTTTGAAAAGACAACTCGGCCGATACTGGATTATTACCGCAACAAGGGAGTGTTCAGGGAGGTAGTGGGCACCGGTGATCCTGAATCAGTATATCGGCAGTTAAATTCGGCAATTAAAGGTAAGTAATAAATTTGGTAGGCAGTGCTTGCTCTTAAGAGATAGTTAATGTAGTGTACCGCGGAATTTGCTGGCCCACCCCGATTCCTAGGTGAAGACCAAGCGGTAAGCAATCGAAAACATAGGCAAAACGGAACAGAAAACAGCATGGCAAAAGAAGATGTAATCGAAGTCGAAGGTACGGTGAAAGAGCCGTTACCGAATGCCATGTTCAAAGTTCAGCTTGAGAATGGGCATGAAGTTCTTGCTCACATCAGCGGTAAAATGCGTATGCATTTCATCCGTATATTGCCGGGCGATAAAGTTAAGCTTGAGATTTCTCCGTACGATTTGACCAGAGGTCGGATCGTCTATCGGACCAAATAAGGTTGTGAGAGGGAGCTATGAAAGTTCGCGCGAGTGTAAAAGCTATTTGTGACAAGTGTAAGGTGATTCGCCGTGCCGGTGTGGTCCGCGTCATCTGTGAAGTGAAAAAGCACAAGCAACGTCAGGGCTGAGATTCTGACCGACTGAGGAGTGTGGAGAATGGCACGTATTGCAGGGGTCGACCTTCCTAACCAAAAGCGTATTGATATCGCGCTTCAGAGCATCTACGGCGTAGGTCGGCACGTGAGCAAAAAGATCGTCGAGGCCGCTGGTCTTGATCCAAACATGAAAGCGGGCGACCTCGATCCAAACCAGGTAAACGAGATTCGTAAAGCCCTTGATGAATATACGGTTGAAGGTGACCTTCGCCGTGAGATCGCTCTTAATATTAAGCGTCTAGTAGACTTGGGTTGCTACAGAGGCATTCGTCATCGTCGTGGGTTGCCGGTGCGCGGCCAGCGCTCGAAGACAAATGCGCGTACGAGAAAAGGTCCACGTAAGACGGTTGCCGGTAAGAAGAAGGCGCCAACTGCTAAATAACATGGCGCCTTAGTTGGCGCTGGTTGCGATAAGGAAATTGGCCGATGAAGCCAGTGGTAAAGAAGAAAAAAGTAAAACGCAACGTTCCAAGTGGCGTTGCTCACATTAAAGCTACCTTCAACAACACGATCGTAACTTTTACGGATGTGAATGGGGAAGTTGTGTCCTGGTCGACTGCTGGGGCTAAGGGCTTTAAAGGGTCCAGGAAAAGCACGCCGTTTGCGGCTCAGGTTGCAGCCGAAGAGGCGGCCCGTCGTGCAATGGACTCTGGAATGCGCTCGGTTGCTGTGCTAGTCAACGGTCCGGGTGCAGGTCGGGAGAGCGCCGTAAGAGCAATTGCTGCGGTAGGTATGAAGGTGACCTTGCTTAAGGACGTGACGCCGATTCCACATAACGGTTGTCGCCCCCCGAAGCGTCGTCGGGTCTGATTTAGAAACATTTGAGTTTTAGTCCGTTAGTGGAGGATTGGCTTTGGCCAGGTATACAGGTCCAGTTTGTAGATTTTGCCGTCGTGAGGGCACTAAATTATTCCTTAAGGGCGAGCGTTGCTTGACAGACAAGTGCGCTTTTGATCGGAAGGGTTACGCTCCGGGTCAGCATGGCCAACGTCGCGCTAAGGTTTCTGAGTACGGTTCTCAGCTTCGCGAAAAGCAGAAGGTGAAGCGCGTTTACGGCGTACTCGAGAAGCAGTTCCGCCTTACTTTTAATAAAGCTGTTGCAGAGCGCGGCGTGACAAGCGAGATTTTCTTCCGCAATCTAGAATTGCGGTTGGACAATGTTGTATACCGCATGGGCTTTGCGCGAAGCAGGAACGAAGGCCGCCAGGTCGTTCGCCATAATCACGTACTTCTCAACGGAAAACGTTGCAACATACCGAGTGCTCGGCTTAAGATTGGCGACGTCGTGTCGATTTCTGAGAAGAGTAGCAAGAAGGCTCAGTTTCAGCTTGCTGGCGAGCTATACGGCCGTAGGGCGGGATTGCAATGGTTCCAGGTTGATCACGCTAAGGGCACCGGCAAGGTGGTATCGAATCCGACTCGCGATGATATCCAACTGCCTGTCAAAGAGCGCTTGATCGTCGAACTTTACTCTAAGTAATCTGAGGCGACCGGGTTAGCACTGGGTTTCCTACTCGCGTCTTAACGGGGATTTGTATGCATCGTAACTGGCAAGATCTGATTCGTCCGAAAAGCCTTGAAGCTGATGTGTTGAACGAGACATACGGTAAGTTTGTGGCAAAGCCGCTTGAGCGGGGCTACGGGCTAACGCTTGGGAATAGCTTGCGGCGAGTTCTGCTGTCTAGCATCAACGGAGCTGCGATTGTTGCTGTCCGCATCCAGGGTGTGGACCATGAGTTCTCCACTGTAGCTGGCGTCAAAGAAGACGTTACCGACATGATTTTAAACCTGAAGCAGGTTAGTCTGCGGTACCTGGGCGAAACTGACGCTACTCTTAAGATCAGCGCTAGTGGCCCAGCTGTGGTCAAGGCGGGCGATATCCAGAGTGATGGTGAAGTCGAGGTGCTAAATCCCGACCAAGTCATAGCGACCCTGGACAACGAGGGTAAGCTAGAGATGGAGATGGTCGTGCGTCACGGGCGTGGGTATGTCTCCGCTGATAGCAATCGTGGGGAAGATCTCGCCACTGGTTTTATTGCGATCGACTCTATTTTTGCTCCGGTTCGGCGGGGGGCCTATAACGTGTCTAACGCACGGGTTGGCCAAATGACCGACTATGACAAGCTTACCTTAGAAGTGTGGACCAACGGCGCAGTTCGTCCGGACGATGCGGTCGCATACGCTGCGAAGATTTTAAAAGAGCAGCTGACCATATTCGTGAATTTCGACGAGGCAGAGGAAGAGGAAGTGAAGACGCTTGTTGACGCGAGCGGACGTCCTTCATTGAATGAGAACCTCTTCAAAACGGTAGATTCCCTAGAGTTGAGCGTGAGGGCAGCGAATTGCCTAGAGAACGCGAATATCAAATTCATTGGTGAGTTGGTGACCAAGTCTGAGTCGGAGATGCTTAAGACGAAGAATTTTGGTCGGAAGTCACTTAACGAAATAAAAGACATTTTGAGTGAAATGGGCTTGTCACTAGGCATGAAGATCGAGGGCTTCGATCCCAGTTCGCTTCGTAAACAAGATGATGAGCCCAAGCAATAAGAGGCAAGATTAGATGCGTCACCTGAACGGATATCGGAAATTAGGTCGGGAGTCCTCTCACAGGAGGGCTATGTTGAGAAACATGGCCACTTCATTGGTTCTGCACGAGCGTATTGAAACAACTGTTCCAAAGGCTAAGGAGCTGAGGGGTATAGTTGACAGGATGATTACGCTTGGTAAGAGGGGTGATCTCCATGCTCGTCGGCAGGCTGCCGGCTATCTATTTAATGACGAAGCAGTTAGCAAGGTGTTTGGTGACCTCGCTGAGCGCTTTAAGAATCGTCCGGGTGGTTACACCAGGATTTTGAAGAAGGGCTTCCGCTTCGGTGACGGTGCCGATATGGCATTGCTCGAGTTGGTTGACTACACTTTACCTGGCTCAGAGCCGGTTGAGAAGGCAGCTAAGAAGGCGCCTTCGAAGGCTAAGAAATCTGCTAAGTGATAGTTGTTACCATTATTTTTGATGGCTAGTCATAAGGGGCCTGGGGATCATACCCAGGCCCGTTTATTTTTGGGCTACGACATTGGTTGTCGCAGTGTAATATATGGTAGACTACCCGTCTGAACTTCCGGATGGGGATTTCTATATGCAGCGTCGGTTGGTGCTATTTTTGATGGCGTCCTTCCTAACAGCTTGTAGCGACGGTGGAAGTATTTTGAGGTCGATAGACTCCTGGGTTTTCGGCAAATACGGAAGCACCTTGTTTGAGCGACCGGAGGAAGTTACCCAGATTCGAGGTGTTCACCTCGGATTGGATAATTTGGGGCAAAATTCGATCGTAATTCAGGGTCTGGTAGAGGAAGCTAGTCCTAATGGTACCTATGTGGTGATTTCAGACCAATCCGGGAGACTGCTTGTGGTTCTGTCCCAACTCGCCTTGGAGGAACAGGGGGCGATTGGACTGAAAAATAAGACATTGCGGGTGCTTGGGACCTTGGAGAGCGGAAAAAAAGGACTGCCATATTTGAAGGCCCGTGCCATGTGGGGTGACAGTCAGGTGGTGCCGAAGGCAGACCAGCAGGCATGACGTTATTCTTCTATATACTGCGCGACTACCTTAAATTTGTAATCGGGACTGTAGTTCTGACTGTTTTTTTGTTTATTTTATTTGACGCAATTCATAAGTCGTCAAAGGACTTTGCTGAATATAACCCATCGGCATTTCTGATTTTTCGCTTCTATTTGTATCAGATTCCAGGTCAAATTGTTCAGGCATTGCCGATTGCTGCTTTGCTGGCGTCTGTCATCACGATGATTCTTTTGAGTCGTACGAATGAAGTCACAGCTATGCGAGCTGTCGGTATGGGGGCCTTGCAGATTGGGCGCCCTCTCGTGTTTGGTGGGCTTGGGCTTAGCCTGATCTCAATCGCGGTTGGTGAGTTGTGGGCACCTAAGTTAGCGCGGTTGGTGCATCATATCCAAGAAGTAGAAATCCAAGGGCGTAATGATGAACATATCTCTACAGCAGTGAAGTGGGTACGGAATGGAAGTCGTTTGTTCAATTTTCAAGATTACGACCCAATTCGACAGACGCTAAATCAGATTCAGGTTGTGAAATTGGGTGAAAGGTTTAGACCAAGCGACTCCATACATGCGGATTCTGCCGAATACTTGGCAAATTCGCGCTCTTGGTTAGTGAATGGCCTTAAAGTAATCGAATTCCATAAAAATGGTGAAGTCGATCACGTTCGTTTAGAGGGCTCCAGGTCCATGCCATTGCCGATCGATCCCGGTAAGTTAAAGAAGGACCGACGAAAACCAAATGAAATGAGTTTTGTAGAGCTTAGGGAGTTGGTTGATCGCGGCGAAAAATCAGGGGTCGATACAGTACCATACAAGGTGGAGCTTCAGGGGAAGATAGCCTACCCTTTCGCTGCTTTTGTTGTCAGTCTTATTGGCCTTAAATTCGGCTATCGTTCAGAAAGAAGCACCGAGACTGCTCGAGGTGTGTTGATGGCCTTTTTTGTGGGAATCAGCTACTGGTTTGTCAAGAGCGCAGCGTGGGCCCTTGGATTGCAGGGGGCTCTCAGTCCGATCGTGGCTGCTTGGACGCCTAATTTAGTAATACTAAGCATCATAGGTATCGATGGCTGGGTTAGTCGAAAGCTGTAAGTTGACCATCGTAGGATGTCCCAATAAGCTCATTAGTTAGACATGTCAGACTAAATCCTTAGTTGAATTGAGGAGACCTTATGTTGTCCAAGCTGAGTCTTTTGGTAACGCTGATGCTGCCATGGTCGTGTTCAAGTGACGAGCAACAAGGAAAGGAGCCTGTGGCAGCTGAAGCAAAGGCTCCCGATGCACCAGGTGCGGACTCTGGCGAAGGTGCTGGTAAGCCGGCCGGAGTGGGGAGTGTTGACGCGGCAGCTGCCGGTACCGAAAAAAGCGAGCCTGCGACTGATTTAGCCAAAGATTCGGTTCCTAGTCCCGTCGTTGCATTTATAGTGAAGCCTAAGCAATTAAATGTTCGAAAGGGCCCAAGCACTGAAGAGCCTATAGTTCGTAAGTTGAGTCAGGGTGACAAGATCGAGGCTCTCAGTTGCGAAAAGAGCTGGTGTAAGATTGCTGACAGTGAATTCGTCTCCGAGAGATTCCTAAAAAAGGCCAAATGATAACTTCAAGTGTCTAAAAGCACGGAGGTTTATTGGATTGGTTTAAAGTTTTGTAAAAGTCTTTCCGAAGCAGGGCGGTGATTTGGAGGTAGCTCATGAACCGCCCGGCTTCGCTAAAATTACCTAAAACTTTTGAATCCTATCCAGTCGAGCAATTGCTGGACAACTCGGTTACTGATTTCGACCTCTTTGTTCAGATCGATGATCATCTGGTGCTCTACAGCGGCCCCGGATATCGTTGGTCAAGGGACGAGCTTTCCGGGTTGTTAAACGGTGGTCATGCGCAGCTTCTCATCCGCAATAGCGAACTCGGAAAAGCACGAATGTATCAGGTATGTGCTCAACTTCCTGTGATTCGCCGAGAGTTCGCTCCGGAAGAGCGAATGAAAGCGATTGAGGAGCTCGGCGCTAAATTTACGCAATGCCTTTACGAAGGCGAGTTAACCGATTCCTGTACCGAAAAAGCCAAACAGATTGCAGCAGATTTGACGGACTGTGTGCTCGAAGACCCCAGTTCAATCCTAGGTTTAAGCAGTCTGATTCAACATGATTTCTACACCTACCATCATAGTGTCCGAGTGTCGGCTTACACGGTAGCTATCGCCGTGTCGATGGGTATGAGTGATGAAGCGGCCTTGCGAGATTTGGCGCTCGGGGGGATTTTTCATGACATTGGAAAGAAGGAAGTGCCCTTAGCGCTTCTCAATAAGAAGGGCGCTCTGACTGACGCGGAATGGGCAATTTTAAGAGCCCACCCTACAAATGGCTCCGAGGCGCTGAAGTTGAGCAACCTAGCACTTAGTGCTCGGGAGATTGTACTTCATCACCACGAGAAACGGAGTGGCCAAGGCTACCCGCACGGGCTTGATAAAAACCAACTGCTTCCTGAGGTTCAGATAGCAACTTTAGCCGATATTTTTGATGCCCTCACCTCGGCACGTGCTTACCAAAGTCACCGGAGCCGATTTGAGGCCTTGGATTTTATCAAAAATAGGCTGTTAGCCACTGATGTGTGGCCTGAGGCCTTCAAGGCCCTGGTAAAATGCTTGTCCGCCTAAGGTCTATACAAACGCGCCAGCTGTCGCGAATGATGGTTAACGACCTATAATAGCTAGAAATATAGGATACGTTAACAGTCAAGGACAGCGTTGGCTATGCCTTCCCAGCTGAAACTTCTTCTAGTCTCCATAATAACGGGGCTTACCTTTTGGTTAAGTGCAGGACCCTTAAATGCCGATCCCTGGCTACTGAAGCAATGCGATCTCCAACGTGATCCTAATTTGCCACCTGGTCCTCCTGAACTTGCTCTCCAGGGTTGTGTTAAAGGCGGTGCAGGAATTGAGGCGACTACCTATGCTGAGACCCGCAAACTTGGAACATGGATCCCCTACGGTGGGATTTACGGGGGACTATTTGCCGGTCCTTATCTGTCGTTTCATGGATTATGGCGCTGGCGTGATGTGCACGATCTTAGTGACGATGGTACTCGTTCTAAAGCTCGATTTGTTGACTATGCGATTTTGCAAATAGGTAATCCCGTTCTTAATCGCTATCGAGTTAGCTTTGGGAGGATGAGGTTACCGTTTGGATTAGATATCTCTCAGGCACCTCAATATTACCAGGATCTTGAGAATCGTAGATTCTGGCGTTCACCTAAAATTGGTGCTTACTTAACATTTGACGATCTGCGACGATCCCGATTCGACGTAGGTATCGCTATGAACGATACTGGCAAATTCTCTGGCCAAAAAACTGCGCAAAAGTCAGACGAATTAGCTATGAGTCTAAGAGGAATTCTCGATGTTTCGGCCTTAGAGGGGACACGAATAATTGCCTCTCTTTATTCAGCAAATAAAGGCGAAAGACGTTATGGCTTAGCGTTAAGCAATACAAATCGAAAAGGGGATCAAACAAATTTTGAGTTCATCCGTCGGCAAGTGTTTGCCAGTGGCCAATTATCGCCTTTTGAACAATTGCTACGAGTTTCATATACGGGAGTGTGGCAGAAAGCGGGGCGGTGGGTCATCCAATTTGATGATGAGCGGTTACGTTTTCGTCGTATTGTTTTTAATTTAGATCGACCCCTATTATTCCCGCATCTTACGGCAAAAGCTGCTATCGGATACAAGCGAAATCTGGACTATATTAGACAATCTTTTTGGTCATTCACCGCCGCCATGGAGATTGCTTTATGAGGTGGTTGTGGATTGTGTTTACACTACTCTCAGATCCGGCGGTATTTGCGATCGATGATGGCGATGTTAAAATTGACTATTCCGATCCAAATGAAAATCAACAAAAACCAGATGGATCAGACGGCGAAGGCTTTTTCGCTCCACCTATAGAATTTCTCTTTCGTAACCCTGCATTACAAGCAAATCTAAATGCTGGTGTTGATGCGATCAACAACTCGGTCGATACTTTAATGGACTCGTTGTTCTATAGCATCATGAATAACGATACAAATTTTCACTACAACGACTTTATTTGGTACAACGTAAATTACAAGCGGCGCCTTTTTACGGCGCCGGCCGGATATTTCGTTGTTGTGGATCGTTTTCAAACTGGTCCAGTTTACAATCGGACGCTTTGGGACTATCACAATGTCCCCGTGAGCCTTGGTATTAACCCTGCGGTCGAGGCGATGCAGATTTACATCCGTACTGATGGGATGAGAATCGCAAAAGAGCAGGAAATGGGATTCACTCGGCGTCTTATTAATAATTGGTTTGGTCTTGTTCCAATCTTGGCGAGTATCCTTCCGCCATCGTTTAACCAAAATCAGCTCTATGATCCGCTAACTGAGATTGAGACGCCATTTGTCTTACCGACAACTGTAGATAAGTTTTATACCATGCCAGTTGGTTCAATCCGTAGTTATGCGTTGTCCGGCGGTATTCGCCTGTCGCCTAACTTAGGTGGGCTTGTTGACAAGCCCACAGTCGAGGCCTTGTCACACATGGGGGGATTTGTCGAACGCATTCCTTATGCAATATTCAGGAGGGGAGAGCATCGTATTAATGTCCTTAGACACGGTGATCATGTTGCCTGGGTTGGTGTCAGCGATTTGACTAAAATGGGTCATGCTATCCAGCCATTCGTCGGCCAACGATATTTTATACTCAGAGGGCTTTTTGCCGCTGAGGCTTGGAACCACATGTGGATGTGGAAGGGTGTACCTATCAATGTAGTTCCTCTAAACATTGATTTTGAGCAGAGTTTAGTAAAAAACTTTGATCAAGTGTATCAGTATGATCTTAGGAACCCTGCTGCTCAGGCCGCGTACGAAGCTGCTGTCCTTGGTGATTTCTTGCCGTCCTGGCAGCGATTTTTAGATGCTAAAGAAAAGAAAATAGATACTGGTGTCCTATTTCACTTTGCACGGACACAGGATCGTTATGAAACACTTGGAACAAATGGTCCCAATGTAGCTGTATACAAAAAGGAACGTGAGCGGGTCCTTAACAGCGGTGAAGTGGAGATAACTGACGGTGATGGCAAGTTTCATATTCTTGAAGCTTTTCTAAACGTCAACGATAGGCAATGGAATATTCTCGTTGGTGACGACGAAGTTCGTTCGCAGCAAATTTTAGAAATGAAGGTTAAACGTATAATCGAAAAGGACCAGAAGGGTGTCCCAAGTAAAACAGATTATGTCTTTGAAACTGGGCCGAATCCCTATCGAATTACTATGACGATGAGTATCCAAGATAAATATGTTGATACCGACAATTTTTTTGAATACACCGAGTTGTTAAAATTTGTGACCGCGATGGCACTTACAGAATTACCGCGGTTTCCACGGCATGATGCTGGGCGGGAGTCAGAATGGCGACGCACTGGCTATCTCATGTCTCCGATTGATCAAGCATCGTTTGCACACGTTTCCCCGACTTTTTTGGGAAAATTTGGTGCAGAGATTGCTATTAGTATTCCGGCAAGTCAGATCGATCACATAGTTCATTCTGACGAAAACAAAATGTGGCGGGCTTTTGCATCAGCATTTGATCTAAATCCGGATGAGTGGGGTAATCCCACGGTTCGCAACTCATTTTGGTTTAAGACGCGATGGTTGCGAGCGCTAGTAGCATATCCAGCGAAAATTTTTAATATGCGGTGGTCAGACTTTGATGCAATCAGTGAAATTTCGTCGGCTGTAAGAGGTTTAGTAGCCATACGCGCGCTGAGTACACCAATGGAGAAGCTAGCAGGATTTCGTAATCTTTTCGATACAGAGTACCCTTTGCAACTTGGGCGTGGATTATTGAATCTTTGTGATCTTGATAAAATTCCGCGTAAAGTGACCATTTCAGCTCAGCCACATGGCGGGGCTACCGGCGGAGTTAGGGCAAACTTTGGATTGCTTAACGGAAAAGTTTTTCGATCTGGGCCATCGTTTCCATTACCGGATCGCTATGCGCTTGCCAGAGCTACGTTGTCTAAATTTTATTTAAATCAGCCTAGAGAGTCGGCTGACAGGCCGCATATCAAGCGCATACAGGTTTCTATGCATCCATTGCCAGAGTCGGTCAGAAGTTTAGCTTTACCTGGAGACAACAAAGACGATCGCGCAAAATTAGATAAATACGCCAAGCAAGTCATTGTAAATATGCGGGTTAAAAGACTGGTTTTAGATGCGCCACTCAAAGTATTTGTGAGGGTAGACGAAGGTGGGAAGCTGCAACTTGGCAAATTAACTTTGGTGGAAAAGGTGGTCGATCTCCCGCCACTAGAGGGTTATTCCTTTGAAAGTAAGGAAAAGAATTTTGAATTTTACCTTACTGGTCCTTTAAGTCCTGTAGCTGACGATCGTCTCAATGACGCAATAAGGGAGGGTGATGAATTTGTTGTTACCCTCGCCGTTTCGAAGGATGGTTTAGTTTGGAGCGACGAGCGGCATTTCAATTTCATAGTGCGCGATGGCAAGTTACTACCCGCAGACTAAGGGGGAGGCTCTCTCGCACCGCTTGACTTCTAAATACGCAGAATCAATGATAAAAGCTACTGTTGACAGGTGGT
>OMIY01000294.1 GCA_900299215.1 bacterium | reverse complement strand
TTTGAAATTCTTTTTATCGACGACGGTAGTAAAGACGCGACTTTTAGTCGTGTCGCTGAAATGGCTAAGGTCGACGCCCGAGTTAATGGCGTAGCCTTGTCGCGTAATGTTGGGCATATGGCTGCCCTAGCCTGTGGCCTTGATGCCGCCCGCGGAGACGTAGTGATCTGCATGGACGCCGATATGCAGCATCCCCCGGATCTCATACCGAAGATGATCGACGCATGGCGCAGTGGTTACGACGTTGTCAATATGATGCGGCGCAACACAGTGGAGACCTAAGCCAAAGGTGATTTGCTGTCGCGACTCTTTTACTGGACCTACAACCGGACTTCGGACGTTCAGATCATCCCACACAGTCCAGACTTTCGCTTGCTGGATAGGCGCTGCGTCGATGCATTGAAGTCAATGCCAGAGCGGCTTAAGTTCTATCGTGGCATGGTGCCTTATATTGGATTTCGTCAAACTTTGATGGAGTTTGACTGTCCCCCAAGGTTTGCAGGCAAAAGAAGCTATACACTTCGTAAATCACTCAAGCTTGCATCCGATGGCATCGTGTCGTTTTCTGACGTCGGTCTTAAATTGCCGCTTTTTGTGGGTGGGATTATCTCAGTGCTTGCGGTTGTGTACATCATAGTCTCAATCATACTTGTGGCTCTTGGCATCACCCCACTTGCGCCAGGTTGGGTGTCGCTGCTCAGTTTCAATGTTCTAAGTCTTGGGCTAAATCTCACATTTATCGGTGTCTTTGGGCTTTATCTCGGTAAAATTTTCAACGAGGTTAAACGGCGCCCGCTTTATTTTGTCCAAACCTCAGTCGGGCAACCACTGCCGCGGCGCGTTGAGCCTGCGCCAGGCGATCATTGGGGTCCGGGGTGAACGCGGCATCGGCGACAAAGCGAGATCAGTGGTTACCGTGGATCGTAGTGATCGCGGCATTGTTCGCGTGTTTTTTTCAGCTCGGTGACCACGGTCTTCGTATGTGGGATGAGACCCGCCATGCTGAAGCAGCTTGGCAGATGCTGCAGCGCGGAGAATACATCGACTACTACTTTGATGATCAACGCGACGATTGGTTGGCTAAGCCTCCATTCGGTGTTTGGTTGATTGCACTCGCATATAAATTGATAGGTTACAATGAATGGGCATTGCGCACCCCATCGGCCCTGGCTGGTGTTGGCATCATCCTCGTAACCTACTTGTTGGTAAGGCTTTATCGTAGTGCCACCTTTGCGGCTCTGGTAGCTCTTGTACTCCTTCTTTGCCGTGGCATCGTTGGCCATCATGTTGCTAGAAGCGGTGATCTCGATGCTGTTTATGTCCTGACCGCGATGATTATGATCTACCTCATGCAGGTGGCAGAGCTTCGAGAGCGGCGATGGTTGCTACCAATCGCGGGATTCTGTGGTGGTCTTTGCTTCATGACCAAGGGCTTCATGATGGGCATATTTCTGCCCGGGCTCGGACTTTATGTGCTGCTAAGCGGACAGGTGCTCAAGCTTCTCAAAGACTGGCTATTTTGGTCGGCAGTTGCAATTTTTGCTGCCGCGATCGGTGGTTGGTATTGGGTCGTGAAAACATTGGGTGCTCCCTTCGCAAACGGCCAATATGGCATCGACGCTTGGGATGTCATGGTCAACTACGATATCTTTCGCCGCTACACGGAAAAGCTCGAAGGTAACAATACAAGCTCCTGGTTTGTAATTGAGGCGCTCGACATCAGATTCGGGCCGTGGCTGTATCTTCTGATCCTATTGGTGATCTATCTTGGATGGAAGTTGCGTCCCTCACTCTCAAGAGTATGGGGCTATTTACGTAGTGATCACCTCATGCTGCTGAGTGTGTGTATGGTGGTGCCGACTTGCGCTTTGTTTGCTTCCTCGGCGACTAAATTCAATTGGTACGTGGCAATTACAATTCCGTTTTTAGCGATTTTGACGGTCGCACTTACCAGTGAGGCTGCAAAAATTAATAGGCGCAGTTGGCGTCTATTTGGGTTGGTTACTGTGGTTGGAATCATCGGTCAGCTTATCTACTTGTTTCAACCTGAAAATGGCCTCTCGCATCATCTACTGCTTCACATCGAACAAGTGAAGGGTGCCAAAAAAATATACGCGGAAAGGCAGCCGCTTTTTAACACCCGGTTGGCCCTTAAGTGGCGAGGGCGAACGATTGAAGTAGTTTCTGGGGAAACCCTGCAGGGTGCGCGGGCACCTGTAACAACAAAAATAGACCGAATCGACGAGCCTGATGGTGGCTATAGCTTGCTTTTGAAGCCCACGGACGGCGATTAAGTAAAGTGACTCAAGGTCAAGATGCCGTGACCAGTATCGGGAGCTGGAGCATCTTCTTTAGCTTGCTATCCTCCTGATGCTTGAACCATGGACGATTCAAAAGGTCTCCGCCAAGTTTCAAGATATCATCATCCAGACCACCACTAGTCCGTAGGCTGCGTGCGACATACTCCGCAAGACACAGCGAGGCAAACTCGAAAGCTCCGACCCGTGAGAGGACCCGAGCAGCTGCGAGGTAAACCAACATTTCCTGATTGATTGAGGCCAATTTATTCGCAGCTGCCAGCCGCTTACCCAGGGCATTCGTCCGGAT
>OMIY01000293.1 GCA_900299215.1 bacterium | reverse complement strand
GAGCCGCCCATGTCTTTTTTCATGAGACGCATACCCGAGCTGACTTTAATGTCGAGTCCACCGGTATCGAACGTAATGCCCTTGCCAACGAATGCCAAGGGACGCACACCTTTCTTTGCTGCTTTCGGGCGATATTTCAGGTGCACCAGCGCGGGTCCATTCACTGCCGCCTGTCCGACTCCGATTAATAGTCCCATTCGTTCTTTCTTAAGCCTTTCCCCACGCCAAATATCCACCGCCATGGACGTTGAGTTGGCAAAAAGCCCTTCAAGCAGGTCAGCATAAGTGGACGGGTTTAATTCTGCTGCCGGCACATTGACTAAATGACGCGAAAAATTCAGGGCAACGGCAAGGTCTTGCGCCGTTGCAATCTTTTCTGATTTGACACCCAAAATCCTTAGGCGCGGAATCTCTGGAGAAGTTTTTGGTTGCCGTATCTGACGGTATCGGTAGGCACCGAGTTCAAGTCCCACGAGGGATCCACGGACCTCATCGTCATCGGTACCATGAAACTCCACACTAACCTCTCCGAGCAGATGCTCGATAAGGTTCGAAACCACTAGCGCAGTAAGGTCACGCGCCACGCCGTATTTACTGGTGGCAAACAGACCCGCGTGTGCAGTAGCAGATGACTTTGCGTCGAGTTGAACGAGCCACATAGGGCCTTCAGCTGTTGGAAGATGAACAATCTCGCCGCGCTTCCTCTCAACGCGAGCCATCTGCCATCTGGGCAGCTCGATCTTGAGAGCCCCAAGCACACTTGCAGCATTTCCACCCTGACCGATCACCACTACCCGGCCAGAAACGGCACCGGAGGACTTACCACTCGAGTCCTGGGAACGACCGATCCACCCCTTCAAGTCCAGATCGAATGCGGTCGGGTTACCGCCTGCTTTGGTCGGACGAGTGTCTTTGGCTGATTTAGCTGATTTGGTGGATTTCATAGGGCAGATCCAATCAGTTGGTGGTGCAATGAGGTAAGACCTAATTATAACAAAGTGTAAGCCTGGGAAACTAAGATTAAAATTTCATTTCACGAACAAATCCCACCATCAACTAAAGGCACGCGGCCAGCACTTGACCGCGACAAATTGAGGCGTTAGATATAGAACTCGCAACTAGGGTCCCTCCCGTTCGCCCTATGTCCACAAGAGGACTGAAGTAAGCATGCCCAAAGTTATTATAACGACCGACAACAAAACTATTGATGTGCCCTCGGGCTACGCCATGATCGACATGTGCGAAGACCATGATACTTCGATCCTTTTTGGCTGCCGAGACGGTGCCTGTGGGGCCTGTATGATCCGAGTCCTAGAGGGATCAGACAATCTGAGCCCGATGAAGGACGACGAGCGGGACTTTCTCGAGACCATGGCGGCAGAACCCAACGAGCGGCTGGCTTGCCAGTGCGTTGTGCATGGCGATGTAAAAGTTGAAGTCTCAGACTAAGACCTCGGTGGCAGTGCCGTCACCACACCGATCCAAGCTGAAGCGCATCCCCCTCGGTGAAATGTTTGCCAGGTTTGAGGCTAACAACCCAAACCCCAGGTGTGAACTTTACTACACGACCGATTTCCAATTACTACTCTCGGTGATGTTGTCGGCGCAGACTACCGACAAGGCTGTCAATGCGGCCGTAAGGGATGCATACGACCACGGACTAGGGCCGGAGCAGGTGGTCGCTCTTGGTGCCGATGGTATGCTGAAGCTGATTCGACGAATCGGCCTAGCCCCGACCAAGGCTCGGAGAGCTGTGGCACTAGCCACTGAAATCATTGAAAAACATAACGGCAGAGTCCCGAATAATCGAGATGCACTTGAGGCCTTACCGGGAGTTGGCCGCAAGACGGCCAATGTGATCCTAGCAGAGCTTTTTGGAGAGCCTACATTAGCAGTCGACACCCATGTATTCCGCGTAACAAGACGACTTGGACTGCATAACGAAAAGACTCCAGAGGCATGCGAGCAGAGACTGATGGCTCAAATTGATCGCAAATTTTTACCTCGAGCTCATCACTGGTTCATTTTATTGGGCCGTTATACTTGTAAAGCCCTCAAACCAGCATGCGACCGATGCTATCTAGCCGATATTTGTCCGAGTTCTAAGCCCGCAAATGCCAAGGGGCCGAAGGCTGCAGCAAAGCATTGATGCCGGCCTCTCGAAGCTTTTCAAGTAACGGTAACAGCGGAAGGCCGATGATCGAGGAGTGATCACCGCTAACACTGCTAAAGAGATGCGCTCCACGGTTTTCATACTGGTAACAACCGACGCTTCCGCGCCATTCGCCAGTGGCTAAGTAGGCCTCAATTTCGTAATCCGATAGGTTGCGCATTGTCATACCAACGTCGACGCGCTCGCTGCTGATAATTACTGGAGCATCGCCACGATTACTGTAGGCTAGGGCAAATGCTGAGTGCAAAAAGTGGGTCCGTCCGGCTAGAGCCTGTAGCCGCTCACGAGCCGTCGCCACGTCCCGAGCTTTATCGAAGGTAAGGTCCTCAAAACTGAGGACTTGATCGGCACCAATGACCAAGGCGTCTGGATGCATTGCAGCTACGGCAGTGGCTTTAGCCTCGGCGCGCCGACTGGCAAGCACCCCAGGATGGTCATCAGTGATGGCGTATTCGTCGATTGGCGCGGCCACAGCTTCGAACTCGAGTCCAGCCGAACTAAGCAGCGTCCGCCTAAAAGGTGACTGTGAGCCTAATATAAGCTTTTTTACACTTGCCATAGGGACGCCTCTTTTGAGACTAAGGCCGGGCTGATTTGCCGCGGAGGATCCGTGAGATCTCATAGTGATACCCCAGAAGTTCGCTCCTGTCAGCCCGCTCTGCCAGAACGGGAGACTGAAAGCGACTTTCTGCCCGAAGAATTTCGGAGGTTTGCAACTGATCCAGCGTCGGTGACTAGTCGCATCGCGGCACAATTTGGGGTCAGCGCCGAATCGGTAATCAATTGGCGATGGCACATGCGCCGGCAAGTGGGTGATGGGGCAAGTGCCGCCAAGGTTCTGTCCTTAGCTGCGAGCGAAAGCGAAGGATTCAACGTCCTGAAAGACGCCTTCGTTGCTGGCATCACCCCGTATTACATGGGGCTAATGAACCCTGACCCAAGCGTATCCTGTCCTATACGCTTACAGGCACTTCCGCGCCGCGAAGAATTGGACGTGCGCCACGGCGTCATGGATCCACTTGACGAAGTGCCACATTCTCCCGTCAAGGAAGTGGTGCAGGTTTACCCTGATCGCGTGGCCTTTTGTGTCGCTCAACTTTGTCCGGTTTATTGCCGGTACTGTTTTCGAAAACGTCGAGACGAAGAAGATGGCCTTCATTTCAATCGACGCATTGTGGACAATGGCATTGCTTACATAGCCAGCAATCCAGCTATTCGTGACGTATTAGTCACGGGTGGTGATCCGTTTATTGCAAGTGACGGCGCTCTGGAGAATTTACTCGAAAGACTTCGGGCCATCCCTCATGTGGACATTATACGCTTCGGAACCCGCACGCCAGTGACCCTTCCCTACCGCGTTACGGCTAAACTTGCGCAGATGATCGCCAAGTTTCATCCAGTATGGGTTAATACGCATTTTAACTGCGCTGAGGAGCTGACACCGGAGGCTGTGCAAGCCGTGCGTAACCTGGTTGATGCCGGTATTCCGGTTGGTAATCAATCGGTACTGTTGCGCGACGTCAACGACAGCCGAGATCGCATGATGCCCCTCCTGCGTGGCTTGCTCAAAGCCAGGGTGCGACCTTATTATCTCTTTCATCCTCATCTGGTAGAGGGGACTGAGCACCTTCGCGTCCCAATTGATGACGGCCTGAAACTAATGAAATCGCTACGCGGCAATATCACTGGGCTGGGAATTCCCACATACATTGTTGATACCCCTTCAGGAAAGGTCCCAATGATGCCGAACCATGTGCTGGGACGCGACGGTGAGGACCTACTGTTGGAAGATGTTCGTGGTCAAATTTGGCGCGAGAAGGCCTCGCTGCGTCCTTGAGACTCTGGTATAAGCACCTAATATGATAGGGCGTTCATCCTTAACTCTGGGGTCCTGAGGCGGCATGCTACGCGAGGGTATCGATTTTTACTGGAACGAAGACGGCCTTATGGTACTGACCGCCGACTACCTTTTGGCGCGTGGTCATTGTTGCAAGAATGGCTGCCGCCACTGTCCCTATGGGTATATCAAAGGCGCGACGCCACTGGAGACGGCTTGTGAAAAAGTGGAACCTAATCGACGAGGCAACAACTCCCGACGGTAGCACCATGGCTCTTTTTGAGCACGATGGTGATTATTCTATCCGAGTTGGCGGAGTTGAGCTCATGTCCACGCGGCAGTCCTCAAGCGAGGAGCGCATGGCAGAGATTGGCTGCGAACAACTGAGTGGCAAGAAGAAAGCCCGGATTTTGATCGGCGGTCTTGGTTTTGGGTTCACCCTGCGGTCTACACTTCGCTTTGCTCCTAAACAGTCTGTCGTTACCGTCGCTGAATTAATGCCAGCTGTGATTTCGTGGAATAAGAACCCTGACCTACCACTTGCTAGCGATGCTTTGAAAGACCCTCGCGTCCGCATCATCCAGCGCGACGTCATGGAAATTATTGCTACGGCTAGAGGCAGCTACGACTCTATCTTGCTCGACGTTGACAACGGCCCGGCCGGACTCTGCACCAAAGATAACGATGACATCTATGGTGAAGTCGGACTGCATCAGATTCAAAGCGCCCTAGCGCCAGGGGGAACCGTGGTCTTTTGGTCAGCGGCCGCATCACCTGTATTCGCCAAGCGGTTAGGCCGGGTTGGTTTTGAAGTCAACGTGACCAGGACCAAATCACATGGAATGAAAGGCAGTTGGCACACTCTATTTGTAGGGCGTCGTCCGCAGTAATAGCAAAGCGCGTCTTGTCGATCTCTGAGTCGCAAAATATAATAGGTCCCAACCAGCACTCAATATACTCCAGGGACCGTCATGAGACACATTCTGATCACCGGAGCCACCGACGGCATCGGCAAGGTAACCGCAAGAGAACTAGGCAAATCTGACACCACGATATGGATCGTTGGGCGAAATGCGAACAAGACGACCGAGGTGGTGCGGGAACTACAGAGCCTTCGCCCAGCGGCTACTTATCATGGACTGGTGGCGGACCTAGCAAGTCCCCCAGATGTGCGCCGTCTCGGCCTGGAAGCCCAGAGTAAGATCCCGCAGCTTGATGTACTCATCAATAATGCCGGTGCCTACTTCAATATGTACGAAAAAACTCCAGAGGGATTTGAGCGCACATTTGCCCTCAATCACCTCGGGTACTTTGTCCTAACGCATCACCTGCTACCACTGGTCCGTAAAGCGCCGCGGGGCCGTGTCATTTCTGTATCGAGCGAGGCACACCGAGCTGCCAAAATCGAGTTTGAAAACCTGCAGGGCGAGCGCCATTACAATGGCTGGGAAGCCTATAGTAAATCCAAGCTATGTAATATCCTGTTTACCAAGGAACTTGCCAAAAGGCTGGCAGGTAGCTCCGTAACGGTAAATTGCTTGCACCCAGGCTTTGTAGCTTCCAAGTTTGGCCACAATAACCACGGCACACTCGCAACTTTATTAAAAATTAGCCAAAAAATCTTTGCTATCAACGAAGATAAAGGTGCTCAGACCAGCGTTTATCTGGCGACATCGACCGACGTGGCTGGCATCAGTGGTGATTACTTTGCAAGTTGCGAAGCCAAAAAGCCGTCTGCCGCGGCGCAAAACCCCGAAATTGCCTCCAAACTCTGGGAGTTTAGTGAAAAAGTCAGCGAGCCTTACTTGAAGCCATGATCGCCAAGCCATGTTAACCAAGTCATTTAAGCTACTTGCAACCTACTGTTGCGCACGCTGAGGAACAATTGCTCGAGCGAGTTAATCATATCCTCAGTGGCTAACCAAGCTGCGTCAAATCGCAGGTAGTTTAGGAATGCATGCATAACTTGAGGATAAACTGCAACCTCAACCGAATTACCGGCTTGACGCAGCCGACTGGCGAACTCAAGGCCTTGATCAAAAAGAATGTCGCAACCGGCTAAGGCCATAAATGTTGCTGGCATACCCATCAAGTTTGAATGATCGAGCGGACTGAGACGGGTATCGATCCGGGACTGATTTCGTGCATATTTCCCAATAAACTGGTGCATCATATTTTCGGTGAGCAGAAATCCACGGCCGTAAAGCTTATAGGACTTAAAAGTATCTAGCATCGATAGAGCAGGATAAATCAGTATTTGAGCGTCTGGCTGCCTTCCGTTGGTCTCTTTGGTAAAAATGGATAGACCAGCGGCCAAATTCCCACCCGCGCTGTCGCCTCCGACCACTAGCCCATCTCGGTGAAGACATTGATTTTGATCACACTGTCGGCAGAGCCATTGCCATGCTGCCAAAGTGTCATCGAGAGCGGCGGGAAAGGCAAACTCCGGCGCCCTGCGGTAATTCAGTGCGTATACTTTTAAGCCAAGTCTATGTGATAGAAGCGAAAAAAAAGTGTCAAAGCAGGTTGGTCGTCCAATGACCCAACCACCGCCATGTAGGTACAACAACCCCGGACGATCGACCCCTAAGGCTGGAGGCTCCCAAGTTTCGATCATCAGGTGGTCGTTGCCTGGCAGTTGAAACTTTTTTCTGTTTATCGGGATGCTTAGCCGCGGACTTCCAACCTTTGCTGACATTGCAAAAAGCGCTCGTTGTACCACCGATGGAAAAATTTCGAGTGGCGGCAGGATGGCTAAAAATCGCAAAAAACGACGTATACTCGGATCGAGTTCACTAGACGTGACATAACGATTGAGTCTATAGGTCATCGCGACATCACCAATTTTGGCGTAGATAGGAAATGTACAGTTCCTATTTTATTCGAAAATTCGCGATGAATCGACCTGCCGGCAAAATTTTCACGCGATTTGGTTAAAAAACGTAAGAAAAGACTACCCACTATTTTGTGCGCGCTGTAGGTTCACCGCTCCTTTAAATCTTAAGAGGGGCAAATGAGCTTTACCGGAGGCTCAAACCGGCCGCGCATGTGGCCAGTAGCCGGATTCGAACAGTTTATGCTCGCCGATGATTCACGTCGTTACCCAATGGTGTTTTGGGTCAAGGCTACCTTTGCCGGGCGAGTGGACGAAGACCGCCTGAGACGGGCTTTCGAGCACACCGTTCTGACTCAACCCTTACTGCGCTCGCGCCTATGCCATCGGCTTTTAGGACTACGCTGTGGTCTCAAATGGCGCGAAGATTTCATAACAAAAGCTCATTTTGATGTGAGCCCGAAAGGCACTCCACTTAATCTACCGCCGGGTAAAAACCTGGCCATTGATTTGAAAAAGGAACCTGGCGTACGTCTATTCGTTCGTGAAGACGAAGTTTCAAGCGAATGGAATCTGCAACTTCATCATTCAGTTTCAGATGGAACTGGGGGCTTTCGATTTGTAGAGCAGTTGCTCACGAGTTACGAGCGCAGCTTAACCGAGAACCTCGATGTTGAAGACGCGCTGTTCGCTAAACCTGGTTTGTCTCAAATGTTCCCGAAGCGCGGCAAATTTGGACTTAGCCTTTGGCAAATCATCAGGCGCTTGCCAACCGACCTAAAGTCGACATTGGACTATTACGCTTTCAGACCAAGACCACTAGCCAAAATTAAACCGATTTCTGAGAAAAAACTTGGCGAACAGCAGAATGCTTTACCGGCAAGTGTCAATTACACATTTAATACGGCATCTATAGCCGCACTTAAGAAAACAGCCCTGGCTTGGAGTGCGACACTCAACGACCTACTCATACGTGATTTATTTCTCACGCTGGATAGGTTTAATAAGTCAGGTTATACCTCGCGTAAGCTCCGCATATGCATGCCCGTTAATCTAAGGCCCATGCTCTCGGAGAGCCTTCCTGTCGCCAACATTATGGGAATGTGTGGCATCGATCGAAGCGGCCTAGAACTCGACGACCCTTATCAATTGATGACCACAATTGCTGCAGAAACTCGAAAGATCAAGTCTGAGCGCCTCGCGCTTGCAATCAATTTCATCCCGGCGCTGCTTAGCCATTTGCCTTTTGTTCTTACTGCAGCGATGAAACGCCCTGGGTACTGGAAATGTGTCGCAACTGCTGTGCTTAGCAATTTAGGTTACACCTTTAAGACTGATAAATTCCGGCGCAATCAAAGTGGACAAACCGTAGTCGACAACCTGACGCTCTTGCGACTGGAGCTTTTACCTCCAGTTAAAATTGCCACCAATATCGCTATCGGTGTCGTCACCTACAATGGTGAAATGACGCTATCCCTCCACTACGATAGGACTGTGCTTTCCACTAGCGACGCCAATACGATCCTAGCTGATTATGTGACTGAGTTATCGCGTTCTATCATGCTTACTGCTGATAGTGACATCGAGGTCCAAGGCTCTAACTTAGGATTTGAATTTGGTGGTCGGGCTACAGCTAGTCATTTGGTCAAGACACAACTTCCTTCTTTGACCAATTGAAGTAGTGGAGCACTACCGATCATGTAAGCAAGAGCTGCTGGATGGTTGAGCCTCCACACAGCTAGGTCTGCCTTTTTACCGATCTCGATAGTCCCACGCTCCTTTTCGATGCCGAGTGCTTGGGCTGCATGCTTTGTGACGCCAAGGAAAGCCTCCTCAGGTGTCATCCTAAATAGCGTGCAGGCCATGTTCATCGCTAAAGGCAAGGACAGCAGAGGAGAAGTACCCGGGTTGCAATCTGTTGCTATTGCTACTGGCAATTTAAGGGCGCGCATACTGGCAACAGGCGGGACTTTTGTTTCTCTGAGGTAATAAAAAGAGCCAGGCAGCAAGACCGGCACCGTACGACCCGTAGCCAGCTGAGCCACTACTCGCGCTGGTAAGTATTCCAAGTGATCGACCGACAGGGCATCGAATCGTGCGGCAAGGCTGCTAGCGCCAAGGTCGGAGAGCTGCTCAGCATGGCATTTGAGCGAGAGCCCGCAGGCCAAAGCCGCGTTAAAAATCCGTTCTGTTTGTGCCAAGCTAAAAGCTATGTTTTCACAATAGACGTCAACGGCATCGGCCAGTCCCAGCTGTGCCACCTTGGGAATCATGTCACGGCAAATCAGCTCTACATAGTCATCGGGTCTTTCTTTAAATTCCACTGGCACTGTGTGAGCACCAAGGTACGTGCTCTTGACTGTGACGCCGAGTTCGGATTCGAGACGCTTAGCGACCCTCAGCATCTTGAGTTCGGCCTCAATATCTAGTCCGTAGCCTGACTTAATCTCGATAGTAGTGGTACCGCAGGCCATCATGGCCTCGACTCTTACACGGCTGGCTGCAAAAAGATCGGCCTCACTTGCGGCCCTGGTCGCCTGTACGGTCGAACGTATACCGCCACCGGCCTGGGCGATTTCCTCATAGGTCGCACCTTTGAGTCTTTGCTCAAACTCCCTCACCCTATCACCAGCGTAGACGACATGAGTATGGCAGTCGATCAACCCTGGTGTAATGCACCCACCGCGACAATCGATAACGTCTAACGCTCCAGCCGCCGGCGACATTGGGATTTCGGTCAAAGGCCCCACCCAGGCGATCCGCCCATCTTTAGCCGCTACCGCGCCGCTCTCGATGATGCCGTAGCCCCCGTTTGCAGTTGCGACCGTTGCGTTGATCCAAACCCTGTCCCAGAGCCTATTTGCCATTTGCTCAAACCCCGTCTATCACTTGCCCAATTGGTATGAGGCTAGCCTATCATACTTCGATCTTGCCAAGTCCAGCACCCTGAACCAAAATAGGGGCAATTAGCTCCAAACACTTCTGCTGCGAGGATTCGGCGTCGTGACCGTGATCGAACGCTACAGCCAACCGGATATGACTTTGTGGCAGGGAAGGCCAGATGCGCCCGTAGGCTCGGCAATGTTCCAGCTTGTCCGTCCGCTGGATCTTGCCAGTTCTACGATGACAAAGATTACCGGAAACGCATTTGCCGTCCTGGGCTTTGCATGTGATGAAGGCATTAGACGCAACCTGGGTCGTACTGGGGCGGCAGTTGGACCCGCAGCAGCGCGCCGGATTTTTTCCCGACTACCCGTTCATCGGGAGCAAGTTAGTCTCTATGATGCCGGAGACGTCTCATGTCAGGACGGTAATCTAGAGGCCGCGCAGCACTCACTTGCGACCGCCATCGCTAGACTGCACGGACTGGGACTGACCCCGATCCTAATTGGTGGTGGCCACGAACTGGCCTACGGACACTTTCACGGCCTGACCGAGGCCTACCCAAAAAAGCCGATCGCCGCCGTGAATATTGATGCTCACTTAGACATGCGGCCCCTGATCGACCAGAAGCTAGCATCGTCGGGCACCCCGTTCTTACAGGTGGCCGAACTTTGCAAAAAGTTGGGCGTCACCTTCGACTACACTTGTATTGGGGTCCAGCCCAGTGGCAACTCCAAACAATTATTCGAAACCGCCCGCATCCATCATGCCACGGTGGTCACCGCCCAACACCTTGAGCCGGTGCCAGATTCCGCGGCCGTTCAATTATTAAATAAAGTTGGTTCTAAACAAGAAATCAATTACCTGACAATTTGCCTTGATGCTTTTGCCGCGGCTCACGCACCAGGCGTCAGTGCGCCGCAAGCTGCAGGTCTAAGCCCAGCCACAGTTCTCCCTTGGCTACGTTTGTGGTCCGGATCCGGCAAATTTCGTAGCTATGACATTGCCGAGCTTTCACCGCCACTAGATCAAGATCATAGGACCGAAAAATTGGCGGCACAGATCATGTTTGAAATTTTTCATCACCACAAATTCGATCGTGATTAGTATCGATTTACCCAAGGACTAACACCCATGGCCAATAACAATCGTCATGACACTAGCCGCAAAATCAAAGCCGCCCACGGTACTAAACTCACAGCAAAGTCGTGGTTGACGGAAGCACCACTGCGTATGCTTATGAATAATCTTGACCCTGATGTGGCAGAAATCCCGAGCGATCTAGTTGTTTATGGTGGCATTGGTCGAGCTGCACGCAATTGGCAGTGCTACGACAAGATCGTCGCGACGTTAACGCAGCTAGAAGGCGACGAAACACTGCTCATTCAATCTGGTAAACCAGTTGGAGTGTTTAAAACGCACCAAGATGCGCCTCGCGTGTTAATTGCCAACTCCAATCTGGTCCCGCATTGGGCTACCTGGTCCCACTTTAACGAACTCGATGCCAAAGGCCTCATGATGTATGGGCAGATGACGGCTGGCTCGTGGATCTACATCGGCTCACAAGGGATTGTACAGGGCACGTACGAGACCTTTGTCGAGGCGGGACGTCAGCATTTCGGTGGCAATCTTCAGGGCAAATGGATCCTAACGGGCGGCCTCGGTGGCATGGGAGGAGCGCAGCCGCTGGCGGCAACGATGGCCGGTGCTTCGATGCTTGCAGTGGAGTGCGATCCCCATCGCATCGAGCGGCGTCTTGAAACCCGTTATCTAGATAAAAGTGCAAAATCCATAGATGAGGCGCTAGCGATCATTAGCGAGCATCACAAACAAGGACGGGCCGTTTCAGTAGGTCTGCTTGGAAACGCTGCCGATGTCTACCCGGAGCTGGTCCGCCGCGGCATCAAGCCTGACATGGTTACCGACCAAACCAGTGCCCATGATCCGTTGAATGGTTATTTACCAATCGGCTATACGCTCGAAAAGGCGGCCGAGATGCGTCGCACAAATCCCGAGCAAGTCGTGCGCGAAGCTAAAGCCTCAATGGCCGTGCAAGTCCAAGCAATGCTCGACTTTAAAAAGCGCGGCATCGCCGTGTTCGACTACGGCAATAACATAAGGCAGATGGCGAAGGACGTCGGCGTTAGTAATGCGTTTGACTTTCCCGGGTTTGTCCCCGCCTACGTGCGTCCACTATTTTGCCGCGGCATCGGCCCGTTCCGTTGGGCGGCTTTATCGGGTGATCCGCAAGATATTTACAAAACTGATCAAAAAGTCAGAGAGCTGCTACCACACGACAAGCACCTACACCGGTGGCTGGATATGGCTAAGGAGCGGATCAAGTTCCAGGGGCTGCCAGCGCGGATATGCTGGGTGGGCCTCGGCGACAGAGCCAGGCTCGGCATGGCCTTCAACGAGATGGTGCGTAGCGGTGAGCTAAAGGCACCCATAGTTATCGGCCGCGATCATTTAGATTCAGGCTCGGTTGCAAGTCCCAATCGGGAAACCGAGGCTATGATGGACGGATCAGACGCTGTCTCCGATTGGCCGCTTCTTAACGCTCTGCTCAACTGCGCCAGTGGAGCCACCTGGGT
>OMIY01000292.1 GCA_900299215.1 bacterium | reverse complement strand
TACGATGCAAGAGGTTCACGAGAGCACGTAGCCGTCTATTTAGGGCAGAATTTGATTTTCCACAAAAAGGGGGTCTTGAAAGGCTATGGTTATCGCATCACAGCGATCGATAATGCCTACGAATACGAACCCGGTGAATGGACTGAATCACCTATAAAGATGTTACTGCTACCAGCAGACAACGCCGTGATCGCAGCACCGCGCGCTTACTATCGTCTACGCGAAAAGTCATCAAGCATGCAGTCTAATCATCCGGTTGCTCGCTTGATCGAACAATCTCGACTTGACCTCCTTGAGGCTGGCCCTAACTGGCGCGTACATAAGGATTTCGGCATCATAAGCGAGGGCATTTATGCACAAATCAAAAAATATATAGATGGGCAGATATTTGAAGATCCCAATTTAAAAAACTTTTTGAGCGCACGTTTAACTAGCCTGAAGGATCAAATTTACCTCAGCATAGACGAAGCACTTTTCCAAACTCCGCGAGGTATGACTAGGCGCGATGAAATCATCAGTGAATTCTGCTTCAGCGAAAGCAGTCCAATACTAAATCGCCTAATTGATGGCATTGCTCTAAGTTATAGACCCGAAACACCACTAACAGCTGACGACCACACGAAACTCTTCCAAACATTCTCTAGCTACGATAAATCGCGGTGCCAGCTGCCAGTTTTGGACATTGTAAAAGACTATTTGACCAAGTAATTTTTTGCAGAAATCAGAATATGTACCAAGTAGTTAGCTGCACCCGATGGTTCTGCGCTTGCACATCGTCCACATAACGAGTTTGCATTAGAGCATATTCAGCTCCAACTCTGAGTTCTGCAGTGAAATTGTGGACTATATTCAAATAAGCGCCTCTTTGCCGGTCGTAGACTACAGCTGTTCCGCTGGCTTTTAAATCCTTCGCGTTGGGGGAGGCAAGCTCGGCCGCGCCAAGTGTGACCCATCCTCCTATCATTGAAGGCAGGTGGTACTGCATGTTGAGATTCCAAGTTTTTAACTTAACGGACTGTATACTTCCGTCAGAACTAGCTAGGCCGGCTAGTCCACTATCAATGAATGGCTGTTGTATAGTTTCTCCCTCAGGTAGGGAGCCGTTAGGATTCAAAATGTTCCCAGTCCATCGTGGAAAGTGATCGCCATAGCCACTGCCTGCAGTATATTCACCGGCTAGCACTAGCGTATTACCTAAATCATTTTCAGTACCCATTGCTATAAGTGGCAAAATAAAGTCGACTGCAATCGCCGAGACTTTCTTTCTGGCTGTATCATAACCGCTCGCTGTCTTGGTTGGATGAGCCACTTGCCTGAGCGTCCCAGTAATAGCCAATGAGGTTTCAAAAGTCCTGACCGGCGTATTGGAGTAGGCATAAGAGGCCTTGCGACCACCAAGCCCGATCTTTATGCCCCCATCTAGGTTTGGTACCTCACTATCGCGCTCAGACGGCCGTGACACCGAGACTGCAAAGGTAACACTGTCGTCGTCGCCATTGACGAGCTTTTTCATGATGGTGAGCTGCGGAGTCCGCGCAAATAAATTACCAGTCATTGGCGGTAAGGAGACAGTGCGTGAGATGTAGTCCATCTGCCACCCAAATAATGACCAATACTGACCTGCCAATATGGACCAACCATTTTCCTCGGCGAGGAAATAAGCATGCCTAAGTCTCAAGGTTGGATTTTGATAATAACCAGCCTCGCTAACACCGTTGCCAACTCCAGGTTGGTAGCCCATGAAGTCTGCCTCTATATGGCCCTTGGTAGTCAACGATCCTCGATTGGTGATCATCCCCAGGGCAAAGCGCGAGGTTCTGGACGAGACTATAGTTCTGCCTGTATCACCAGCAATGGTCCCAGGACGCGCCACTGGCGTACTGCCCACAATTTCTTCAATGCCTTGCGTGGTGTCAGCGAATAAATCAAGCGCTGCATAACCTCCAGCATAGAATTTGACTGATTCTTTTTCATGGATGATGACATTGGCTTGCGAGGTGGAGCTCCCAATTAGCAAACCTGCCAAAATCAGAATTAAACCGAAGTTTAGGCTCAAATTGCGACCCACGTCATTGCCCCCTCAATCAAATGATGATCGGATGCGCACCCAAAAAGATGGGTTTCCGATATTGTTCTTCACTCGACTGAAAGTCGCAACTATTTAAAATGATGAAATATTTTTCATCTCGTCAGTTCGGAGCTGCGCGGTGACTCGGGCGTGATTTTTTCCTGCCAGCAAGCGCGCATGTTTACTGGTAAATACCGTTTACTTCAATTCTGAATGAATCTACGCAGCATAACGGCACCCGACCTGCTGGTCAAACAAGCCAAGGTTAGTCCCAATATAAACAAGATACCATTACCAAAGATTCCGAACATCCTCAGGCTATGCAGAGGCAAAATCGCACTAGTCCAATGCGACCAAGATGTCCTTACTTTAAGGATCTTAGCTGTCACCGGATCGATATAGATCCTCGTATTATCCTCGTAATAGAAGATCAAATATGGTCGGCCAAGCTTAGGCTGGTAAATTTTCTTTAACTGTTCTTCCGCGCGTATAGTTTTTGCAGCGTTATGTGCCACTGCTAACTGATCTGCGGATGGCAATATAATTGAGCCTGAGTCCTTATTAGTGGTGCTAAC
>OMIY01000291.1 GCA_900299215.1 bacterium | reverse complement strand
TGAAAGGATAACCTAAGGATTAGACAGTACGTGCGGTACTAACAGAAACGGGAAAGGACAAGTAACCAATTGCAGCGGTAGAGCTTTTCGAGAAACCATGAAACCATTCATAACTATTTTTCTCTAAGACTCTGCTAAGTATTCGAGGTACTAGCAGATACAATCAGTGTTGCAAGCATGATGCCAAGCCGGCATTTGCCCACGTCATCGCTATGATCTCTTGTGACAGCTGTCAGATAAGTCCGCGTAGACTCTGCAGAATCTGCTACTCAACATCTCGATGGCGGGACCACGATTGTACGCGCAAGGTTCTACAACCGCGGGTTAGTGATGTCAATCACTAATACAATTTAAATTGCAAGCACGAACGAAAGTGGCTCTCGCAGCATCACTCCACGTAAATCTTTAGCTAAATCAGCTAATTGTGGGATGCCGGCTTGCACGATCGACTGCAGGTAGGTGGCGCTACGCAAGATTAAGGACATCACGTCACCCGTGCCGTATTGCTCGTGAGTCGTGTTGGCGATCAAGTCTTTCCACGGCATTCCCTGGATCCACTCGCGAACGATATAACCTGCCGCCGGATTGTACTCGCGGATCACGGGGTACGTGCGTTGACGGAATGGTGGATCGTAAACCTCGGGGAAAAGGTCATAGGGATACATTTGTAAGAGCATGTCCTCGACACCGTATTCCCCGAAAGGCAGCCGATATCTTGCATCAGTGCCCGGCTCTTTGAAACGAGCTAAGGTCATCGCTGCAGCTAGTTCGACGGCTCGGCTCAAATTATCAGGAGTAATTTGTCCCTCGGCGATTAGCCGCGCCATGACTAAGCCACCTGCCTGCGGAAAGTAGCGGGCGATGGAGCCAAATCGACTTAGCGACTCGTCTGGACTTAAGGCACCAATCTTGTGCAGGTGCACATGCAGAGCTGCGAGCTGCCCAGCATTCTTCGCCTTGAGTATAGGATGGCAATTGCTGCGCAAGCGACAACTCGTGCAGGGCGACTCCTTTTTGTTCCAAAAAGCCGCCACCGCTGCCGCCGGAGAATCACACGGTAGGTCTTTGGTATTCAACTTCTTAACCAGACGGGTCTTGGTCATGAGACTTAGATCGATGCCCTGGTCGGTGTAACGCCGAAAGCTCTTGCTGTAAAAGTTTTCTATCGCTCGCAAGCTGAACCCGCGCCCAATGAGACCCAAGAACGTAGTGGGATCGCTGCGCAAGCGTGATTCGATGCGATCACGCTTGGCATTGCCTAGGCGCTTATAGGCGATAGCTGATGGCCAGAGGCTGAAGCCAACGGCATCTTTACCGCGGCGACCAGCGCGGCCAAGCATCTGCAGCACTTCTGAGGGTGCGTAGTCTGTGAATCCTAATTCACCTGGGCGCTGGTAGTCGGCGATCAACGCTGACCTAACCGAAAAATTAATGCCAAGACTGAGCCCCATGGTTGCCGAACAGAATCGGAGTAGACCGTCTTTGACAAGCGCTTCGACAGCCATCCTTGCTGGGGCAGCGAGACCCGAATGGTGATAACCGACGCCATAGACTTGAAGCATCTGTCTGAGTTGCGGAGAAATGAACGATAAGCCGCGGAATTCCTCTTGCGAGGCAGCCAATGAAGCGCCGATGCGTTCAGCCTCTTCGGGAGGCAGTGGTGGCACGTGGCGGCAAATCAGTGCTGCCATCGTTTCGCAGGCTAGGCGGCGCCCGCAGTAGACTATCGTTGGTGTCAGGCCAAGCTCCATCAGGCCTTGGGCGCGTTCGGCGATGGTCTCCTGGCGCACCGGCGCATCGGGACGCCCAGGCTGAGGCGGCCGCACGGCGCCAGTTGGGAGGGTCTTCGGCAGAAGCCAGTTACCACCGTGGAAGACAAGATCGACCAATGGCACGGGACGCTTTTCCGTGCGCACTAGGCGGCATGGCCGATGTGGGTGGATTTCGTGCAGCCACTCGGTGAACTGCTCAGCATTAGCTACGGAAGCGGATAGTAGTAACACCTGACAGTTTTGCGGTGTCAAAATCAACGCTTCTTCCCAACTGCTGCCACGACTTTCGTCTTGCAAATAGTGGTACTCGTCAAAGACCACCAAGGTGCGTCCCAAATCTGGTTCGACGCCTAGTAGCGAGTTGCGATAACTTTCGAGCGTGGCAACGACTATGGGCGCGTGCAGATTTTCCTTAATATCACCCGTGGCAATACCAACGTTTTCCGAGCCAAACATGGCACGAAACTCACGCAGCTTATCATTAGATAAGCTTTTGACGGGTGTGGTGTAGGCGGCACGAAACAACGGATCGCTGAGTTTAGCGCGAAAAAAAACTTCGACGGCGCGAGTTTTGCCGGCAGTCGTGGGCGCGTCGACGACTACCGATTCGCCTGCCATTAATGCCGCTAGTACTTGCTCTTGCCATGGGTCGAGAGCGATCTCGCCCGTTGGACGACGGCTGGTTTGTGAAACCCCGGCGTCGAGCCATTCACGAATTTGTGCCTCGGTTTCAGCCTTGGCTTTTGCTTGGCCTGGATGTTCCTGAGTCTCCCGAGGTCCCCGTGCATCCCGCGTTTGTCGACGGGAAAACTCCTGCCTTTCGCCGCGGCCTGTTTCGCCGCTGGGCGGGCCAGAACGTCGACGGCCGTTTCGATTTCCATTTGAGCTGCGTCGACGTTTGCTCACAGTTTATCCCTCTCGGCTGAGCAGTGAGTCCAGTTGGGCGGCTACAAGGCCGATATCACCGCTGGTATCTATGACCGCATCTGCCAAATCTGCTTTTTCCTTGGCTGGCATCTGCGTTGAAATGATGCGATCTGCTTTGATTTGGTCGAGTTGGTCCCGCTGCATGAGTCTTTGTTTCTGCAGAGAGGGAGTGCAAAAAGTCGCCCAAACTGAGCGAAAAGCCCGCTCTTGACCAGTTTCCATAATGAGTGAAGCTTCGTAAAAACAAAGACGAGGGTCTTCGTTAAGGCCCAGCCTTTCTATCTCGGTCAATAATGCTGCTTTGATCAGTGGGTGAGTGATGGCTTCCAAATCTCGTCGTGCTCGCTCATCATTGAACACCAGCTGTCCAAGCAGAGGACGGTTGAGTTTGCCCTCGTCATCGAGGACATCGTTACCAAAGCGGCTTACTATAGCTTTAAGTCCCGGTGAATCCGGGGCGGTGACTTGGCGCGCCAGCTGATCGGCATCAATCACGGGGTACGAGAGCTGACGCAGCATGCGGGCAACGGTGGATTTGCCAGTGGCAATTCCACCAGTCAGAGCAATACAATAGCGTCTAATGAGTTCCTGTGGACTCAAGCAAGGCGTCTCCCCAAAGTTGTAACAATCCTAAGCAATCGACTCAGAAGCGCCAGTCTAAGTTCAGGGTCAGAGCCGGTTCCACCGTCGATTGGACGGTATTATAATAGGGGGCTACGTCAAATCGCCACTTAAAGCCACTATTGGCGGCAATTTCATCGTCGTAGGTATCTTCGGCGGCTGTTTCGGTGCCTGGTAACTCGTTCTGGCTGAACCCGCGCCGCTTTTGTTTTTTGGCTGTCTTGGTCGGCGTATCAAGGAACGCTTGAACGACGCTAAGGCCGTAGGCTGCCCCCGCCCCAATGAAGCCAAAGAGCTTTTGTTGGTTAATCGTGGCCACGTTGGCCTGGCCAGCTTTGACGTATTCCTCACACGCTGCTAAGGCTTCCTCACCGGATTCGTCCGTGCAGTTTTCTAGCTGCCAATTGTTAATCTCCTTGGTGCGTTGCTCGGCGGTCTGGTAGCGCAAAAAACCAAAGACGGCACTGCCCACCTGAGCCCCCGCAAAGAGGGCTCCAAGTAATGGCTTATGGTTGACAAACTGTCCGACGCCCAGAGGAAGCAGGTAGAGTGCAGTATTCGTGCCCTGCTTACTTCCGCCGCCACTGCTGCCTCGTCCACCGCGTGAACCGCCACCTGCTCCAGAGCCGAAGCCAGGATCACCTAGGCTTTCTGGGGACAGAGATGGCTCGGGTGGAGGGCCACCGCCATCAAATCCACCACCGCCTCCACTTGGTCCACCTCCACCTGGTCCTCCACCGACGGGGTCATCAATAGACGGCGGCGGTGGTAACGGTTCCTGGGACGACATTGGCGATGGCCCCATGTCTGGTCCCCCGTAATAAGCGGGAGGCGCCTGTTGAATGATGACCTGGGGCGCTTGCGGATAATAGTTCGGGGGTGGATAGTAACCCGGCATGGTCGGGTATGGGGCTTGCTGTGGGTACTGCTGCATCCCACCGCCATACCCGGGCATCTGGTATCCAGGAGGTGGGTAACCCTGAGGTGCCATTCCTTGTGGCTGCATTGGTGGCTGCATTTGCTGCTGCATCTGTGCTTGAGGCATGCCACTACCTTGAGATGGTGCCGCGGCAATGCGCGGGCCAGACTGCGTTGGAGGTGGTTGAGCGACGCGGGTCTCACCAAAAAGGTCATCATTGGGATTGCGGGACTTGGCTTTTGCTCCCATGGCCGTCCTGGCGGCAGCCTTGGATTTTGCACCTTTGGCACCGGCAGCAACAGCGATTCCTAAATCATCGTCCACGGGCGCTGCTGGCGGTGCTTTGGGACGCGGCGGCGCCTTAGGCTGAATTTTATCGAGGTTGATCGAAACCGCATTGTCTACGTCCTTAGTTATATTGATCCTGACTTTTTTAGGTTTAAACCCTGGCTGAGAGACCTCCACCATCACTTTGCCTGGCGAGGTATTAATGCGGCTATTAACCTGACCAGCGATGATTCCATCGATAAATACGTTGGCGCCTTTGTTACTGGAATTAATGATGAGAAAAGTTTGTTTCAGAGGATTGCCTTTGGCGTCTGTCGCTCTTTTCGCTGCCATTTTTACTCCAGCGGGACTTGGAGCCGGCTTTTTCGGTGCAGCAGCAACGGGGGCCGAGGCTTTTGGCGAGCCCGATTTTATTTTGTTGAAGAAACCAATAACTGCATCGTCGAGAACTTCATTGCCAGCAATTTGAACGGTAGGGTCCGTAGCTATGGCTATCTTAAAGCTCTGCGTAGCACCGTTACGGTTATTCTGCATGAATTGACAGATGCCGAGGAGCTTATAAGTACTAGCTAACTCACGCGGTGCCATTTTGGTCCTGAGAGACCCACGAAGAATTTTTTCAGCGCCGGCGAAATCACCTTGCTGGTATCGATCAAGTCCACTGGTATAAGCTGATGCAACTACGGGCTTGGAGTATACAACCATGCCGAATGCGGTAACTGGAATACTTAGAGCAACTGAAAGCACGAAGGCAACAAGGCGACGCAGGAATTCACCTGCTAGGCTCTCGGGCCTCGCCATAAAATTACGCTTTGTGCTAAAAAGCTTCAGACAGTTGCTCCTACCTAGTTCCTGAAATCTGCATTAAAGGTTAATTGTCCTTCGTTTCCGTTTATAACAAGTTCTCGCTCTTTAAATTCGGTTCCGCGTTCGATCCTCAAGTAGTACCGACCTGGTACGAGGCTGATGGGTTTACTGCCGGTACGAACCAATGAAATTTGTGTCGCATTGGTCGTCAAGTTTCGCAGTGTGAACTGTGCTGGCTCGAAATTGCTTCTCACGGTCAGTAATACGACCGGTTGATTGGCAGTGGGCTCCATGCCACCGAGAGCAATGCGCGGAAGCGTTAAAACTTCCTCTGGAGATAGATCAACGGCTCGGCGGTAAGTCGAGTAGCCAGCGCGGCGCAATTCCAACATATGGTGACCTGACGCGACGCTGATGGGACCGCTATCAGCGGTGCGGTCGATAGTAGTGCCTACTCTTTTGCCATCGACAAATATTTCTGCCGCCGGTTGCGAACTCACGACAATGCGACCACGACTTCTCGTGGCAATAAAGCGTGTGTCAAGCTTTTCAGGTGCAGCGGCTGCTGCCGTTGGCTCGGGGATTTGACCCCCGTCAGACAGAGCAGCAGTCTTGATTGATTTCTTGTTATCATTTTGGTCTAAGCGTCGAGGTGCACCGGCGTCGATCGGAATTGGAATTGGTACAGCTCTGACAACATCGTTACGATTGCCAGTTAATGGTCGTGATTCCACACCTTTGTTTGCACGGCGATACTTGCTTTGGAAACGTACAGTTTCTTCTCGAGTTGTTCTCTCCTTAGGCTTATCAGTCGGCTGGGTTTCTTCTATCACCGTGGTTTGGGGAGTAGCATTGCCCTTGGTGACGATGGATCGCGTTGGGGTACCGTCGCGTCTTTGGATGCTGGTTGAGCGCCCGGAACGTGCACGCACTCTGCCACTTTGGTTCCAGTCGTTGTCATCAGTGTGGGCAATCGATGGTTCATCAACCATACGAGGTTGTATGAGGATAATGCCCCAGAAGCTAAGCGCTGCCGTTGCCGCCATTAAGAAAATACTTAAGGAGTAACTGAACCAAGTTCTTCGTGCTGGAATACTCGCAGCAACTTTTCGCTGATGCATGCGCAACACTGGATCAACCGGTGGCCGCGGCGCCTTGGGACGGACAATGACAGCTGCGGGTGTATTGAGACCAGTGGGAGCCGGCGCCATTGCCACGCGTGATCTCGGTGCTGGTTCCTGGCGTATTACAGGAGGCACAGGCTTAACAACTGACTTGGGAGGAGCAACTATTTCTACTGGCGGTTTAATTTCGACAGGTTTGACTACAGCAGGTTCGACGCGCGATTGTGGGACCGAGGCGACGGTCGGTGTCGCTTTTGGTGCGACAACCATCGTTTCGGCGCCGCGCAGACGTGCTCTGAAAGTGTCGGGGTCCTTAGCGCAACGCTCCAACTCAATGTGACTCTCGTCAAAGCCCATATCGCCCAAAGTGTCGTCGATGATCTGACGATAGTCTTCAGCACTCTGTGGGCGCGCTGTTGCGCTTTTTGCCATTCCTTGCACAATCAAGTCATTAAAGACGATTGGTAAAGTAGGTGATAGATAGCGGGGATGGGTAAAGTTGCCTTCCATGATTTTTAGGACGACATCGTGGGTATTCTGACCAGAGAACGGTAAGCGCCCAGTGACTAGTTCGTAGAACAGGATCGACAGGCTGTAAATGTCACTTCGCCAGTCAATGTCACGGCCGCGCACCTGTTCTGGAGACATATAACTCGGCGATCCCATAAAGGTACCGGTGACTGTCACGCTAGATTTACCGAGATCCTTGGCAATGCCAAAGTCCATCAAGATGACGCGACCGTCAAAAGTAATCATGATGTTTTCAGGCTTGATGTCTCGGTGGACGATGCCGTGCTCGTGCGCAACAGCCAGACCCTTTAAAACTTCGGCCACTACGCATGATGCAATAACTGGATGGAGCCAGCGTTCGTTTAGGTCTTGCAGATACTGCGCAATGTTTTTACCTTGAATGACCTCAGTGACGATCCATAGTCGACCTTCTTGATCACCCGAGAAATCATAGATTTTAACGATGTTGGGATGATCTAGAGCCGAGATTGTTTGAGCCTCAGCTTGGAAGCGTTGACGAATTTCAGGATTTCGCTCCATGTGTTCGTGAAGCACTTTGACTGCAACACGTCGTCCGAGTTTTTCGTCTGTCGCAAGATAAACGTATGCCATCCCGCCCTCACCGATGAGGTCGAGAATTCGGTAGCGATCACCGAGTAATTTGTTACGCATACGTCAATACCTCTAGGGTCAGGTCTACCCTGATGCCCGCGTGGTATTGTTCGGGTAATCAATGGAAATTCTTGAGTGCTCACCGATCCAAGCGAATCTAGAAGCCCTCACTAGAAATCGTGAGCTAGCATATCGTGAACTGACGAAAATCGTTTGAATGGGCTATAAAAGCGCAGATTTGAGACAGCGCTGGTGTAGATGCAGGCGTAATCAGCGACTTGATCGGCGAAACGACTGCGTTCTAAGCCTACTTTCATGAGTTCTCCCCAAATTGGGTGAACTTTAGCTGCACGCGCCTCTGTTAGGGCCTTGATCTCAAGGTCTAGCTTTTCCAAACGAGCCGAAAATCTTCCAGCTTTAGCTGCTAATTTTTCTCGTTCTTTGCCAATGAGTTGTGACTTTTTCGAATCTCCACGGGCTTGAGCTTCCTCCATTAGGCGCCCTTGCCAATGCAATTTAGACCGGAGGACTTGCAGGTCTTCGTCGACGATTTCTCGCTCCTGCATCTTCTCGTGGATTTCAGCTAAAGCGCGACGTAAACCATCCAATTTTACTAGTTCGTTGCCGAGTTCTTCGACAATCAACAAAGTCCGCCAATTGACCGTGTGTTTAGATCGGATGATGTCGCCGTATATGTGATCCCCGACGAAAAGGATTTCATCACCGCGAAATCCAGTCAATTGTTGAAAGGATTTGGCATTTCCGCCTTGATAAATAGTTTGCGGCCTAAGCGGACCGACTAAAGGCTTGATCGCAGCCTGATTTGGATCGACTTCATAAAATGGTTGGCTTCCAGTAAAAAAACCAGGCTTACCTGCGCTAACCACAATGTACTCAAAATATCGCTGCCAGCTTGGATAGTCTTCTAGTTGACC
>OMIY01000290.1 GCA_900299215.1 bacterium | reverse complement strand
GTTTTTACGGATTATAAAAATAAATAATTTCAATATGTTATTCAAAAAAGAAGGACTAACGCAAGTAATATTGAAAATGATTCTCAATTTTATTATAAAATATTCCGATAAGGAGATTGGAGGATCTGACCCTCCCGTCTTCGCTTCGGAGATCACTATGGTTGTGTGTCTGTGCAAAGGTGTTTCAGACAAAAAGATCAATGCTCTGCTTGAGAACGGAGCCACCTGCTTACGCGACGTCATGGCATCATGTAAGGCAGGTAGCGACTGTGGAGCCTGTATCTGCCAGCTTAAGGAGCTCGTGCAGAAGTCACGCCAACGGCACGGTGGTGCGGGTGGCGGAGCCTCTGGTGATGCCGCTTCTGGTAAAAAGTGACGTTCACTCGTCCTTTTTAATCTGCTCAGCGAGGTAAGCTGTGCGACCTAGGTCTTTGATCAGACCAAGTTGAGCTTCCAGCCAGTCGACATGATTTTCTTCGTCGGCGAGGATGTGCTCAAACAGCTCACGAGTCGTGTGGTCAGCGGCCTCGAAGCAGACTTTGATAGCCGCCTTGAGATTAGTCATGGCTTGAAACTCAAGCGCTAGATCTGCCTGGAACTGCTCTTCAATAGTCTCGCCGATATTGAGTTTGCCTAACTTTTGCAGATTAGGGATCCCTTCTAGGAATAAGATCCGATCGGTCAACGCCTGGGCGTGCTTCATCTCGTCAATCGATTCAGCCCAGACTTTAGCTGCGATGCGCTCGTAGCCCCAATTCTTGGCCATACGTGCATGAAGAAAATATTGATTGATGGCAGTAAGCTCGCCAGTCAAAATTTCATTTAAAGCGTCAATGACCTTGGAATCACCTTTCATATCTTCACCTCATCATTAGGGCTCGTTATGAGCCTTGAGCTGTGTCTATTAAGTGGGGGCTGCCAATGCTACCCGCCTCGAGTGTACCGAAGACTTGCGTCAGGAGCCAAGATCGATCGTGTTCCTAGCTGTTTGTGACGGCCAGGCGATTGGTCTTTGAGCCGCAATAAATTCTGAGACATAGTTTGCAGCCGGATGATGCACGAGCTCATCAAACGTACCCTGCTGCACGATCTTGCCATCGTTCATCATGACGATTTGATCCCCTAGGAACACGGCCTCAGCAAGGTCGTGCGTTACGAGGACCACCGTCTTAGTTAGGTTGGTAAAAATTTCTTTGAGGTCAGCTTGTAAGTCGGCTCGGATCATTGGATCTAGAGCCCCCATGGGCTCATCAAGAAGAATGATCGGGGCATCTAGGACTAGGGCTCTGATCAAACTGACGCGTTGCCGTTGCCCACCGGAAAGTTCAGAGGGAAAACGGTCGAGAAGGTCGCTTGTCAGTTTTGTTATAGCAAGTAACTGAGGCAGTCGCGCCTCGGCGGCGGCTTCTAGCTTAAAATACCGGGCTGCCAGGAGGATATTTTGTCTGGCTGTAAGGTGAGGAAACAGACCCCCATCCTGGGTCACGTAACCAATCTTGCGGCGCACGTCGTTGACGGAATCCGGGCTGAGTACTGTCCCGTCAACCGATACAGTCCCCTTGGTAGGCCAGATTAGCCCCATAAAGAGGCGTAATAACGTCGACTTGCCGCTGCCACTTTGGCCAAGTAGGACCGTAGTTTTGCCCGGTGGGCAACTTAAACTGACAGGCCCCAGCACAACGTTGCCAGCGTATGATTTGGTAACGTCTAGGGCTTCAATCATGGCCCGCGGCTGATCTGCACTCGACTTTTGGCTCTGCATGGACGCGATTCCCAACCTAATCTTGCACCTTTACACGGCGCAGTCCGAGTATGAGATAGATTCTTCTCGAACCTCACTCGTAGCCCCTACTCTCTTGAGCGTCAACGTCCCAGTGACGGGGGCTGCAGCACAAGCGTGAATCTTTTTTAGCAGATCTACGTCGAATGCCCCAGCAATAGGTGCGGTTCCCGGGGAAGCGTACCAAATGAAGTCAGGAATAGCCTGGGCAGGCTCGAAGGGGTCACTCTTCTTGCCTGGGATCTGTCCCCATTCACCGCCGACAATATTGAGCTCCTGATCGAGCTCCAAGGTGTATACGGTGTAGAGGGTGCTCGTGGCTTCGCTCGACCCATTTGCTGCGTAAGTGAGTAAGGGGCTGATTTCAGTGCCATAATTGATGCGAGCCAAAACCTGGACTAGATGAGTGGTGCCAGCAGCCCGAAACGGTGCTAACGGGTCATCGATGTCACTGATTGGGGTAGGTCCGCCCGGGGCTTGGGTGCCACTACGAGTTAGGATTGGCAGATACTCGAGCTCGTACCCATAAACCGGTTGATTCCATACCTCTTCGTTGCGCTCACGATCGATCACAAAGCCTTGCTTGCGGTCATGAATCAGTTTGGTCAAAGCCAGGTGCAGGGTCATTGGGTTGACGTCACGACATCCGGTAGTCAAATGCAATGCACCGAACTGTTTATTAACCTTTCCTTGCGCCCCTTGCAGATCCTTATTCATGTCCTGGGCGTTGGCATAGATTGCCACTCGTACACGGTCGTCGCTGAGGCCTCCCAAAAATTTGGCAAACTTGGTCTCCTTGGCGACTGACGACTCGCGATATTCAATAAAGCCGTCGCTTTGGCGATTGTTTTTTACATAAATTTCGCTGCCACCATCGGCGTTGCAGTCTGCACCCAAGCAAATTTTGCCGTCACTGATGCGACCACCAGATATTTCTGGTTGCGGTGAATTGCAGCGCATTGCGGCAAACTTCGTTGGTGGCATCTGCGTTGCCCAAAGCTTAGTGGTAAGTCCGCGGATATCGCCCTCGGTGAATAGGACCTTGCGCTCGCCCTTTTTCACCAATACAGCGTGTTTGGGAGCGGGCTCGACGATACTTGCGAGGGCCCACCCGTGGCAGTGACCCATCCAAAGATAATTCTCGACGTCGCTGAGTTCCCAGCCTGCCCATGTTCCCCAGCTCTCGCTGGTCATTGCCAATAAGCCGCGTAACTTGGTGGCTAGCAACGCTTCTTTGACGGTGAGAGGCTTGCGAATTTGTCGAGCTGATTTTTGATTGTTGCGATAGTTTTCCATCGCCCGGCCAATGGTTTCGCTTAGCTTGTTGTGCTCTTTAATTAGATTATCGATCTCATTTTGTAATCTCTTTGCCTCCGCTTCAGAGGTCGCAGCTCGCTGCTCGGTCGCTACCTCGGATATGTGATAGGACAGATCAGCCAATCGCTTTTGTTCCTCAGCAACTTCATCAAGAGAGTTGCGATTTTGCAGATCGATCGCTTCCAACTGCGACCGGATCTTAGGGTCCATGTCTCGCTTGAGATTGCCGATTTCAGTCCACAAATCGGCGTCGATAGATTCAATGCGTCCGGCAATGAGGTCGTATTTTTCGGCTGGAGATAAATAAACTGTGCTGAGTATATCTTTTGAGCCCATGGCCTCGCGGAGTGATTCCAAGGCCTCAGTCAAGTTAGCTGGTGACCGTGGCAGTTTGGTGATTTTGTCGTTTGCTGCCCAACGGTTGGCTAAGCCCCGAGTGGCCAGTGGCCAGTAGGTGTCCGACCAGGGCAAGGCTATCTGAGCTGACGTCGCATCTTTGACAGAGTTCCAGCTGTAGGGCGGATCGATCCCCAGTAAGCTGGGGACTCCGTAAGCGTCAGGTGCCTCTTTAAGATCGTTTTGTTTATTGTTATGGCGGCAGCCGACGCTAACTGAAACAAGCATCAAAGCGGCGATGGTACTTGCGGTGCAAGCTGAATTCATGCTGACCCTCTCATCCCAAATTTTTGGCTTTGAGTAGAGTTTAGCAGATGACTTATGTCAGTACCTCAGACTATTCGTGCCCAGACCGCCTTAAGATATCGCCCCTCACTCACGTGGGCTAGGAATGGATGGTCAGGTGCCGCACCACTAAGCCGGAATATCTGGGCCTCGCGCTGTTCGTCGCGAGCAGCCTGTCGCAGCGTACCAAGAAAATCCTCTTCACTGATCAGACCACTGCAGGAGCAGGTGAGTAATATTCCACCTGGCTTAACCAATGGCAAAGCAAGCCGATTCAGTCGCCAATACTCGTTCAACGCCGCGTCGATCTTATCGGCTGAACGTGTTTGCTTCGCCGGGTCCAAAATCACTACGTCATAGCGGTCACCACGCTGCGCAGCTTGTCGCATATATTCAGCCGCATCAGCAGCAACAAAATTAATGTCGACCCCATTCAGGGTTGCGTTGGCCCGAGCCGTCGCTAATGCTTCCGTGTCGTCTAGGTCTATTCCTGTGACACTTCTAGCTCGGCCAATGACCTTTGCATATAGACCGAATCCGCCGGTGTGGCAGCAGATGTCTAAAACATCCTTATCTTTACACAAGCTGGCGAGCTGCAGCCTATTGTCCCGCTGATCGGCAAAGAAGCCAGTCTTATGCTTTGAGCCCACCTCAACGTGAAAGCGCACTCCCTGCTCCTCAATCACCACGGGATCAGGCGAAGGCATATCCCAGCAATCAAAGGACTCTTGCTTCTGAATGCGTTTCTCGGCAAACCAATAAACTCGGGACTCTGGAAAATGATTTAGTAATATGGATTTGATGACCTCACGCTGACGAAACATCCCTGCGGAGGTAAACTGAATTGCTAAGATTCCACCTAGTAAATCAACGATTAGCCCACTTAGGCCATCTCCCTCTGAATGTATGAGGCGCAGTCCAGTGGTCTTCTGAAACAAACCAAGCTCACGCCGCCAACGAATGGCTCGCTCAATACGTCCAGCAAAAAAGTCGACGTCAACCTGTTCATCTCGATCGGTTGTCAGTAGGCGCACACCAATGCGCGAGTGACCATTATAAAAACCACGACCAACAAAACCACCGTCGACCCCCAAGACTTCGACGATCGTCCCCGGCGGTATGCGTTCACTGGGCTTGGCCACTGCTCGCGCAAAGATCCATGGATGTTGAATCTTAAATGGCTGGGTGAGCCGGACGGTTGGTAAAGGAGCTGTCGCTGTCATGAGTTGCCCTCAAGGCCAAGAAGTTGCGGCAAAGTAGTCGCAGCCACCGCCCTCGGCAAGCCAAAATCTGAAGCTCGCGGGCAATCAGAGAAGTCGAGTTTCACGCAACGAAGCGCAATGCCATCGGAATACGGACGCTGAGACCCGTATAACTGATCGCCAAGTATTGGATAGCCATGCCGCGCCAAATCAAATCTCAGTTGGTGAGGGCGACCAGTATGCGGTGAAAGTTGCCAGAGTAGGCCTGGACTGTCCTTTAATTTAACTAATGATATCGGGGTAGCTGTGGTCAGAGAGGGCTTGCCATGAGGGCTTAAGTAGGCACGCTTCTTACCGCGCAACATGACGCATTCCCAGGTCAACGGGATATTTAGATTTATAGCCTCGCCGACTGCCGTAATCGCTTCGTAAGTCTTATGGACCACCCTCTGCTCAAACCACTGATTAGCAGCCTTATGGGCGGACGCATCTTTGGCAAACAAAAGGATTCCAGTAACTTCGAGATCCAAACGATGTACGGGCCATAGACGTAACTGAAGCTGGATCTCAAGAACGCGACCAACGCAGGGTCTTTGGTCATCTTCGCCCTGGCGTGAGGGTACACTGAGCCAGCCAGCTGGTTTTTCTACAGCAACAAAATGGTCATTACTAAAGATGATGCTTAAAGTGCTGTGTTGCACGCTATTATGCTCAAGGTGAATCGGCTCAAAGCGTGCCAAACATGCGGTCACCGGCGTCTCCAAGTCCCGGGACGATGTAAGCTTTTTCGTTCAGGCCTTGGTCTATCGCCGCTGTGTAAATCGGAATATCCGGATGATGTTCGTGCACGAAGCTGACCCCTTCAGGGGCAGCAAGCAAACAAACATATTTAATTGATTTAGGTTTTTGCTCTTTGACCCGGTCGATTGCTGCGACGGCAGAATGACCGGTGGCCAACATGGGATCGACGATAATCACATCACGCTCAGGCATGTTGGGTGGCATTTTGAAATAATATTCGACCGCCACTTGAGTCTTAGGCTCCCGGTACAGACCAATGTGGCCAACATGGGCCGACGGAATTAACCTAAGCATTCCATCCAGGATACCATTGCCAGCGCGCAGTATGGAGACCAGTACTAATTCCTGCCCCTTGAGTATGGGGGCTTGCATTTTGGCGATAGGCGTTTCGATTTCAGTGAAGGTCATAGGCATATCGCGAGTCACTTCATAAGCGAGCAGCATGGCGATCTCACCAGCCAGCCGCCTGAACTTACTGGTGCTGGTTTCCTTCTTACGCATGATGGTCAGCTTGTGCTGGACAAGGGGATGTTTGATCACGAATACATTATTATCCGCAGCAAATGATTGCGTCATAGGATCATCCAGCTCCTGAATTTGTTCAGACTAAAAAACGGTACCGTCGCTGGCCAAGCGGATTGGGGGTTCGCCGTCAGCCCTCAGGCTAGCAGCAAGCTTGCGTCCAGCACTCCATGTACCACCTTGCATGATCTTTGCCAGTGGTAAATCTGTAGCTGACTTGCCAAGCTTGTCACGAATGACCACAGCTAACTCGTCCAGTAAGGATACAGTCAGTGCACGCCATTCGATAATTACTTCGGAGTCGGCCTTATGCGTTTTGCTGGTAAGTTCTGGGTCTTTGAGGCCAATCACGCCAGCGTCTAGCAGGAGTCCACCATTGCGGTACTCAGCCAGCGCGGTCAGTTCATCAAGACCACCGACCTCAAGGCCAGCCTCTTCCAAAGGCTCAACCAGCGAGTAAGTAAGCCACTGGGACAGCTTGTGAAACGGTACTAGGCCATGCCCATGATCAGATGTAGGCAGGGCGGAATGGTGCCAAACGTCGCCCAGCATGACGCCACCAAGAGAGGCGCGCCCTGGCCAAATCGTTCCTAGGCCTTCAAGTACTACGGACAGTACCTTGCGCGCTGGCAATTTGTTGTTGCCTGCATGTTGCACAAGATAATCGTAAGCGTTACCAAGGCGAGGCTCGATGTCGCCAAAGTATTTTTTATTTGCTGATACGGCGTGCTCTAACTTATGCAGCAAGTGAAGGCGACCATCGAGTCCAAGAAGGCGATTTTGCGGAGTGACCTGAAAGTAACGCTCTAAATCACGCTTGGTAATGCTGCGCAGCGTTGGATTGTCGACTGTCAGAGGATTGTCTGGATCACTCGCAAACCCACCATCCATAAACATGTCGAAACTTGCCAGGGCTAGGCCTTCCGAACGACCGAATGATTTTCCCGTCAATGGATCCTTGTAACGCCACGTTGGACCGGCGCCAGCATCCAGTAACACACTGACGATGGCCAATTCGACGCGGCTTTTGGCGGCGTTGTCGGGTTCCATCGAACTTAATTTGTCGTTGAGCAATTTGAGTCGCTCGTCACCGAAGTGGCGCCAACGGCTATGGTAAGGAACGCTCAAGTCTGGGTAATTAGACTTAAACTCCTTGACCACCAACTCAGCGGCCTTATCGAGCTTTGGCCGGTCGAGCTTGAAGTGTGGAGACTCCCCGTTGCCCACGCGTTCAGTGATTTTTGCACACTGCTCGCGGATGCCTTTGGGGGATCTCAGATAAGTGACGCTCTCTTTGCTTTCGTTCTTAACTTCTGATGTGTGCGACATGACTCACTCGTCGAGACCGCGACCTTTTTTAACATTCAGGTCTTTAGTCTCAGGCACCTGGCCTGGGGTATAGTATCCGGCTGCCACCTTGGCATCCATCTCCACCTTAGCATCGGCAGGAATTAGTTCTTTTGGAATCTCGACCCGCTCTTTTATGGTCACACCTGCCCTAACGATCGCCTCGTACTTCATATTGCTCATTGAGACAAATCTATCAATTTTTGAAATTCCCAACCAATGTAAAATATCTGGCATTAGCTCCTGAAACCGCATGTCGGTGACCCCGGCGACACACTCAGTCCGTTGAAAGTACTTAGCGGCGGTGTCCCCTCCCTCCTGACGCTTACGAGCATTATAGACCAAAAATTTCGTGACCTCACCTAGTGCTCGTCCCTCTTTGCGATTGTAAACGATCAGACCAGCACCGCCCTCCTGAGCCGCAGCAATGCAAACTTCGATTCCGTGTGCAAGGTAAGGGCGGCAGGTGCAAATATCGGAGCCAAATACGTCCGAGCCGTTACATTCGTCGTGGACGCGGCACGCCAAGACCTTTTTCGGATCTGGCATCGTGGTGACATCACCAAAGAAGTAGGCTGTCATGCCACCGATTGGAGGCAGAAATATCGGCATATCTGGTCGGGTGACTAACTCAGGAAACATACCGCCCGTGTGCTCAAATAATGAGCGACGGAGTTCGGCCTCGTCGACTTGAAAACGTTCGGCGATCCCAGGCAGATACCACACCGGATCAATCGCCGCTTTGGTGACTAAAACTTCGCCGTTGTCGCGTAGAATGTGACCATCAGGCTTAAGCCGGCCAGCGGCAATGGCATCGCTAAATTCAGGCATGTTGATATGGGCTCGGGTTACGGCGATGGTTGGCCGGATGTCGTAGCCCTGCTCTAATAGCGGCCTGAAGGAATCACTGATCAAATGACCCCAGGGATCGAGCGATACGATGCGCTTTGGATCATGCCATTGAGGATAGGGACCGATGCTTGCAGCCGGTGCAGTGTTGGTCAAATCAGGAATGTGAACAGGATCTAACGATCCTGAGGCGATAGCCAGGGCGCGATATACAGCATAGGATCCCGAATGTGCACCGATGACGTTACGTTGATTGGGATTAGTCACGGTACCTATAATCGGACCACGTTCAGCAGCTGTGGCAGCCCCCCAGTTGACTGGGATCAACTTGGCACCACGCTCCGGATGCGAGGTTAGTTTGATGTGGGTCAGCTTCTTTTTCTTATTGGGCTTTGGTTGATCAGCGTCAGTCATGACTCTTCCTTGTGCCAATTCGTGATGTGGAGCAGTTAGACTTAGCTCATCCAGTTTTGCGCTGCAGTCCCTGACCATTTGCTGGTTAGTTTTACGAGATGAGTCCAGAAATCTAGCGAGCTTTTGCCGGTAATATCGCCGTGTCCAAACTTTGATGATTTGGTGCCACCAAAAGAAAATGGCTCTCGCGGGACAGGAACCCCGATGTTGATACCTATCATGCCGCTTGTTGCATGCTCGGTGACAGTGCGTGCGACGCGTCCGTTAGTGGTAAATACAGAAACGGCGTTGCCATAGGTGCTCACGGCCTCAAGCGCAAGTGCTGTGGAAAGATCTGGTACACGGACTATGGTCAGCACCGGTCCAAAAATCTCAGTGGTGGCGCACTCCATATCAGGAGTGGCGTGATCGATAATCGTCGGTGCTAGCCAATGCCCACCATTGCATCCTGTCGGAGCTGTCACTTTCCGTCCATCGAGGATTAATTTTGCACCGCTATGCTCAGCGCGGCCAATGATGTCGTTGATACGAGTCTTAGCGGCAGCATCGATGATGGCACCCATTTGCTGGTCTTTGCCCAATTTTAGTGATGCAGCCTTTTTAACAACCGCGGAGATCAGATGGTCGACATTGCCGACGGCGATCAATAAACTTGCCGCCATACAGCGCTGCCCTGCACACCCCGTAAACGAATCAACGATGCCTTGAACGCTGAGATCCGGATCAGCATCAGGAACTAAGATCACGGGATTTTTAGCGCCCCCAAGGGCAAGTGCGCGCTTACCAAGATTCGTAGCACGCTGGTACACGGCGCGAGCTGCCGGCGTCGAACCAACAAAGCCGACGGCGGCGACGTCCTTACAATCTATCAGTGCCTCGACGGTGTCTTTCCCTCCGTTTACGATGGAAAAGACCCCAGCTGGATAGCCAGCTGCTACGAACAGTTCGCCAATCTTCTGTGAGGTTAGTGGCACCTTTTCGGAGGGCTTGAGAACGAAACAATTGCCCACTGTCATGGCGATTGGGATCATCCACAAAGGAACCATGGCTGGGAAATTAAACGGCGTGATGCCAACCACAACGCCTAAGGGGCGACGCTGCATCTGGCAGGTGACACCTTGGCTTACTTCCATGGACCCGCCGGAGTCCAAATTTTGTAGGCTGAGCGCAAATTCAGCCACCTCGATGCCTTTGAGGATTCCAGCCCGGGCCTCTGCCACCGTTTTGCCTGATTCGCTGGCGGCTAGAGCCGAGAGTTCGGCTAGGTGCGTTAACATCAACTCGCGCCAGCGAAAAAGCGGCACGGTTCGCTCTTTTAGGGTCAGCGCGCGCCAGGCAGGAAAGGCCTGAGCCGCAGCTCTGACAGCCTCTTGAGCCTCAGCGGCCGTGCTCATCGGTACATGGCCGATCAGGCTGCCATCGTGGGGACTCAAGAGTTCCCTAAGGCCACCCGACGAAGGGTGCCAGTTGCCGCCAATGAGATTGTGGCAGGTATGGGGATGCGGTCGAGCGGAAACGAGGGTCATGACGGCTCCCGAGGTCCAAAGTGAGGCAAGCTCCGGCACTCACTGCATGCTTCGTACCAAAAAAATCTGCTGGAGTTTCCTTATTGTTGTGATAAACGCCGCAACTCTGCAACAACATTCTATGTCAGGG
>OMIY01000289.1 GCA_900299215.1 bacterium | reverse complement strand
CCTAAGAGCTCACGATAAACTGCTAGAGCATGACCATGGCGCTTCTGAACAGCTGCCAAATCGGCTAGTGTTTCCTGAACCTGAGCCCGTTCCTCGGGGGTGGAAATTTGATCTTTCCATTGACTCATAATGCGCCAAGCGTTTTCGTAGTAACGCTCGGCTGTTTGCCAAGAACCGCTGCGATAAGCTGCAAATCCTGCGAGATTATCGTACTTCAAGCATCTTTCGGCGACGCTCTTATCCTCGGTCACGCCTTGGTTCAAGGTGGAGTTAAAGTGGTGAGCTAGGGCAAAAAGGATTTTTTCCGATGGATTTGGAACAGACGCCTCAATCTTTTCCCCTATCGCTTTGTGCAACTTACGACGGATTTCAGGCTCTATACCGTCGTAGATCGCGTCGCGGGCTTTTTTGTGGGCAAACATAAAGGTTTTGCCGAGGTGGCGGAGTTCAGGGTCATCAGTTATCCTGACTACCAAGCCGTCATCCATAGCTCTTTGCACGGCTTTCATAACCGACACGCTCTGGCCACGACCGTCGACTAGAAGGATCTCAAATTGAAAAGTTAAACCCACGGTTGCGGCGATTCCGAGTACGTGTCGCTCGAATTCGCCGTACTCTTGAATCCGACTCAAAATGAGGTCGATAGTGTTCAATGGTAAAGATGCGCTGCGCAACGTGTTAACGTCGTATTCCCAAAGTCCAGCCTGGGAACGTGGGTAAATCAAGTCGCGGGCGACTAGAGTTCGAGTCAACTCGACCAAGTGCATTGGGTTGCCTTTGCACTGTTCGTCTAAGTATTCAACTAAATCATCACTGACGCTTTCCGGTGACGACAGCATATTACCAACTATGCCGCGAATGCCTTCAGCACTGATGCGATCAAGTTCGATTTCAGTAAATCGACGTTTGAGTTTGCGGAATTTCTCAATGAAATGAATAAACCTTGAGTTGACACGGTGCATACCGGTGCGCTGACTGACCACAAGATAGAAGCGCAACGAATTAGCGTTGGAAAAGAACGAATCGATTAAGTCCAAACTTTTATCGTCGGCCCAATGCAGATCGTGAAATAAGAAGACAATCGGTTGATTATCAGTCCCCAAGCATTTCGTGAAGTCAGAGAATGCTTTGGCAAAGGTTGCGAACGCATCGGCGTTATTGGTTAGATCCTGACTGTTAGCGACGGCATCGTTCTCGCTATCTGGGATACCTGCCAGGTAAGGCTTAAGACCAGGCACGATTTCGGCAATACGATGTGCAACAGGACCCAAGGTGGTTTTTAGGCGGCGCCTTAGTTCCTCGGCTTCGTGAGGGTGATTTTTGAGCACACGATGCAGGTATTCGTTAAAGGCGTTCGCCAGGGCATTAAATGGCAGGGCATTTTCATGTTGGGAAAACTGCCCACTTACAAAGCGAACTTTGCGGCGGATTAAGTTAGATTGAAACTCGGTCATCAATCGTGATTTACCGATACCGGCTGGCCCGCGGACCAGAGTCAGTCGACTTCTACCCTTGTCTTTGGCCACATCATCATATTCACCGATCAAAGTGTTCAGTTCTTTGTCTCGACCGACCATCGTCAGCTGCGCCGACACTGCCTGAAACCTGTCACGCAGTCCAAGCGGGAAAGAGATGGTGCTTACGCCCTTACCCTTTTCAAAGAGTGTCTTGGCTCGAATCAGGTCGGCGTGCAGAGCAAACGCTGTTTGATAGCGGTCGTTGGGATGTTTGGCGAGTAACTTATGGACGATTCGTTCAATCTGCACGGGAACGTCAGGCCTGACGACCGTGAGCGGCTCCGGTTCGGCGAACACGTGTTGTTTTTCCAATTTGTCACGGGTGCTAGCAGTGAACGGTGGTTTACCGGCAAGCAACTCGTAGAGGACGCACCCAAGTGAATAAAGGTCAACACGGTGATCGACTGGTGCCTGCATCAGCGAGGTCTGCTCAGGAGCCATATACAGTGGCGTCCCTGCAGCCTCTTCGAAGTTCTTGCCGTCAGCATCTCGCCCGGTGTTCATGGCTTCGGCAAGTTGAGCGATCCCAAAGTCCAGCACTTTAACAAGAACGCCCCTTTGGTCACGCCAAGCCTGCCCGACAATGATGTTGTGCGGCTTAATGTCGCGGTGGATGATGTTTTTACCGTGTGTGTAATCGAGAGCCGTCGAAACCTGCAACCCTACCTGGAAGAAGTAAGCCAAGTCTTTACGTCCGTCGCGGGCTAAACTTTGCTTGAGGTTAGCACCGTCGGCAATTTCCATAACGATGTAGTAGCCGGCACCGAAGTCATCCTCGTCATCGGGGTCACGGCCAAACAGACCAAGTTCGTGGAATACGACGATGTTCGGATGGTGCAGCTGGCTCATGAGTGACGCTTCCTTTTGGAAGCGCATCAGATCGTCGTATCCCAGTTTGCCGGAGCGCTGAATTACTTTAATTGCCACCGAGTGCGATGGGTCATCAAAAGGAATGGCCTTGAATACAACACCCATGCCGCCCTTACCGATTTCACCGGTAATGCAGTAGCGGTCAGCGATTCGCTTACCGACTAATCTGTGGGTATTGTTTGACAACGAAAGTCCTTCCTCTAAGTTCTTGGCCGCTTGGCCAATCCTCCTGGTCCTCGCGTCCTCTCCCAGCTTCGGACTTAACTAGGCAAAACTTTATCGGCAGGATCTGCCCCCCTCCCTCTGTTAGACGAGACAAATATCTGTTATCCTTGAGAACTTACGAATTAAGGGGGTTGCATGCCAAGCGCCGCAGTCGGGGCCATAATGCTGACTTCGCTGGCTACTATTGCCGGCTTTTGCTCGTCAGCACCTCTCGGGGCGATCAACCTTTGGGTCACCGACCGAGTTCTTGGGCGCAAAGAGGTGGCATTGACCGCCTATCTAATGGGAGTGATCGGTGCAGACGGTGCTCATGCCCTGATTGCAGCATGGGGCTATCATGCTTTCTTTGACGAAGGTCCAGTGGCCAGGTGGCTCAGCATCTTCGGTGGTCTGTTTCTGGTGATTTTAGGGGGGATTGGCCTAAAACAGCGAACCCGTCGCGTTCTGACCGTGACAACCGAAATCGTAAACGATGTGCCAACGGTCACTGGTGGGCCGCTTAGCGACTTCTTGCTGGGTGCCTTCATGTGCGGTGCTAACCCTGGCTTTCTGGCTTTTTGGGTCTTTGCCATCAACCAAATTGAGCGGCAAACTGGTATCGCCGT
>OMIY01000288.1 GCA_900299215.1 bacterium | reverse complement strand
TCGTAGGGCTTGATGTTGGCGGTACCGGCAATTTTATTTGCAAACTTTAACAACGTTTTCTTCTCAAACTCGGACTTCCAATCAGCGTTGTCGAGTATTCTTGCGCTCAATGCTCGCCGATCAGACTCTGAGACAGGGTCGTCAAGTGGACCAGTTAAAAGCTTAAACTCTGCTTCTGAAGGCTCCCGACTGAAGGCATCGTTAACGAGTCGGCGAACAAACTCTCGAGCTGTGGACGGTTGCGAACATTTAAAGTCAAGAATGACACCTACGTTACCAATCTCTTTACTAAGTTGACTTCCCGATAAAATCGGCATGGCGTCTTGAACGGCGCCAGGCATTTCAGCAGTCATCCATTTAATGAGCGGCAGTAAATGTGATTTGGCTTCTGGTGAAAGCTGTCCTGTCGGCATCGGCTCAGGTTTGGTGCCTATGAGTTCTTTAGCTTTAAACAGTAACGATGCAAAAATTTTTGGCCCTGCAGGATCAACTACGAGGTACTGTTTATTGAACTGATCGACATCGAGCGGCCAGAAACTTGGAACAGAACCGGTTTTGGTGTCATGACACGACGCGCACTGGTCAATTAAGTACTTGATGGCAGCTTCATCGCTGAGAGGTTGAACACTCTCAAGCAATTTGTCTAAGCTCAGCCGTGTATCCGGGTTTTTGTTGACTACTGGCGCATCGCAGGCGGCACCATTGCTACACTTTGAGCTGACCCTAAGGTCTACAGTTTTAGCAGCTGCCAGACCCTTATCGTGCTTAGAACACCCGACCTGAGAGCCGTAGAAAATCACGCTGACTAACCAGATGGTTAATGCTGAGGCTTTGGTGAGGATTTTCTGCGTCTTCTTCATGTGTCTGCGTCATACTCCGGTTGGTGACCGAGTTGCCTCTAAAGCAGGTGACGCGTTTCGACTAGACACACAGGGGTCCTATCAGAGATGGTTTCGGTATGTTTGGGGAAAATCTTTAGATAATTATATTTATCTATTTATTTCAGATGGTTAAGACACCCAAAGATTGAGTGTGCCTCAGCGAAAAGTTAAGAAAAATCACTGCAGCTTCGATAATTCTTCAGCAACGACAAAACCCCAAGAAGCACCCAAGAAGGCCCCAAGAAGGCCAATAGGCGCGAGAAACGGAATACCCCATGAAACACTCGCCCATCCTGATCTCTGGCGCCGGTATCGCTGGCCCCACGCTGGCCTACTGGCTGACTCGCTACGGCCTTAGCGTCACTGTGGTCGAGCGCGCCAAAGATCTGCGCTTGGGTGGCCAAAGTGTCGATGTTCGCGGTGCGGGGCGCGCCGTCTGTCGCCGGATGGGTATCGAGGACGACATCAGAGCCGCCAACACTGGCGAGAAGGGTTTGCGCTTTGTAGATGCAGCAGGCGCGACCGTTGCGAAGTTCGCAGTCGTGAAATCAGAATCGAGAGGATTCACAGCTGAGCTTGAGATCCTTCGGGGCGATCTAGCAAAGATACTTTACGAACGCAGCCGCGACAGTACTGAGTACATTTTTGGTGATTCCATTGTCGAGTTAGTAAACGAGGATGACGGTGTCACCGTCAGGTTTCAATCTGGTACCGTACGGAAGTTTAGTTTGGTGATCATTGCTGATGGCATTAGATCCAAAACGCGAGATCTCGTGTTTGCAGGCGAATCAAATATTCGAGAGTTGGGACTTTACATGGCCTACCTGACGATTCCCCGCATTCCGTCCGATTGTGATTGGGCTATTTGGTATAACGCCCCCGGTGGACGAGCTGCACTGCTGCGTCCAGATAACGCAGGGACCATGAGAGCGTCACTTTCTTTCTTGTCCAGCCCCGATGGCTATGACCAACTAGATCCGTACCAGCAAAAGCTGCTCCTGAAAGATAAGTTTAGCGACGCGGGTGGATGCATCCCGCGTATTCTTGAAGCTTTGGATCGTTCCCCTGAGGTCTACTTCGACTCGGTAGGGCAAGTGAAAGCGCCAGCCTGGAGTAAAGGACGAATCGCCCTACTTGGCGACGCTGCTTATTGCGCGTCTCCGATTAGCGGCATGGGTACAAGCTTAGCTTTTGTTGGTGCCTATGTACTCGCAGGGGAGCTCGCCAAGTGTGCAGACCACCGTGAGGCTTTTGCCAACTACGAGAAAATCGTGCGACCCTACGTCAATAAAGCCCAGCAACTGGCACCCGGAATTCCCAGAATAGCTTACCCAAAAACATCTGTCGGCATCTGGTTTTTTAATCAGGTTCTACGCATTGCATCCAGTCGGAGTGTTGGTGCGATCGGTCGTATGATGTCAAAACCCAAAGCTGAGCGGATCACCCTACCAGATTATGATGCCTATATTTCCTAAACTGGCTATGCTTTTAAGACATTATGGAGAGCCTTTGTTTATGAAAAAATCTCGCTGGAATCGCTTCCTGATTGGGAGCCTATTTGGATTAGCTGCTTCTGTCTCCTATGGAGAGGCACCTAAAGCGCAGAATCCAACTGACAGAACTTGGACTACCTGTAAACACCAGGATTCACTAATGCAGCCGTGTAAATCTTATGACGGCTATTACGGCTGGCAGATCTCCGCCGATACCGCGATCAGTCGTGTCGACAACGTTCAAAGTCGATTGGACGGCTTGGGAGTCGCGGCACTGTTTGATCATCAGGATGGTTTAGGCTTGAGTGCTTATCGGCTCGCCTCACCGCTCGACCGGGACTCTGGTGGGCGTCAGCGCCGTTTGTCGCTAAACTATTATTTACTTGAGTACTCCTGGCTAGCATCGTGGCAAGATATTTTCTCTTCGCGATGGTCATTGTCCTTGGGGCAAGGCTCCCTCCAAGTAAAGGAGGCGGGCTATAAGGATGCCGTCAATAACGCGATTTCAACCGAACAGCGTTACCGCGTCTGGGTTGGAGAGATTCGCTGGGGATATTACGTTACGTTAACAGAGTTTTTGCGCGTAGGCTTAGACATTGGTTACCGTTATGTTCCGGTTGACGGTGAGTCGATGCGTGGCAACAATTTTTCTGGCATGAGCTACGCAATCGCCCTAAGAGGAGGTGCCTTATGAGGGCTTCCAAAAGATTTACTAACTTAGTCTTCTTATATGGAATCACGCTATTTACACAGGCAAGGCCTGCAATTGCCAGCGGCGTTAAGGACGAAAAACCGAACCCGACGCGTCCCCGCTCACTTATTGATCTTGATGTGGAGTCCATTGATGTCGAGCTTGGTAGTTCGGTTAGAATGACACCGCTGGCGCACACAAGCGCTGCCTTATCTGGTGCGCGATTAGGTTTGATTTTAAACAACAGTATGATTGTCGGCTTTCAGTCTTATGCTTTGGCAAATAAGATCCGACCAGATTTAAACAAAGGACAATTAGAGTTCAGGAGCTTTGGGATCGTTGCTGGTGGAAGATCCATACCGGCAGGCGAAACCATTAAAACCAGTTTTTTTCAAATTGGCGCCGGTTTGATTAATGCGCATGAAAAATTCACGGAACAAGGCCGTACCTATAGTGGAACTGGCTACTACGTCGAACCTGAACTAGGTTCTGGGATCAAACTATTACCACGATGGGGT
>OMIY01000287.1 GCA_900299215.1 bacterium | reverse complement strand
TCACGGCTGATCATCCGTAGCGGAACGGCTGAGGCTGAGCTACTCGACCTCGTCAAGGCGACTAAAGCGAATGCTGTTTATTGGCATCGTCGCTATGAGCCGAGCATTATTGCTCGCGACACCCAAATTAAGGCAGCTCTGAAGGAAATAGGGTGTGCAGCTGAAAGCCTTAACGGGGCACTCCTCTACGAACCTTGGACCATTAAGAACAAGAGCGGTGAGCCCTATAAGGTGTACACCCCGTTCTGGCGCGCCTGCCTAGCCATGGGGGCTCCTGCAAGCCCTGAGGCGCGAGTCACGCGCCTACCGGCACCAGCATCATGGCCCAAATCCCTCGCTATCAGCAAGCTGAGCCTAAAGCCGACAATCCCTTGGGACCAAGGGATGGAGGCCACATGGACGCCGGGTGAAAAGGGTGCAGAGGCGGTCTTGAATAAATTTCTGCCTGTTGCCTCGAAGTATATTGCGGAGCGCGACTTTCCGGCGCTTCCTGCCACTTCACAACTTAGCTCTTACCTTGCTCTTGGTGAAATCAGTCCACGCCGCATCTGGGCCACCATGGCTGGCGCCAGGGCTGCAGTAAAACCAGGCGAGGGCACTGGCGGCGAGGCTTTTCTGAGACAACTAGGCTGGCGCGAGTTTGCGTATCATCTGTTGTATCACTTTCCAAATACTGTGAACGCTCCGCTGCGGCCAGAATTTGCGATGTTTCCGTGGGAATCATCCAAATCAGCACTCAAAGCTTGGCAACGCGGGATGACCGGCTATCCAATCGTTGACGCTGGTATGCGACAACTCTGGCACACAGGTTGGATGCACAACCGAGTACGCATGATTGTTGGGTCGTTCTTGGTCAAAGACCTGTTAATCACATGGCAAGAAGGAGCCAAGTGGTTTTGGGATACTCTAGTCGATGCTGACCTCGCCAATAATACACTAGGATGGCAATGGATCGGTGGCTGCGGAGCTGATGCAGCACCTTACTTCCGTGTCTTTAATCCTCTAGGTCAAAGCGAGAAATTTGATGCGGCTGGAGTCTACCTTAGGCGCTGGTGTCCCGAGCTGGCGCGTCTGCCTGCAGAGTGGATCCATCGTCCTTTTGAAGCGCCAAAAGAAATATTGAGCGCTGCCGGAGTGACCCTTGGCAAGAATTATCCGAAGCCACTCGTAGATCACGGAGCTGCGAGGCTCAAGGCACTCAAAGCGTTTTCGTACTTACAGCAGGATAAAAAGAAAGCAGCCGCTGCAGCAACGACGAAGCGCAAATCTTAATCTCGCATCAAAGTTCGACGAGGACATTAAAGAACCACGCCATCCCGATTGACACGTAGGACAAATCTTGTTAGCAAACTGTCCTTCAACTTTCGGGAGATTAAATTATGTTGAAACATCTTTTTTCGTTGGCGTTGCTGGTTTCATCTGCGACTTCGTTCGCGAACACTCAAACTCTGGGATTCACTGAGGGTCCAGTGCCTAATTTTTACGCACTAGCCTGCGTCGTGAACGATACAACTTCGTACGTGCGCGTTCAATATGGCTGGAACGGTGGAGCTTGGCACACGACTGACCTCGCGCCGAACTATCAATTTTCGTCTTCTTATACCTACAGCTTCCCAAACGAGAACCGTTCGCCTGAGTTCTTAGTTGTACTGAGAACGCAGATGCAAGGTGATATCTCCTATCACACCCGGGCCTACGCTTCACCAGATCAAGATTGTGCACATGGTAAGACTATCCATATTCGCCAGAATGGACCAAACTTCTGGGCCGAAGGCGAAGAACTCTATAACGGTGCTCCGGAATAATGCCTTAGTCGCGGGTGGCAGGCACTTTGATCTCCTGCCATTCGCGATAGCTTGGGTCCTTAAGAGCGCTCCAGGCGTCTAAGCTTGTGGGCTCAGGATACAACCCAGCCTCTATGTTGGCTTTGTGGCGGTAGTTGGAGATCGCCTCGTATATAGTCTTTCGTGCTCTATTGACGTTGCCTAGTGGCTGATGCTGCGCAATCGCGTGCCAAGGCTGAAATGACAGTGCATCACAGTAGGCAAGGCGTTGGTCCGTCCGGAACGTTTGTGGTGGGATCTCAATCGTCGCAAATTCCACTACTGGGGCTTTATCAAGCGTCCACTCGTTGGAAGCATCCTCAACCTCTAGGCCTTTATCGGCACTAAAGAACTGCATGCCAAATCTGTAGCAAAGCGAGCCTTGCGCGAGCCGCTCCTGTAAGTCGTCACGAAGTTCCGTATCGCTACCATTAAGGGGCCTAGTCGCGACCTGCTCGCAAGGTTTCAAGACGTATTTGACTGGGCTATCGATCTTCGGTCCTTTAAGGAGGTAGGGCGTCTGGCTATGAAACGTCATAGCTGCCAGACTTTTGCCGTTGTTTGGGTTACCCGAGGTTAGTGCCAGCGCGTTTTTAAGGACGAGCGCATGACCAATCGGACTTTCCGCCAAGTAGCTGACGATCGATAGAGGGCTTTTGCGAAGTTTGATCAGACCGGCAAAGTCATGGGTTGTGGGGGCCGGAAAAATCGGGAAATTGATCATTAAAAAATCTTGGGTGGTTGCCTGCGGTTGATCTTCAAGCAATTTGGTCCCTGGGACATCAAAAAGTTTGATCGCCAACCCACGGGCATCAGGCTTTTGGTCTCCGACAGGGCCGAGCGAACTCGAAAAACGCATGATGGCATCATAGCTCTGACCTGGGGTGACAAAAACTCCAGTCCGATACTGCTCAGGTAGATCGGCATTGACCGTAAAACGCGCACCAACACAGCCAATCCCCCGCGGGTGAGCATCGCGCATCACACGTTTGCCTTGATCGCGGTACTCCTGCTTAATCATATCGATTAATTCATTGGCGACATCGGCAGCTTCCTGCTCCTCACCTTGGGTGTAGGTTTCCCAAGTGGTCATGACCGTGATGCCATAAACTTCCGCAGTAATGAGTGAAGTCGCTGCCAGGCAGTACACTGAGTGGCGCAGTTTAATTCTCATAATCACTCCATGAGGTTTGGCAACGGTCTGCCTGCATTCCGCTTCAGATCTAGAGAACTATGGTTTAGCGATGTAATTAAGGACGGTAGCTCTCACCACTGGGTAGGCTTTGCGACAATCCGCCGTACCAGCTAACCGGTTCAGATCGGCCTTGGCCTTCGCCGCAGTTGCCGGATTTGCTAACTCCAGGTCGCAGGACTGGATCCACTTTTGTTCATCGAGGACATCAGCCACTTGCATGGAGATGTCCTTCGGATCGCTATGCCCAGCAGTTTTGCAGCCGACGAGGGCACCGAGTACCGCAGCCAAAGTTGCATATGCCCGCACTGTAGGGTGAACGCCAAAGCATGCCATGGTGCGGCCCTTTAATTCTAAATGTGACTTTGATGGAAACTGGTCACTCTAGATTAGTCAAAGGATCGACAGACCGCAAGGTCCAGAAAACCAAACATCTATGAGAGTAGATTTTTAAGAGGGTTTGCACTCTGGAGCAACGGGCTTGTCATTCTCTTTGACAATCTCAGCCTTTTTCTCAATAGCAGCGGCGATTAACTCCTGCGCAAACTTACTGGAAAGATCGAGATAGACTGCCAGAGATTCTTTTCCTAGGAGGCCGTTAATGTCTTGACGGTCAAAACTGATAGTCATACCGACCAGTGTAGTGCCCTGGACCATCGCCGAGCCAGCGTCGCCGTGACCTGGCATACTGTCGCTTGTGGATGAATTGATAGTGGTCTTCCGCCGTCCGCCAATAAGATAACTTGAGTCGTTTTTCAGCCAAGAAAATTCCTGGGGAAGCGCTGCGCTATCGAGCAAGGTATTGGTACCTATAGCGGGTGCATTTTTTGCGGGGGTATCGTAATCAAGGTCTATGCGATCACCAGTTCCAAGTAGTGTAACCTGCTCACCAGGTAGGCGCCGCTTTTGACTAACACTGAAGTATTTAGGTAAGTTGGCCAGGCGCGATTTGTAGATCACAACATTCTCCGACATCCTGTCCCATTCGTTGCTCGGCACAGGCTCAGACTGGGCAATGCCCTGATTCACAGGTGGCACTGCGACTGTTGAAGATGGCACAGACATTACTGACTTGTTTGTTACGGATGGATGATGAATGACAGTCTCAATTTCCGGTAACGTCGCAAGGTGCTCTGCACTTTCATCGAGATCGCCCGCGAGTTGAATCTTGATCGGTTGCGGACTTGGATCCTCCGGCCATTGGTAGTCAGCGCTTAGAATGGCATTTGGGCCAATAATGATACCCGTCCACCCCAGCCAAGATTTTTTTCCAGCCTTGGCATCCTCCGCAGTCTTAGCGGAAAATTGCCATAGGCCGACTAATTGTGGTGGTGCCGAGGCATCAGCAGCATTAAGAAGATCGAGACAGTCAGCCTGCTTTTTGATCAGCGGTTTTTTTTTCTCTGGTGTTTTTTGTGCGGACCCACCCATCTTGGTTTCAGACTGGCAGGCAATAAATGATAAGACCGAAAAGGCCAAGAAGGCCAATTTATTGGCGTTGCGCATGATGTTCTCCTCAAGATTGGCGCCCTTATCGGCATAATTGGTACAAAACTTGAGGATTATTTTCCGGTTTACGCCTAAAATAAGAGCCGCAACCTCGCAATTTTTATATGTATAAAGAGGCAATCCATGTTGCAATTTTTGGTTGATCGTCGCTGCGTCAGTCCAACCGCAGGATTAGCCTTATTTTTAATCTCTGGTTGCGCACACTTACGCCCACTCCCCCAATCTGAAGTGGAGCGATTAACCAGCTGCAACAACACCACTCTGACAGACATTCGCAAGTCACTGCTGTTAAGCGGATATGAGATCAAAGATCAGACTGGCACTGAGCTGGTGACTACCTTCAAACAAGTGAGCGGTTACGAGGGTCGGCGCGTATTTCGTAGGATCACTGTGGTCGAGACTAAACCAAAGTC
>OMIY01000286.1 GCA_900299215.1 bacterium | reverse complement strand
TATTATGATATGTCTCTGTTCGGGAAGGTAAACGACTACATCTGGTACTCGTAGGCCATTTTCATTATGAACTGTCACGTATCTCTTGAAGTCACGATCACGGACCAATCCCGAGTTCTCAAGTACACTTTCGAGCGCTAATTCACCCCAATTGCCGTGCATTTTTTTCTGGCCTTTGATTGATAGGCTTAGCTCGCGAGCTTCGTTGTTAAACCGTTGGTTAATGTCCTTGAGTACCTCAAGTTCACGCCGAAGTTCTCCTTGCTGTGTAGTCTGTCGAAAGTGAATATCACTCACTTCTCTCTTAAAGTTATCTATAGATTCTTGGAACGGGACCATCAGCGATCCCAGGTTTGCGTTGTTCGTTTCCTGAAGTATGCGAACCTTGCTGTCAAGAATATCGTTCGCCAACAATCTAAACTGGTCACTTAATGCACGCTTATGCTCGTCGAAAAGCGCCAATTTCTCGGAATGTTCTCGGTCACGTTCAGCCAACTTACCTCTGAGTTCACCGTCTTCTGCGACTAGATTCTGATGTTTTGCAAGAAGTTGGTCGTATTCGCCCTTGATCTCTGCCAATTTCTCTTCAGCCGCGAGGTACCTTAAATTGGTTTCTGCAGCTCTGACTTCAAAATCCATGGCTCGGTTACTTAGTTCCCGATTAAGATTGAATTGGTGTTCGTATAGCGCTCGCTCTCTGTCACATTTCGCTTGCAACTCAGTTCGTATGGTTTTCAGTTGCTCAATGGTAAGAGTCTTGTCGTCCAATTGTGCACGCAGCGAACTCACGTGAGCTTCTGCGTTACTACGTGCTTCGCGCTCCACCCCAAGGGCATCTGAGGCAATTTTTAGCTGGTGTAGGTGTTCGGGCTGTTCGTTTGTTTTGGCGTCTAGTAATGCGGTTAAGCGATGGACCTCGGATTGAGCATTATCGAGTTGCTCGGATATAGTGCCGAGAGAACCTTCCAGGGCTTCTGTCTTGTGGAGAGACTCTTCGAGTTGAATTTGCGCTTTTCTAAACTCACTCTCCATTCGGAAGGCGCCAGTTCGTTTTAGATTACTGGCGAGTAGATATCCAATCACGAAGCTGAATACGACTCCGACAGAGGCTAGAATGATTACGTCAACACTCATAAAAACTCCTGCAAGGCGCTAATTCACAGAGCGCTTGGGGGGTGTTTCGGATGGAAGGCCTAAGGTCTTTAGGGGGATCATTAAAAAAAGTTTTTATGTGTGTATTCTTGGGGGATTGGGGAAACGAAAAAAGCCCCCTCAACGAAGGAGGGGGCTGGTTATAATTGGTTCAGCGACACTTAAGGCCGCGTCTGTATATTCGTTTTGAATCTGGCAATCAGATGAATTGCCTAAAATGTTATTTGAATTTCGGTGAGCCGCTCGGTCTCCGTGACAGAGCCTCACATCCACTTTCTTAAGGTGGGCAGCCCGTGTGTAAACGGGTATGAGAGCACCAATGCAGCATACGTACCTCCCAGCTTCTTGCTCTTTCGTGATTAACACGTAAATGCGAATTAATTGTTGAATGGTATCGGTTTGAGGCGTCCACAGCACAGCTGCTTCGGCTAAGGTAGCTACGGCGGACAACCGTGATGAAGAACTTCATCGTGCTGGTTAGGACGGTAGTAACTCATGATCGTCCTCCTAGTGAGGCATAGGCTGGTCCCGAGGCGAATATGCGGTTTTCCTACGCTGTTTCGTGCGGGCTTTTCTTAGATCCGCACAGATGTCATACGATTGTTAGTTTCATCGCCTTACAATCTCTTTTTCGCCATTTTCTGGGAAAAGCTTTAGCAAAAAATAAAACGCCCGTGTTTACGGGCGTTTGGGTTACCTGGTCTGTTAAGTTTACGGTCGAAACTCAAGAATTGCTGCTCCGGTACCATGGATTGGCTGATATCCGTGGCAAATCGATCTCTTGTGACCTTCTGCGGCCCCAATGCCACGCAAAAAGGCCATAACTTTGAAATCAATGTCGACTCGGCATTGTTTCGAATAGTCACCAGCGAGGCGATCCACTTCGCTTAGTACTCCCTGTTCGCAGAGTGCGATGATACGACGGTTCCATTCATCATCCGCTGACGCGGAGATCCGGTCTTCGCGTGGATCGATATCCGTTGGAAAGTAATTGCCAGAAAGAGAGCTAATTCCAATGACTGCTGTGGGTGTAGGATCTTTTGCAATTTCAGCACCTATCACAGTGGCGAAATCTTTTATTTGGTTGTAGTTGGCATACAGCCACGAGGAGATCATTGAAACTTTGACATTGTCACGATTGATTAACGAGTTAGCAACAATGGTTCCTGTGTCAACTGGAAAACCTTCGTAGTCGATTAGTTGAGTGGAGTATCCAGCAACCGTAGCGCATTGAGCAATTTGTCGGCTAAGCGACAAATCTACCGTCATATCATAGTCAAATGAACCAAGGTGGTGCCAACTCGGGTCGACATGTGTGCCACTGAGTCGTTCTTTAGCCTGCACCATGGTACCGAGAACCGACAGCCACTGAGAGCTGTAGTAAAGGATGCGCTGCACTCCTTGATCTCTTATGACGTCACCAAGTTTTTGCATTGTTGCACTTAGATGAACGTGCGGCGAGCCTGGGATTGGATGCAATAAATGGGGAAGGCCAGGGACCAGTGCAGTAAATTTCAAACTCATGGCGTGATTCCCTTTTTGTGACTGGTTAGGTCCCATTCAACAACTGCATTACCTGTGCCTATGACATTCCCATAAGCGTGGACTTGAGCGGGTGTTTTCGGAAAGTCCATCGCGCTTAGCATCCATGTAAGCCCGCCGGCTTTGACTTCAGCACATGCTTCGTCGATGAACTGAGGCATAATACTCATGAGTCCATGAACATCACCTGAACGCATTAAATTCAATACACGCACGTCCCATTCATACTGCGACTGACTAAATACATGCTCGCGACTCATATCCTCAGGGAGTTCGGGATTTGGTTCAGCGCTAAAATGCAGGTGCGAAAGCGAATTACTCGCCGCTAATACCACTCGTTTACCCGACTGGATAACAGCATTCTTGGTTGCTATACCAAGTTTGATCATCTCATCCTGGGCAACTTTAGTATCGTGAAAATAAGGACTATTGTTGGAGCTCAGGGCGATAATGGGGATATCCCAGTTAGGATTCATCATGTGGAGGCTTGTGATGGTACCGTAGTCGACACGGAAATCCGGATTCGTCATCGGTTTTGAGGTAAGTCCTAGTTTGCGAGCTTCTGCGCTTATGCCAAGGGCAAGTTCGACGTCCACTTGTAGATCGAAGCGATAACGAAACAAATGGGGAAAAATGGGATCGACGGATAATCCACTAAGTTTAGGTACTGCTAAGACATCATGTCCAACTGTTGTTTGCCAGTGTGGCGTATGGACTAAAATCACATCGGGTCGTTGCTCTTTAAGTTTCGTCCGACAATGATCATAGCCCCACCTCAAGACCTCCCAGCCGCCGCGCGAGCGGGGCTCGTTCTGTGTCGGATTTTCTGCGTAGACTAGATGGGGCGGATGGGGTGCCAGCCAGCCTCCTAAAATTTGACCGTGTTTAAGATTTGGCATTGTGTTTTCCAAGATTGCTAAAAATAGCAGCGGTTAAAGTCATAGTTGCAATAATGGTTGGAACCGTCGGGAGATGGCTAAAAATTAGTGAAAGTACAAATCCCATAGCCGTTGAAATAGCACCAATCATTGTGCAAAAAAGAATGTGGCGCCTAAGTCCCGCTTTAGCTCCGAACGACATGATAGAGGTAGGGATAAATAGGCATGATATCGTGAAAAGAAAACCGACAGTTTGAATGCAAAAGCAGATCACCAATAAACTGCCGAATGCAAAAAGATTGCCCCATCTGGTTGCTGGTTGAGGGGTTCCCAAGATTGAGATTGCGAACGAATCTCTAGTAAGCTCACCTCTAAAAAGTAGCGAAATGGCGAGTAGCATGAAGCCGATAACCATTGCTGCTAAGGATTCGCCACGACTAAGAGTTGCCAAGTCGCCAAAATACTTTTGTGACATATGACTTTCAATTAAAGGGAAAAGTGCGCTGATCAGGTAGCCGCATGCTAATAATACAGCGAATAGAGCCGCAAAGTGAGTATTGTTTGAGCTTCCAGCGTTAGCTGCTAATCTCTCGCTAACTGAAGAGGTAGTTGCGGCCAGAATGAAACCCAGAACAAAAGGTCCGCCGATGCTAACAGCTGGAATGTCAGAGCTGTAACTGAATATGCCTAATCCGAGTAGTACGCCCAACATGGCACCTTGACTGATGCACATAGTTTGCATCGCCCGGTCCCTTGCTGCCAATTGGGTGCCAAGTGCAGCCAGGGCAGCCCCCAGAGCGGTTGCTGCTATGATAGTTACAGCATAAATTGAAAAGAGTGATTGCATGGTCACCCCTGATACTTTGAGAGGTCAAGCATGGAAACGTTTCGGATCGAGTGCTCTGCAAACAGTTTTTCATGGCAAACGATAATGACTGAATGGGAACCATCGCTAACAAAACGCTCAAGGAGTTGCAAAAGTTGCAAGCGACTTTGGGAGTCCAGATGATTTGTTGGCTCGTCAAGAATCAAAAGTTTGGGCTTTGAGAGAAGAATCTGGGTGAGGAGGGTGCGTTGTCTCTCGCCCCCGCTGGCTGTATTCCATGCTAGTTCTAGATCAGTTCGAGTCAATAGTCCCACATCTAAAGCCTCAGCGAGATTCAGACCTTTGCGGCAGTGTATGGTGATGACATCAGCCAGGGTCATAGGGATGTGGAATTCGCGGTTTTGCAGCTGCGCAAGGTAGCCTACTGATGTCGTCGTAACTTTGGCGCTTCCTGATAACGGCGCGCGCGCCGCCATCAACACTTGTAGTAGTGTAGATTTGCCAGTACCGTTTGGGCCTGTGACAGCCAGTATTTGGCCGCCGCCTAGACCTAAGCTCAGCCCCTTGACTAGTGGGCGTCCGTTAGGCGTGCCGTAGCTTAGGTCGTTGAGTTTTAGCAAAAGGTCAGCAGACATTCGAGATCCTAGACTTTAGTTAGTGACCTTGAACAGGCTTTGAGGCAGCTGAGATTAGGCTGCGGGCAATATGACGCTGCAAATCTGCATAATTCTGCAATTTGGTTCCCTGTTGCATCATCGTCGGGACGATTGCTACGCCAATTCCTGAAAGTTCCTCGAAACGATCCAAGGTCTTTTTGGGAAAGTAATCCGCAGCAAGGACAACTCTAACTCCATTATTCTTTGCAGCTATTGCCACTTCAGCTAGTCGGCCTGCCGAAGGGGGAACTCCTGGTTTTTCCTCAATGCTGCCGAAGCTTGCCAAGCTATGATCCGCCAAGAAATAGGCAAATTCACGATGATATTCCAAGACCACGGCACGGCCACTTTGTTCCATTTGCAGCTTTTTGAGCGGGGCGAGTAGCAGTTCTACCTCTTTGTCGAGTTCTGCCATCGTATTCCTAAAGTCAGCTAATCCCTTTTGATACGCGGGGGTGTGAGTCGGATCTGTCCGCACTAGAGTAGCGGCAATTTCGGAGGCACTGTCGGCAAGTGCTTTTGGACTAAGGAAAAAATGCG
>OMIY01000285.1 GCA_900299215.1 bacterium | reverse complement strand
GTCCTTTCAATTGCCGGATTCCTCGTTGCTAACAACCTAGTAACCTGCAAGGAAGGAAGCTGGGCCTCTGGTGGCAAAGCCAACTGTCGGTATGACGGGGCTCAACGGCAAGACGCCGATTTGCGTGCGGAAGTGTTCGGCCTCGTCAATCAAAGGAATGTCGGGAACAATCTCGTCTTTGATGTGGTGCCACGGGCCATCACTGAACCCAATTCACCCAATCAAGTTAAAAATGCCCAGTTACAGTTTGAACTCGTCAACGCCGACACTAGCCCAACCTTAAAAAAGCTAATTGGTAGCCAAAAAGATATCACGAAATCCATCGATCGAGACAACTACGTCGTCATAGCTACTGCGACCATCGAGTATAAAAAAGAGGGCCGAACTTTCGACGCTCAGTCTGCGGTAGCCTTGAAACGACCGATTGCTTTAACTAGATTAAGCCTGCGCACGGCAGCAGCATGTGCTGGACAGTGCAATAGCTCGCTGTCGCAAAATCCCTTTCCCTCCTGCCGAGGTCCCCAAAGCGTCAATAGCGAAGCTGTGGTGGAAGTCCTAGGGGTCACCACAAACTTGGGCCCAGGAGCGTTATATGACCTAGCTTACAAACGCTCCGTCTGCACCAAAGGTGATCTAAATGCAGTCATCGGCGCTAACGGTGAAAACTGCACGGAACAGCAACTCACCGCTAGTCAACAGAGCGTCACAGTGCCAGTGAGCGACTTACTGCGCCCTGATAAGTCGGTTCAATGGGCCGACACCGCTCCGTGCCAGATGTTTGTCCAGACCACCAGAGCACGTACTGCAGGAAACGCTGTTCAGCACGTAACGGAAGCTGGTCGTATCAGTTACCAGCTCGATGCTACCAGCACCCAGGCACGTATCGAGCCATTCAGACTGAACGAACCGATTGATAAGAGCACAGGTAAACTACCCGGTCGCCTAAACGTAATCTATGTAGTTCCACCGCACTGAGGAAGCTATGCCCCCCCTAAAGAAGCAAACTGCATTAAATTATGGATTTTCTATAATCGAAGTATTAGTGGGTCTTGCCATTGCAGGAATGGCAGCCTTTGTACTCATTAAATCCAGTGACTCGCTACAGAGCATCATGCGATTTTCCAAGACAGTACCGGCCGCAACCCGTTACGCTGAGCAACTTTTAGCGGGTGCTCGAGCGATGCTACTTGATATCGGCCCCGACGGTAGCGCCGATCAGGGCATTTGCAGCTTGGTATCTACCGATGCCGCCGCACCAGGTGTCGGCAACATCCTCATCACAATCGCCCCCTACGGCGGTCGCAGCCGTTATACCTTTAGTGACTCAAGGTGGCGTGACAAATTTGGCGGCTGGTCTGCTATCGGATCCAGGCCTGAAGCAGGCTGCACTTACAGTGACAACTGGCGTCGATGCTTCTCACTTGCCGGGAATAACAGAGCAGAACTCAGTAATCAAGGTCTTGTTGACATGGATTTGGTTGGATCAATCCAGATTATCCCGACCTACACGAATCCAAATAAAGGGCTTTTCTCCCGGATCAATGTCGGTGAAGCAGACCGATCCTTTGATGTTAAAGACGTCGGATTTTCTATCGTCGCCGAGGTAAGCTACAAAGCCACGGCAAAATCGACAAAGCGCACTGTGAAAAAGCTTAGCGACTTTGTCTGGGCCCCCTCAGCAGGTCTGTGTAAGGGCAGGCTCACCCCGAATGGTGGAACTAGGGGCAGTCAAGTCTTACTCTCTCTTTCAGGCATGGGCGCTTCCAATCCTGACGGAAGCACAGTCTACAACCGGTCCTACTTTACCGGCGAACTCGATGCGCCCATGATCGTCGACTTTCGCAAGACCCAAATCCAGGAAGGAAAACTGGCAGACAACGGGCAAGCTATCACCACCGACACTAGCAAAAATATTGCAGTGTCTTGCAACGAACGCCGCTATCGCTGCCCATTGCTAGCCTCAAATGAACGGACCTATGGACCCATGAACGTCACCATGGACCTGGAATATAATCCTCGCAACACCCTCGCCAAGTTTGCCGCCAGCATGACACTCAAACCAGCTTTCTCCATCACTCGCAGTGGCTCAGAGGCTGTTACCAGCTCCTCCAAACAGACCTACACGCTGGATGGAGTTAGCGGAAGCAGTTTCAGGGTTACTGGATCCCATCAGCTTGCAGCGCAAATCACTGATCGGGAATCAACTGACAGTGCCAACAATGTTTGTCGCGCAATTTGCGTTGAGAAAACCAACTACAATAAAGGCGGTGACAACAGTGCCAGTCGATTCCGCCCTAACCTTAAGTATAGTTTTCAGGAGTTCCCGCAGAATGGTTTTTCGGCTCCTAGCGACGAAGAGGTGGGCTGTACCGCTTGCTACATGAAAAACTGCGCCCAGATTGGATTAGGTACCTTTGGCCCCATGGATAAGCAGCCTGACCAGCCACTCGACTCGAACATCCCTGAGTGTTGGCTCGTGGAGCCGCCGGGAAACCGCCAGCCCTACCTTGATACCACGACATTCACGCTTGAAGGGTTTAATGAAGGCGACAAGCAATGCATTGCTGGGCGCTTAGATCCAGCATCCAATAAACTCATACTGAGACCAAAATCCTGTGACTCTCAACTTGCCACCCTCTGTTACGGCTTCGGTGGTTTTGTTTTGCCGCGTCAAATTAACGGCACAAACTGGACACCAATTCGTGGCTCGCAGATAGAAGCGCCCAAAACTTGCTATCAGATGGGCACAGAGACTGCAAACGGGTCCAGTTTAGCAGCCATACTTGAGGCGGCAGACGCAGCCAATCTACCTTCACAAAGTGGCGAAATCACCATGATGAACCTTGCTCAGCAAGGCATGTTCTTGGCTCCACAATTGCCTAAAGATCTAATTGGCCTACGTAAATGGATGACGAAGTACGGGATCGATGAAGAATTTTGGATTGCCCTAAACTACAAACAGGGCAAAGTCACCGCTATCGCTCCCCCTGTGGTTAATACTTCTGGAAAGGATAATCTCGCGCTCTATTACAACACCTCCGGGCGCATGCGATTGACAAAATATGCACTCAATTTGTCCGACTACGGCCCCACAGGCCAAGCCGAATCGGGTGCCGGACGACTCTTGTTTCACCACCTCATGTTTAAAGGCGAAGTTGCGGTAACGGCATCGCAGGGACGCTCTTACCGTTTTATCTGCGTTGGCGACAAAGAGAACATCTTTGTCAGCGCCAAGCGGGGATCGAGCTATGGGCAGGGCAGCGATATTTGCCAAGCCGAGGGCGGAGCATTTTATCGCCCCGAAACTCCACGGGAATGGATCGAGGCCCTGAACAGTAGTCAGCCGCTCATGGACTTGTTGCCCTACCCTAACGTCGACCTTAATAAGTCTGACAAGTTAGATCCTGTGTGGATTGCCACTGACTACGCGCCCACATCCGGCAATGGCGGAGCTGTCAAGTCAGGACGTCTACAATGAGGCAGCCTCATGGATACAGCATCATCGAGGTCATGGTCACACTGGCATTAGCGTCGATCATCGGCTTTATCGGCATGAAGATCGCCGACCACATCCGACGGCAGGAACTCCTAGCGAGAATGTCGCAAAGTCGGAGTAGTCTTTTAAACTCAGTCTTTAGTTTGAGTGAGCGTGCCACTTCAATGCCGAAATTTTCTGATTTCAAGTCCGATTCGACTTATTG
>OMIY01000284.1 GCA_900299215.1 bacterium | reverse complement strand
GGCACTTCCGAGTTTAGGCAACCATTCCTCTTTTTGCGCTTCACTACCAAAAGCATGAATTGGATACATGACAAGTGAGCCCTGGACGGATGCAAAACTCCTCAGCCCGCTATCGCATCGCTCAAGTTCCTGCATCACAAGGCCATAGGCAATTGCATCCATACCAGGTAGCCCGTAGCCCTGCAGATTGGATCCAAGAAGTCCCAACTCTCCCAACCGAGGGATGATCTCGGTCGGAAACTTCTCCTCGAGGTAGCAATCCTTGATACGGGGCTCAACCTCCTTGGCGACAAAATCCCGCACGCTTAATTCCACCAAGCGCTGCTCTTCGGTCAGCAAATCTTTGATGTTAACGAAATCAGGAAATGGAGAAGAATGCGGCATAAACTTTAGCCTCAAAAAAATAGGTTGCTACCTGCCGGAGCATCGCTGATCACCAGTATCAACGCAACCGGTAATAAGCTGTCCGGACACCAGCCATGAATACCAGAATCCCAAAGATAGACCATTGCAGGAGCCCCTGCGACCCAAACCGAATCAGAACGTAAAGAACTGCGGCAATTATGATCATCGCAAGTACTGTATCAAGCTCACGATGGCGGCCACGAAGCAGACTCAACTCCAACGAAAATCCTATTGATTCCAATTTGTTAACCATCTGATTGCTGCCCTTTTGAAAGTCTTTTGCAGCAGGCCAAAGGCGCGGCAGTAGAGCTGGCACCGAAGCCTCGTAATCAGCATACCAAGGCCCACAAAGTTGTTTGGCGGCTGACTCAGCCCGCAGATAGCGCCCCCTGTAAGCTAATGGCAGACTGACTAAGGTCAAAAGCATCACGTAAAAATTGGCAGTCGCCGTGGCTAACCCTAGAAAAAGTAGTACCGAACCCAAAATATGGGGATGGCGCACAAACCGGCAAGGCCCAGACCTGAGTGCCAAAGCCGGATAACCACCAGCCCAGAGTCGAATGACCTCGCCTACAAGCGCAATGCCACCGCCAACTAACAGTGATGTCAGAGTTGGCTCAGCCAAACAAAGTCCGACACACACAAGTAACGATTCAATCGCGCTCCTGGGTGTGACATGAAAGACTCGTCTCAGTCTTTTGAGAGACTCACTCAATGATCACCCCGACGCCAATTAACGACTGTCACAAGAGGGAGTAGAAGAGCGACCAACACCATCCAAGCGGCATTGCCTGACTGTTGCGTTCCGATGGAACCACAGCCAATTCCTATGAGCTGGCGGAACTTTTTTGCCTCTGTATCATTAGGATCAGCGTAAAGATAAATCGCGCCTGAAATATCATCTGCGCCTAGCTCAGTTTGATCTGAGCTACCACTATAGCCCATAATGGCACCGTAATTGGTGTGCGCATGTCCGAGCCCAAGGCAGTGGCCAAATTCGTGAGTCAGCGTGTGCAAAAGAGCGTTGGCGTCGATGCTAGAGGGCGGCAACGCAATGTCGCAATCTTCAATCAAACCATCAGTTACAATTGGCCGTGCGACTCCACCTTCAGAGGCGCTTTCCAATGCCTTTACCGTAATGCTGTACTTTTTATCGCTTGGATCTTCAACGGCAGCAGTGTTTGCATTGACCACAAGACGTAAAAAGCTGCCTGGGATGTTTGACCATGTGGCCGCAGCTTTTTTCAGGATTCGCTCCATAATTTCGGCATCGTTGTTATCGGCAAAGCTGCCGTCAGCGAATTTTTCCTTTTCAGAAATTGAAGGAGCTTTACCGTCCCACAGCAATTCTACAGATGGAGAATCGACGGTAACTGGCAGCGTTGCCGCATCTTTACCTAAAAGAACAAAACCGGTAAGCAGCGGCCAGCAAGCAATGACCATCGCTCTTAATAGCAGCCCTTTTGCCATATGTGTGCCCCCCTAGAAACTCCAAACCGCACCAATGCGTCCGGCACCTGGAGCCGTCCAACCTTTGCCGTTGGCTCCGATCGTTTGGGTGTATTCAGCATTAAAATGGATGCCGCTTCCACTGCCGGACACATAACCAAAGGAGCTGTAAGCACCTAAACCAACGCCACTAGCACTAACCAAAATTCCAGCTCCCAAGCTGGTATAAAAGCCACCGTCTACATAACGCTTACCAAAAAGCACACCTGGAACGACAGACAACGTTAGCTCACTACCACCCGAGGTCACATATTTGACCGCGATGTCGGTCAGCCCAGGTGGAAGGCCTATAGGATTTGACCCGCCATTGCCGGCGATTCCAGGACCTAACAAAAGGGCAACAGAGCTAGCTTGGACTGGGGCTGAAAATCCGGTTACAGCCGCAATCATTGCTCCAATGACAAACTTCATGACCCTAGTAGTGGAGGTCAGCCGGTGCTTCATATCGACACTCCAACTGACGCATACCAGGCTTGTTTAACACCGAAAACCAAATAGAACCCGGCGCTTCCGGCTAGGAAAAGATGACTTTCCCAACCGAAACTTGCCGTGTAATTTGATTTCTGCAAGGCCTGAAACCTGAGGCCCATCATGGCCCCGATATTTAAATTGTGCTTACTTATTTTGGGCTGATCAGTTTGATCTGGGCGTTTACGGGTGGAACTGTAGATGCCGATGTACTCATCCATCAGAGTTAAACCAAATTGGGTCTGCAAGCGCTCGAATCCTTTTAGGTTCGCAACGCTTCCGCCTGAAAGCATGATTGTGCGCGCTGAGACAGGACCAAAGTCTGCACCATAGAGAAGCATCTGACCGTGAAATGAGTTGCCTAAAGTAGCTCTCATGAGTGCCGCTGGATCGGCATGATCATCTCCACCCGTGACACCGGCAATACCTAGCTCGAAGGCAGGCGAAGAAGCCGCATAAGCGCTACTCATCAGCAGCGGCAAAAAAGCCATAATCAGGCACGCGCCAAAGGTGCAACGTTTCACCAACAACAGCTCCTTCGCAGGACGGCTTACTAGCTACGGTGTCGCTACTATCTAATGATTTCCATTGTATGAGGTAACGCTACCGCGTCGCAACCATCTAGGTTGTCCGCCATCTCTTATAAGACGAGGTCCACTGCTCAGGATAGGCGCGTATAGCACTGCCTATGGCAGCGGCAAAGCGAGCGGTCAACGCGGCCTCGTCCGTCTCACCGTGATCCGCAGAAAGCAGAGTTCTCGAGATTAGCCGATACCGTCCACTACCTTCACGCACGCAAAATATGGCAATTACGGGACATCCTGAACGAATCGCCATCGCTGCTGGTCCAGTGACAAATTCAGTTGGTAAGCCAAGGAAATCCACTTTCGGCCCCTGGCGACCCTCGGGTTTCTGATCCATAACAAAACCCAAGGACTCTCCGCGTCTTAGAGCACCGAGCATATCTCGGAGCAAAGTCTTGCGGTCCGTCCAGAGCACGTTGACCTGCATGCGCGCACGCAAACCCGCAAGAAAACGCGTCAAAAATTTTCTTTTTGCCGGTTTAGCCAAAACATGCAGAGGACGACTGGCAGCCTTCTGAGCGTAGTATGCACATAGTTCCCAACTGCCAAGATGCGCGGTGATCATAATATGCCCGCGGCCTGACGCCTCAGCCCTAGTCACCTGAGCCCGCAGTTCCTCAAATCCGATGACCTTCGCTAGGGCTGGGTAACGAATGACCCTCATAGTCTCCAGAGCAATTGCAACTTGCTCGCGAAAAACCTGGCGGCAAAACATTTGAGCAAAATGGCTTCTTGCTGGTAGCCCATAAATTCGGTGAACATTTGACTCTAGTCGCTGCCGATCACGACGAGCTAATACTCGATAAACTGGAGCAATCCCCGCTGCTAACAGATCTAAAACGACCATGGGCAGCGACGATAGAAGCAGCCATAGGCTCATCATTAAGGTTGCCAACAACCAGTCCAAACCAAACCACCTCCTACCAGCTTAAGCTTTTGGTGTTTCACCTGAGGTGGCGCGGTTAAAGAAATCTGCTGCACGGTAAGAACTTCGGACCAGCGGACCAGAAACTACCGACAAGAAGCCCATTGCACGCGCTTTGGCAGCAATCTCGTCAAACTCTTCTGGCGGCACCCACCGTTTTATACTCAAGTGCTTCTTAGTAGGGCGCATATATTGGCCAATGGTCACGAACTCCACACCATACTCACGCATGTCGGCTAGGGTACCTTCTACCTCGGAAAGCGATTCACCCAACCCCAGCATGAGTGCACTTTTGGTATAGACTCGGTAATCAGCTAACTCTCGCACACGCCGAAGCACACGCAGCGACTGCAAATATCCTGCACGCGCATCGCGGACGCGAGGCGTGAGGCGCTCGACGGTTTCAAGGTTGTGAGCAAAAACCTCTGGCTTTGCAGCAAGAAGAGTCTGCAAGCAGTGATCTTGGGCAGCAAAATCCCCTGCCAAAATCTCAATTTTGATGTGGGGACTCAGTTCACGGACGCGATGAATGACCTTTGCGACATGAGCAGCCCCGCCATCGTGCAAATCGTCACGATCAACCATGGTGATCACAGCGTAATTGAGCCCCATTGCCTTTGCCGACTCCGCCGTCTGATCAGGCTCATGGGGATCAAGCCAGCCGCCAGGGTTACCGGTCTTAACATTACAGAAACGGCAGGCCCGAGTACAGGTGTCACCAAGGACCATGAAGGTAGCGGTACGTTGACTCCAACACTGGCTGATGTTGGGGCATTTCGCCTCTTCACAAACAGTGAATAGTTTACGTTCTCTTAGGTCCCGCTTAATCTGAAAGTAGGTGCCCCCTGTTGGGATGGCAGTTTTAAGCCATGCTGGCTTACCTACATGGAGGGGTTTGTCAGTGGACATGATCGTTCGGCTCACTTCGACTTGGCAGCATCAGGCTGACCCTGGCTGTGATTTATACCCTATTGCCAGTAGTAACAAGCCTTAAGTGCACCGCAGAAGCGCCACCAGATCAATTATTGTCTAATTTTTTCAACAGTTTAATGAACTCAGATGGTGGTGTTGCTAGAATCCACCAACACTTAAGTGGACCAGTTGATGAAAAGAGACTACACAAGGGCGGCCTCGTTTACCCTGGAGTCAACTAAGCTATGACCAGCCTAAATCAGCCTATCAATCTACCCGGACGGATGCTCACAGCCTGGCGCGATGCGGTGCTTGAGTTTGCCAAGCTACCCCGCGGGACCAAGCGCGAAGGGCAAACCCCGGAGGCCATGCTAGGCCAAGTGCTTCGTCAGGAAACAGGCACGATTATCGATCTGTGGGAGGCTTTTACCAAGGAACGAGGGGAAGTTAGCCGCGGCATGCTGGGCAGTCAGCAACTAACGGTAGCCTACCTACTCGGCTTTCATTTAGTCAACGCTGCGCGCAGTAGACTGCTCATTAAGCGTCTGCAAGACAGAACCGATCTGGCCGGCTACCTAAAAAAAGGCGCCAAGAATGCGTCTGTCACTTGGTACGACCTTGGGTGTGGCACGGGAGCTGTTGCTCATGCCGTAACAGATTTTTTACTAGGGGCAGGACTTGCGCCTTCGGCTCTCAATATTCACCTGTACGATACAAGCAGTAGCTTACTGGCGGCCGCATCGCGAGTACTAGCTGAGGCCGGCTGCGGTGCCGCTGTGAAACCCCATCGAGTTGGTTTAGAGCGGCTCGATTCGGCTATGATTCCCCTAGCCAAAGGCCATGAGATTCATGGAATCTCGCTAGGCTATGTGTGGAATGAATTAGCTCGAAATCCCCAAGCTCGCTCACGCATCATGAGACTTATGTCCGAACAAGCGCAAGGCAACACCTTACTCTTACTTCTGGAACCAGCGTCTCAACCATTTGCAAGAGCGGCAATGGAACTTCGCGATCAGCTGGTGGACTTTGGTTACCAACCACTTTATCCCTGCATTTCGAATACGCCGTGCCCAATGCTCAACCTAAATCGTGATTGGTGCTACAGCGAGGGGACTTGGCAGCAACCAAAAATCATGCAGACTTTAGATAAATCGATAGGGATCAGTAGAAGCTATCTCAGTGGCACCCTAATGGCCTTTGCAAGTAAATCTTTGTACAAGCAATTGCACCTAACCAAGCCTGAGGCTGTGGTTGTGGGTCGTCCTGAGAGGAGTAATCTAGCAGTCGCAGGCTCGAAAGCGGCTGGCGGAAAACGCCGCGAAACTTCACCAACAAAACCAAAATTTGATTATCTCTTATGCCAGGGTGACAAACTTGGCAAGGAAGCACCGAACAAGAACCAAGCGATTCTTCCGCGTGGCGCCGACTGGGAGATCAAGGCTGAGTTGGACACAAGTGACTAAGCTTTTCAAAACGATGCGACTTAAGGCTTCTGACAGTGCCATTCGCGTTGCGAAGGAACTGATACTCAGTGGCGAGGTGGTAGCAGTTCCAACTGAAACGGTCTACGGTTTAGCAGCCGATGCCACATCAGAATCGGCCATCGCAAAGATATACGCAGCTAAAGGTCGCCCCTCATTCAATCCCCTAATTGTTCATGTGGGACGTGACTGCGGCACATGCGATCGGTTGATTTCACGCAGCTTAGTGGATGGAGGACGTCTCAGTGAGACAGCG
>OMIY01000283.1 GCA_900299215.1 bacterium | reverse complement strand
ATCGCGAACGCTGAGATAAACACCACAACTAACGCCCATCCTAACCGCAATATCGTCGCGGATGGTGAGTGGGTTAGGTTGGTGTTTCGTTGATCCATTGGATCGACCCTAAGCTTTGGACTACTGGGGGGAAAGTCCCGCTTCTCCCTCATTAGAGGGCTTCGTCAGAGCTTGGGTGGATCTTTAGAAATATTTTTTAGTACCAGTAAATTCAGGCTCTTGTGCTTTGTTTATACCCATTCGATTTTAACCTCTAAGGCTAAATTCGGGTTCTGTAACAGGCGGATTGGGTATCTAGCTTCGAAATTAGCACCAAAATTAATTGCCACGACCAAGAAGAAAAAGCGTGCTTGATTCTTAGTGCTTCACACCACCAATCGAAAAGTAAGATTGATCCGTAGTCCCGACTGACGTTTGGTTTTGCCGAGTGCATGCTGGTAGTGGTGTTGAAAAGTTCCTGCCATCAGTAGGAGGCTTCCACTCTCCAAATCTACTTTATGGCGCTCGTTCCCTCCGACTGACTTAATAAGAAACCGTCTAGTGTCGCCAAAGCTAAGCGATCCGATGACCGGGTTTATGCCAAGTTCAGGCTCATCATCGGCGTGGTATCCCATGTGCTGCGAGCCATCGGCATAGCGGTTAGCGAGGACCGCATTGAAGTTCAGACCTAGCACCGATTGCATGTGTGCGCGCATGGCACTGAGCGTTGGGCTCCACTGCAGAGGGTCGTTTTTAATTCCGGAATAAATATAACTAGTGCCTTGATCACCGTAGTAGGCAGTGAGGCGCGGAAGCTTTGTCTTCCGACCAAACATAGTGATTGAGTCTTGTCGCCAAGCGATCTCTTGGTCAAGTTAAGCTAGTGCACACTTATCAAAAAATCTCGGTACATAAATGCATACGGCTTCCGAATCTGAAAGTGGCAATAGCTCACACTCATAGCCAGCTGCTGAGATTTGTTTCATCAAAATCATTTTAGTTAACACCATCCAGCCGCGTCCTAAGCTCACGCGCTGTCTGATTACTGGGTGCGATTCGAAGAGCCTGGTCACAGGCATCTTTGGCAGCTTCAAAGTTGTGATTTTGTGCGTCTAAGCGGCAGAGATAAATCCATAGATCGGCGTCCGGATCAGCGGTGTTGACACCGTCTCTAGCTATCTTGATGGCCTCTACGAGATGTCCTTGCATAAATACGGCGTGGGCCAGATTTGCATATCCGGGCGCATAGCGTGGATTGAGGCCGATGACTTTTCTAAGCTATGCCTCAGCCTCTTGGTAATTACTAAGCTTGATGGCCACACCTGCTAAATTGAAGTGAGCAAGCAAGTGATCTGGGTCCTCAATCGTAGCTTTTTGAAAGCTCGCATGTGCTTCAGCTAAATTGATCTTTTTATCAAGCACCGTGCCGAGGTTGTACCAGACGAAAGCTGAGGAAGGTGTCCGTATGGCGGTTTGACGCCAGATTCGCTCTTCCGTTGCGAAATCTCCGGCGTAGCTCCAGGTCAGCGAGGTACACCAAATCAAAAAAATTGGTAATAACCATCGCACGAAAACGAGATGACAACATAAAATTGCCAGGCCTGCATTAGCGAAGTATGCGTAGTGATCAGCTACAGAGGACACTCGCATATACTGACTGGGCACAAGCCCAATTGCTGGCAGTAGAGCAAGTAGATAGAACGACAGCGCATAATAAATTCCAGTAAGTCTCGCCCGCCGTCGGTAAATCCAATAGCAAATACCCCCTAGGAGCACTGCGGCAACCGTCGTCCAGGCAACACTAAAGTCAATTGGTCTTAGCGGGTGTACAAATGCCGTCTGCGTTGGGATGAGAAATCCACGTAGATAAAATAATAGATTGGATGGCACTTCATAGACTCGCTCTAGGAGCGGTTTGACATTTGCCACGGCATGACGATTGACATAGCTTGCTAGTCCCGCAGAAAGCATTGCCAATGCAACCATCATCACGATCGGCGCTATAGCTTTACGCTCGCGTTTGGCGACCAGAAATAGCCAGGCCGGTAAGCTTACTACAGAGGCCTTAGCACCAAGTCCCAATGCAAATAGGACGACCGCCCAAATATAACGCTCGCGCAGGTAGAGTAGCGTAGCGGCTAGCGCGAGAAAGGTTGCCAGTAAAGTTTTACTCTGAACGATCCAAGCCACTGCGGGGACGTTCTGCGGGTGGAGTAGGAAGATAAGACCCGCCAATGCTCCAAGCAACACCGATTTAGACTGCCAAAGCTCCCTAAATAAGCTCGCTATTAGCGTAGCGACACCGGCATGCAGTGCCACATTTACAAGGTGATAAGGAAGGGTGTTTAGGCCGAATAGACGCCATGCGATCCAATACCAAGTGTAGGAGAGTGGGTAGTAGTCTATTTGATCAAGTCGGGTCCAGAATAACCATGGCGACGCGGTGGTCGTGATCCAAGGATTTTCTGTAATATAGCCCCAATCATCTAGGATTAGCTCTCCGCGCAGGGCAGGGCTGTAAACAGCCAAGGCGATCAAGAAATACGCTAGTGGCAGGAGTGACCGACGGATGATTGACTGCATCACTTCTTTCTCGGCCTCCCCTCTAGGCTCATGACTTGAATTCAGACATAATCTGAACAGTAACTGCCTCGTAGGTCAATCAATCAAGTCGGAGCTGGTCATGATTGTGGCACGTAAGTTTTTATTTCAACTGAGACCAGTTCGATCAAATTATATGTTAGTAGCTCTGCTTGCCGTGCTAGGTGGCTGTAAGACTGCTGGTAAAGGCAGTCATTCGGATCCCAAAATACTTGGTGGCAGTCGGGTCATAGCTGCCCAGCCTTTTTATGTCGGTCTGTCTGAGGAGGCCTCAAAAGGTGCGTTTTTTTGCGGCGGCACTTATCTGGGATCAAATGTAGTTCTGACCGCTGCTCACTGTGTCGCCAATCTGAGTGGCCAGATTTATGCCTCGGTCGGTGTTGCTAGCGCCGATGACGCTTTGAAGGCGCAGTTTTATCGGGTTGCGGGTGTGGTTGTTCATCCAGACTGGGGGCGAGTCGGAGATCGTGACGGCGACGTTGCTCTATTATTTCTCGACAAAGCAGCGACAGGGCTTCCCGCCAATCCTGGGATCGAGTTGGACCGTCAAGGCGGCATCGCGAATGGTGAAAAGTTAACCGCAATTGGCTTTGGCAATATTAGCTCATTCGGCATGGTGCTGCCCGGTGAGCTTAGGCAGACTGAGCTGCAGCCACTTGCTTTAAATGAATGCAAAGCTAAATCGCAATTCTACAAAGCGCTATCAGACCGTCAGATGTGTGCCGTGGGCGTGGCCGACGGTAGTGATGCTTGCAACGGTGATTCTGGAGGGGCCCTGATTGCGCAGCGGGGTGGTAAGGCGGTCCTAGTAGGCGTCATCAGTTTTGGCGAGGGTTGCGGACAGCGGCAAAGACCCGGTGTTTATGCGCGCGTGGCAGCGTTCTCCAAATGGATTGATGATGTCATCTCAAACCACAAATCCGAGCCTGCCGTACTGCGTGGCGGTGAATCTGCCGAGCTTCTTGGCCGCCTGATTACAAAATACTGCTATATGAGAGCGCCGCTCGTGAATAAGTCGGTTTCCTCCATTGGAAACGTGACGATCGAGCGTTTTGCTCGGGCCAAACCCAACTACAAAGAGGTCGCAGACGCTGCCGAATTTTTGGCCTCGCGTCGTGACGAAGATGTCAAACAGTGGTGTCAGTTTGAGACTGCTGGGGGTGCAAAGCTAGCTGTGGACCTGGTGCTATCTAAGCCTATGCTCTCGTCCCAGTATAGTCAGCAGCTGCTCTTGAAGCGGGCGGACGCTGGCGCTTATCTTTTTGATTCAGAAGACGACTCTCATTATGCCTTTGAAGCATGCAAAATTGATGGCCCACCGGCTATCTACTCAGCCGACTATACGACGGTTGATCAGGGCTTTTATGT
>OMIY01000282.1 GCA_900299215.1 bacterium | reverse complement strand
GAGCAAGCACTTGCACAGCGTGAGGCACATTTACAGCTCATCATGGACTCAGTTCCTGCTCTCATAGCTTATGTGAGCCTCGACAGGACATATCTCAGCGTCAACAAGACCTACGAGACTTGGTTCAATGTCAGCAAGGAGACCATCATCGGTCAAACTATAGAACAGTTTCATGGCTCCGAAGTGACCGAAAAGCTCTCTCCTTTTATCGAGCGCGCTTTAAGAGGAGAAACTGTGCACTTCGAGATGCCAGTGACTCAGCAAAATGGGCGTGTTCGTCACATAAACGGGACTTATGTTCCTGACATCTTATCAGACGGCAAGATCATCGGCTTTTTTGTCTTCGTCATGGACGTTAGCGAAGCCAAATTAGCAGAAGCCCGTATCCAACAAAGCTACCAGCGATTTATAAATGTCGCCCGAGCCACAAACGACGTTGTTTGGGATTGGCAGATAGATTCAAATTTGAGGTGGTGGAGTGAGGCATTGTTATCGGTCTTTGGCTATGATTCGCATCAACAGGATTTGAATCAAGATTGGTGGATATCCCACATTCACCCCGATGACCGCGAAAACGTTGTGTCCAGTATCAATAACCACATCACCCGTCGCTTACAAAGCTGGAGTGAGACCTATCGATTTCAGAGGATAGATGGAAGTTATGCGTATGTACATGACCGCGGGTATACAGTTTTTGATGTTGCAACTTCTCGGCCCCTGCAGATGGTGGGGGCATTACAGGACATTAGCGAAAGAAAATTAACAGAAGAAGCGTTGCTAAAAGCCAAGGAAGATGCCGAGGCCGCTAATCAAACAAAGACTAATTTTTTGGCTAATATGTCCCATGAGATTAGGACTCCTCTTGGCGTGGTTCTAGGATTTTCCGAGCTTTTGGCCCGAGGTGACTTTAATTCCGAGGAAAAAGACCAGTACGTAGAGAGTATTAAAAGAAACGGTGAACTCGTATCGAACATCATAAACGATATTCTCGACATCTCTAAAATAGAGGCTGGAAAACTTGAAATTGAAATCGCCCCCGTTAACTTCATTGATTTAGTAAAAGAGTTAAATGCTGGTTTCGAACTACAAGCACGCGAAAAAGGCATCGACTACTTTTGCAAATTCTCAGGTCCCATTCCTGAAATCATAAGTACCGACGTATTGCGACTTAAGCAGATTGTTTTCAACATAGTTGGCAATGCTATAAAATTCACTAGTCATGGCCACATTGAAATGCGAATCCATTTCATCAATAACACGGAGCCTCAACAATTGGTGCTCGAGGTGATCGACACAGGTCCAGGCATCGCACCCGATAATGTTAGCAAGCTATTCGAGCCATTCTCCCAAGCAGATGCCTCGACCACCCGAAGATTCGGTGGCACTGGCCTCGGCCTAGCGCTTTCACGGCGTTTGGCTCAAGCCTTAGGCGGAGATGTAACCTTAGATCATACTAAGCTTGGCCAAGGCTCGACATTTCGCATCTGTATCAATCCCGGGGATATCATGATTCAGGCGCAAAAAATTGCGGATTCTGCATCCCAGCCCTTAGGTAGCGCAGGCAGTCTGTCGATCCTTAGAACTAAAGCCCAAGATTCGCAGCCAATTCTCGCCGGCCTTAGCATTCTGGTAGTCGACGACTCTGCGGACAATAGGGTACTAATTGACCGAATCCTCACTCACTACGGTGCCGCGGTCACTCAAGTTAGCAGTGGGCACGCAGCTATTGAGTCCGCGCTCTCCAAGCCTTTTGATATCGTGCTTATGGATATACAGATGCCGGAGTTGGATGGCTACGAGGCCACTCGCACCTTGAGGCAACTGGGCTATCGAACCCCGATCCTCGCTCTTACCGCCCACGCTCTTAAATCTGACCGAGACAAGTGTATGAGCCAAGGCTTTGATGGTTATTTAACTAAGCCTATCCAGAGGCAGGATCTAGTCTCGCAAATTACCCAACTCCGAGGTCGACAAACCAGTGCAGGCTAGCCCTCATAATGCTAGACTTTGGCTAAATAGGTTCATTCTTGAGGGAGTTTATGGCTGAACCACTGCATTGGAATTTAAGCCCAGAAGTATTTTCGTTTAGTCCGCTGCCAAGATGGTACAGCCTTCTATTTGCACTGGGCATTATTGGTGGATACACGATCATCCGCCAGATGTTCATCCGCGAAAAAAAGCCAGTTGAGCTACTCGACTCTCTACTTGTTTACGTCGTGGTCGGGATGATGTTGGGCATGAGATTGGGCCATGTTCTTTTTTACCAGCCTGATTATTATGCCGAGCACTTGCTAGAAATACCCATGATTTGGAAAGGCGGATATGCCAGCCATGGTGGATTTCTCGGCGTCATCATCGCGCTGACCTTATTCGCTAGGAAGTACCGTGATCTTTCGTTCCTGTGGTTAGCCGACCGAGTAGGGGTTATTTCCCTATTCACTGCTTTTTGTATTCGCCTTGGCAACTTCTGCAACTCAGAGATGATCGGTCGCCCAGCCGTTGATATCTCCTGGGCAGTTGTGTTTGACCTAATCGATCCGGTGCCACGTCACCCAGCTCAGCTTTATGAGGCCGGTGGCTACTTGGTGCTATGTTTGATCTCATTGTTTTTGTATTACCGCACCAAGATCACCTCATCAAACGGCCGACTCCTCGGGTTCATCATCAGCTCTGGATTCGCATGGCGCTTTTTCTGTGAATTTTTCAAAGAGGACCAGGTCCCCTTTGAAGCTGGCATGACCCTCAATATGGGACAGTGGCTCAGCGTGCCATTTATCTTGGGCGGTATTCTACTGATGGCAAACATCCAAAACCGTTCTAGCTCTAAGTAAACTTTGGTAGCAATTGATCAAAGCTAAAAAGCACCGCTTGCGCGGTGCTTTTTAACATTTAAGCTAGTTTT
>OMIY01000281.1 GCA_900299215.1 bacterium | reverse complement strand
TTTTACAAATTTTAGAGATGCAAAAAGTGCATCAACCCTTGCAGCCATAATGCCCGAATTGCAAAGAGTGATCGTGCGCTGACTTGAATCAGCGTCCTTCTCTTCAACTATCCCAAGCAGTTCACTTCCATGAGTGATTAAACGCCCATATCCATGTGGATTTGGCACGCGCATGCCTAAAACCGCTAAATCGGCCTTGTTGGCAAAGATCGACTCAACAAAGTCTTGTAGTGCCGCCGGCTGAACGCCAGGGACATCTCCCGCCATAATCAGCACATAAGGATTGGCTACTGGTTTGCCGAAGTGAACGCGCCCAGCAGCAAACGGTGGTGCCTCTACATCATTGAAAAGACCAGCTGCCGCCGCCACCGCATCTCCTGTACCTTGGCGGTTAAGCTGCGCTGCTATACTGATATTGGATTTTGCCTTGAGATGAGCAATCAGCTGTGGCTGATCCTCACTTACCACAGCGATCACAGATCGCACGCCTAAACTAGCCAAAGATGTCAATGTCCAGTCAATCATGGGTCTGCCACCGACTGGGTGCAAGACTTTAGGCAAAGCGCTTTTCATGCGCGTACCTTTACCAGCCGCCAAAACCAGACCGACGATGTCGTTGCCTATCTTCTCCCGACTGATGCTTGACTTATGCTCCTGGCCCAAAGCCACGGGTTAGCTCCTTTGCCTTCGACTAATTACAAGCCTCAGCCATAACACAAATCATCCTTTATAGTCATGTGATTGCGTGATTCGTGATGTCCGAGTCATTGGCTAGAAAAACCTAGCGAGGCTGCCCAGATGAGACTAAAGTACTTGGGGTCCCGTATCCGGAAGGGGTGAATGCTGTGGGTTTATTTGACCGATTCAAAGATTACCGCAAACAACGTGATGAGCGTAAGATCAGCAAGTCGCTGGCCGTCATCAAGAACTCCAAGGCCATAAAAGAAGATCGCCAAGCGGCTATCGAGTATTTTAAGGGGTTGGATGATCCTCACGTTGCCGTGCCAGCATTGCTACAGCGATTTGAATACAGTTTGGAGCACGGAATCAACGATACACGTGAGAAGGAATCATGCATGGAAGGCATCATAGCCTTCGGTGAGCCAGCACTTCCGCATGTGCGTGAGCACCTTCTGACAACAAATCGCATTGCATGGCCAATCAAGACGCTCAAAGCTCTTGGCAAAGAGGACCAGGTAATCGAAATTCTAAAAAGCGCTCTCGACTTTAATGACGTGCGCTTCGATCAGGCTAAAGTCGATAAGAATTACGATATTTTATGCTACATGATTGACTATAAGCTCCCCGGCTTTGCTTCACAGCTCGTGCACTTCTTAGCCGACCCGGATGAAAGGGTTCGCTTTGCCGCGACTGAGGTTCTTATCGAGCAAGATGATCCTCTGGTACCGCCAGCGCTCGAGCGCTTTATCGGTGACGAAAGCCCAGACAACACCCGTATTAGACGCTCGGTAATTGAGGCATTTCTAAAGCATTCTTGGCAGCTTAAAGAGCTTGAGCGCTACCCAAATGGGAACGTTGTTGGCCCGCTCTTTGTCAGCAAGGATGGCCGTCTTGAAGTGAGATCATGAGCCGCCCAATCGTTGATCCCGTAAGGCTGAGCCAAATCGAGATCGTGGTCAGCGACCTTGGGCGATCATTACGATTTTATGACGAGGCCTTCGGTTGGCGTCCAGTTCCAGCTGAGTTCCACGAGTTGGTGCTGCTGGACGTCCCGAGAGATTGTCCCTTCGGGATCAGCTTAAGGCCGGAGGTCCAGTCAGAAGGTAACAGACCACAGCGTTTGACCCTGTATTTCACCGTTGATGACCCTGAACACGTCCTAGACAAAGTTAGTTCCGCGGGAGGCAGGAGCATTCCCACCAAAATCAAACTCCCAGGGTACGGTGTGGTTTACCTGTGTGAAGATCCCGATGGAACACGCTTTGGTTTGTTTAAAAGAACTCCGATAGCGACCTAGTGCTTGATGACCTCAGCCAGACGGAATTGCCGTTCCTCTGCACAATACTGACAGCGCACCGCTAGTTTGCCCGTCTCTTTCAAGATTAGATTTAGCTCGTCCTCTCCAAGTGCCGATAGTGCTTGCATCATCTTCTCATGGCTGCACGTACACTTAAAGATGAGAGGTCGGGTCATAAGAAGCCCATATTGACCGGTGCTACCCTGTAGGAAAGCCACAATTTCATCGCTAGTTTGCCCAGTTGCAATCCGATCAGAAATCGCTAAATGTTGACGCATCCTTTCTTCAATGGCGGTGAGTTCGGCCTCATCAAGAACTACACCACCCAGCTTCTGCACCAAAACACCACCTGCAGCCAGGACGCTTCCATCAGAGGCCAACTTAACTCCCGCAGCCACAGCTGACGGAATTTGCTCGGAATCAGTCAAATAACGCGCGATGTCGCTGGCAATTTCACCGTTCTCAAGAGCACTAACCGCATTATACGGACCGCCCTGTTCCATCGGCAAACCACGCGTTACGGTCAAAAGCCCCTTGCCTCCCAAGGCCTCGCCTACGGATGCGGGAGCCTCTTCTCCTGCGACCATCACGTCCAAGAGGCGCGGCGGCACCGAATACCCTCGGCAATGTCCCTCACCGTTACATTCGGCAATGACCTTTGAAAGTAGTCCGCCTTCACCGGCGAACATAGTATGTACGTATTCTTGTCCCGACTTTAGAACCGACGCCAAAAGAGCCGCGCAACTAACCGCACGACCAACAGCAATCGTCGTTACAGGATCGAGCTTGTGACGCTTTTGGAGTTCTCTCAAAATTTCAGTGGTCACCGCCACCGCGCAGCGGGCCCTGTAATCGAACATATGATAGTGAGCCAAGATGTCCAAGGGGACTCCTTCTTGATCAAGCGTGACGACAAAAAGCTAGATCAGTTGACGCGGTATATCGCCATGCAACCTTGTTAGCAACTCGTAATGGATGGTCTTTGCCCACCCGGCAACATCCTGTGCCGACACCACGTCCTGACCATCGGCACCGATAAGAGTGACGCGGTCTCCGACCTGACAATGTGGCAGATGAGAAATATCCACCATCATCATATTCATACAAATGCGGCCGACAATGGGACATCTTGCACCTTGTATCAGTACATAGCTGGCAGCCTCACCGGCCAAACGTGGATAACCTTCGAAGTATCCAACCGGCAATACAGCGATGCGCATGTCACGAATGGCCCTAAAGGTACATCCGTAGCCGATGAATTGGCCCGCTGACACGGGTTTAACCGTTGTCACCTCTGTCGTCCAAGTCAGCACCGGACGCAAGTCCAGCACTTGATTTTTCAGCTGCAAATAAGACACCCTAGTCAACGGTGATGGCCATGGCCCATATAGCGAAATACCGACGCGTGCCAGATCAAAATGACTCTGGCCCATGATCAGAGCCGACGCACTTGAAGCTGCATGCAGCATCGGACTGAAACCCACCTGACGCAACGCAGCAGCAGCCTGGTTAAATAGTTCCAACTGCTTCGTTGCATAGCCGTGATCGGTAACGTCCTCAACATTGGCAAAATGAGTACAAATACCGACAAATCGGTCCTTGTTAGCAGCAATTCTGGCTGCAACATGACTAGCCTCACCCGGAGCAAAGCCCTGCCTGGACATACCCGTATCAAACTTAATGTGCAGTCTTGGGCGATTCGGTGCTTGTAGCCACGCAGTCAGCAAGGTCTCATTGCCGATCACGACGTCGAGATCTAGGCCAAAAGCCTCAGTTAGCTCACGAGCGACGGCAGGGCCGACCACGAGGATTCGACCACGATAGCCGAGCTGCCTAAGTAGGCGGCCCTCAGCAACGTAGTTTACGCAAATCCACTCTGGAAGCTCGCTAGCCAAAACGCTGTAAACTTCTTTAAGCCCATGGCCGTAGGCATTGGATTTGAGTACTGGTGCTACGCGCGATTTTCCTACAAGCTGGCAGAACAACCTGTAGTTATGTCGCATTGACTCCGCATTTAATTGAATTTGCGTCAGCATGGCAACTCCGTGAGATTATTCTACACTCTCTCACGGCCAAAGTATGACGACTTTTTTTGACAGCAGCTGCGTTCTAAATCCCACGCATTCTTAGAGGATATATCGTATTGGCGTCGACGTTTGCTGCGAGAAATGGCTGGACCATTTCAACCTTGCTGGGCTCACGTACACAGCTCGGCTGCGAACCAAAGGCTTCCACACCTGACGACGGGGCCAAAGCCAACGTTCCGACGGCAAGTCGCCCCGAAGCATCGCGAGCGTATATCGCATAACGCAATTGGCAGCTGTCGATGTAGCTAATACGCAAATTTGAACCTTTGCTGCCGTTCTCTAGCGTCAATTCGCTGGGTGCACGCAGACTCGCTTCCACATTAGGCTGCTGACGCATTGGCACCAGACTGATTTTACTTGGAAACCTCAGCGCCGGCTCGATCATGGTCTCGGAAACAGCGTGGGGCAGTTCTGCTTGGCAACGCAGATTGGGATAACTGGCGACTAGGACGCCAACACTAGCCTGGGACATTGAATTAGCTCCTACCACTAGTCCAATAGGCGCCTCGTTACAGCGACGCTGGTAAGTTACGGATGCACCGCCGCGAGAGGACTCGATCGACACAATCGGAGCTAGGATCAAATCGAACTGTTTGGCAAATGAGCGACTTGAGGGCAGCATGGGCTTAATCAAGCGCGACTTGGACGGAGCGGCGATCCACGGAATTCTACGAGCTGAAGGAGCAGCTAGACAGGAGGCAGCGCGATCCTTCGATACGGATTCCTCCAACATAGCAACTTCGAGACGATCGCCAGCGGTGCGACGAATCAAGGTCCCCAGATCTCGCCCACAATGCTTGGTATAAATCGCGTGGACTGTGCTGTGACCAGTTGGCGTAGCTGCAATTCTCAGCTCCTCGACCGACACCGCGTGAACGCGCGTCCCAGCAATGATAGCCATTGGGGCTACATTTTTGTAACGGCGCGTGGCGAGGAAATCAGCTCCAACTTCAACGACCATCGGCATGGAGGTACAAACCATGCTTGTATCAGTGACGGCGGCTGCTACCTCAAGCACCTTTCCCTGCGAATCTCCCCGCGCAACCAGACCAACGTACCGGCTACCGCAAGGCAGTTTCACCTGAAGGCGTAGAATTTCACCAGCATAACCCATCGGGATGGCTGGCCTAAGCTGTAACTTGGAAGCCCCGGCGTGAGCTTCTGAGCTAAACCATGTCAGTAACCACAAAAATCCGGCGATACGCAATGCTTGCATTCGGTCACCTATTTGCGGAAATTACTTACTTAGAGTGGATATTTTAATAATTTTTTAATAAAAAATAAAACAATTTCTATAAACGTTAATTAA
>OMIY01000280.1 GCA_900299215.1 bacterium | reverse complement strand
GCTAAATTGATTACTTCGCAATCAAGGAAAATGGATTTAAAAAGCATCTTTTCCAAAGTAATCGACGATCCACTTCACTTAACGATGCCTGGTCACAAATCTGGTCCCAGTTAGTGTTGATGACGTCGATTTGCCTCTCGAAAATTTCGGATGCTTCCTGAGGAAAAAGGAGAAAGTTATGGGAAGAATTGAGACATGTTTTGAGCTGGTGTGAGTTGTACTGCTGCAACGTTTAGGCCAACTGCAGCGGCCATTTGCATGGCAACAAATTCACCTTTGACCACTCTATAAAGGTCACTACTAGATGAAAATTTCGCGATAAATTTTTTACCATTGTCAGCAATTAAATCTTTAGGACGAGCACCACCAATGGAACTACCATGAAACAACGCTTGATCTAGTTCCGGTGTAAGTGGGATGCCTTGCTCGGCGCGTGATGCCGAACTAAGTAACTCTTCAATAGTTGCATTGCCTCCCTGGCGGGGCACGTACTCAGTCGGTGACTTTTGAAAATCTAGAGCACCGATTCGATCTGAGCCTGATTCCAGTAAATACGTGAGTTCACTCAGGTCAGCTAATTAAGGGATCTGACCCACCCGGATGCAGCTGCGCCAAAAACTCTGTTATGGGCATGCAAGTGATTCCGGAAATCACCTCTCGATGCTTACCACGATAAAGCAAAATTCGTTCTGCCATTGGATAGTCACGCCCAAACTCTTTGAGTCCAGTCAAGTCCTCAGGCCTAACCTTGCCGCTGTTTTTGATTTCGATCGCCCAAATGCCACCCTTGCCATACACCACAAGATCGACCTCGGTACCGCCACGACTCCGCCAAAAAAATAGCTGATCCCCCTGATCTCTGTAAGATGCCCATGCGCGCACTTGCTGAATAATCAAAGTCTCTAAAGCAGCGCCATCAATTTCTTGAGGCTGGTCAAGTGGGACAGCAGGACGAATCGTCCGATACACTCCCGCATCGAAATAATAAAACTTCTCATGGCTGACCAATTCCCGTTTTGCCTTTTTATTGAACACGGGCAGCCTGAAGGCAACGAGCAGATCTTCAAGAATGGCCACATAAGCCTGGATCGTCTTCCTATCAACTCCGCAATCTCTGCCTATGGCTGAGAAGTTGATCAAATTGCCTTGTGAAAAACTAATTGCTTCCAAAAAACGAGAAAATGTTGGGATGCTCTTCACCAAACCATCGGCCAAAACCTCAGCCCATCGAACATTGGTGCTAGTTCACTAAGTTCTTTTACAATGACGCTAATTACAGAGTCTCATTAACAAGCGCGGCTATCTGACTCGTGTGTGTAAACTTGGCGGCCGATCCTTATTCCATTTGACGAACGCCATCGCTGCCGCGCTGCTCGGAGCCGGACCTCTGTACCGTAGGGATCAAGCCCGAATGACGACCACATCTTTAATCGCGGCGAAGTCGTTGTCCAAGGTCACGAGCTGCGCTCCCTCCCGCATTGCATGCGCCAGAACCAGACTATCTGCCATTCCTAATTTATACGCTATCGACAGGTCGACGGCATGAAGCGCGATCTCATCGCTAAGATTTAAAATACCAAAAGTCCGGAGCCAAGCTGCCACCCTGAGGGATTCATCATCAGACACTTTCGTTGTCACCTTGCGGCAGACTTCAAAAATGACGAGCGCCGGAACCCCGACGATATGGCTCTTATCCATATAACGCTGGCAGCTAGTCAGGCGTTTACCGCGCGTCAGCCACTCAATCCAGACAGACGAATCGAGAAGAACGCGATTCTTCATAACTTTCTATCCTTCTTATCACGAACTTTGGCCTGATCGAGCTTACCTGCAAGCGAGATTTGCAATTCAGCCCCATCAGGGACAGGCACCAGATAGGCTACCTTTCCCTTTGCGATAACCTCCATGCGCGAACCTGGGGTTATTCCGATGGCGGCCCTAACAGCCTCCGGGATCACTACCTGAAACTTGGGAGACACTTTGACGGACATATGGACCTCCTGACTACCTTGCTTCAGGTTAAACGATTAATTGATCGATGTAAATATAGTAAAACCAGCTGCCTGGCAACGTCGGCATTGGAACCACAAATCCAACGGCAAAAATTGTTCAAGATATTGCGCCCACTATTTGCGGCAGACCTTTGCTTCCTTAAAGAAAACTCCAGGTTCGCATTTAGCGCCCGATCCGCAATCAGAGTCTTGCTCGCAGATGCATTGTCTAGTTACTGCACATCCGGTGCTGTGCGTTGGTTGAGTATGCGAGCGGATATTTTTCCAGAAGGGACTGATAAACAGATCGTTTGGATCCATCTTGTTACGCATGTCTTCAAATTGTTCCCACATGGGGTATTGTTTAGTCCCTAGATCCAAAAAATACGGCATACTGTTTTTGCCCCAGTGTGGACGACCGTTGTATTTCCTGAGCGTCATTTGCACCATCTCATCGTACACATCGCTGGAGGGTTCGAGCATCGGGGTTGGGTTTTGGGGAATATGGATCTCAAAAACTACGCTATCTCGACCAGCCGCTTCGCCAAGCGCTGAGTCGGACGATGCAGAAAATCGCATATAAATACCAAGCACTGGGAAGCAGGCTTTACGGGCAGCAATTAACGCCTTGACGTCTTTGATCCAATCGGACACCTGACTCATGGCAATGCCGACTTCGACGGTTCGGGTTTTAAGACCGTTATCCCAAGAACAGCGTCCGTCTGGACATGTTCCAGCGATCATTTTGTGAGACCAACCCACCGGAGCATCATCATCAGACTTGACGGCTTTAAATGGCCCTTCGTAGGTCTTTATGCGCACAGCTTCCGCAGCGCACTGAGTGACTTGGCTTGAGTTTAGAGTCTTCACTGCAAAAGTGTCGATGGCTGGAAGTGGCGGCGTAGATGTCCAAAGATTGTTTACCGAATCTCCAGGTGTGGAGTTGGGTACTTTGTCGAAGTGATCTAGGATAAATGTCTTATGTGCGGGAAACCAAAGCACCCGCGCGTAATCATGTGGCCGCACCAAGGTGTCGATGGTGTTCTCGAGTTGGTCATCAGAGAGCTTGCTGAAGTTGTATTGGACTTTAAATTGCGGAACGATACGCACTTTCAACTGGTAAATAACACCTAAAAGACCCAAATGGACTCGAGCAAGGTCTAACTCTTTGCCGTTGATGGTGCGCAGGTTTCCCCGGCCGTCGACTAATTTTATTTCTTCTACCCAATCAGCGATCTCTGTTGGGATTTTGAGAGAACTATGATGGGCACCAGTGGCCATCCCACCAGCCACGGAAACTCCATTGTAATCAGGCGTCACGGGAAATGTGTAGCCCATGGGATCGAGAAGATTTTGCAATTCGGTGACGAGTAAACCTGGCTCAACAATTGCGGTTTGCGTGGCTCCGTCGACTGATATCAGACGATTCAAAGATTTTATGTTGAGCATGATGCCGCCCTCTTCTGGGCAGATCACCGGACTGTACGACCGAGGC
>OMIY01000279.1 GCA_900299215.1 bacterium | reverse complement strand
CACTCTACCGAGAGCAGTCTGACTGCTTGAAATTCCAGCAGCTAATAGAACCATTTTAGCGATTTTCACAACTTTCATCTGCCAATCCTCCCGTTAGGAGGATCGGCTAATGCTGACACTAACTTTAAAGACTAGCGATAAAATTACCTCCAAATCGTCCCTTCACACCTAAACTACAAGCCATGAATGCCCGATACCTAAATTGGCGAAGTAGTAAAATTCAGGAACTTATATGTTCTCTAAGCTAGACAATCAAATCCAAAGGGCGCGTAACTTCATCCTAGCGCTTTACGGCTATTCGCCTTCGGAGCCACAAGATCTTCTGCTTTATCTTGCTGACTACAGAAAAAGAACCGTCGCGAAAATCGAGCCCAAAATTAATTCATTCTACTCAATAGTCGGACCGTTCATTGCTCTCCTGTGCTTCACGCTCGCACCGTCACCGATGGGCATGACGCTTGCCCTCACATTTTTGATATCGATTCCAGCAAGCTATATGATGCGACGATTGCGAACCAATGAAGATGCACAGAGTCGCATCGTTACCTATGTGGTTTCCCCGATTCTTATCATCGGACCGGCAATTGCCTTCGGTCAGGCATTAAATTCATCCTTATCAAACGAATTCAAATTAGTAGCAGCTTCGATTTACACTATCGCCGGCGGCGCGATAACCCTGTTTAATTTTAGTTATCGAGGCGAAGTCATCTTAAACGTCTTGCTTCATGTTTCGCTCGGATCATTGATGTGGCAAGGTCAGGGCCGACTTGAATGGACCATTGCCATATTTGTATGCGACTTCGTAGCTGCCGCAGCGAACGCTCTATTTTTCAACACTCTGGCAAATACAACGAAAGTTGAATACCTCAGTCACAAGATTCGCCTAGAGAATAATCAGCTTAAAATCGCGGCTTTTGAGAAAGAGGTCTCTCTAGCCCAGCAAATACAAGAGTCACTCAACTCTAAAATCGATTTGATTCGCTTTAGAGGTATGCAGGTAAGATTATTTCAGGAACGTCATCAGTCACTGAGCGGCGACTGGATGGGGGCAAGAGTCACTGAAAGTGGTGAGCTCGTGCTGGCAGTGGCAGATGTAACGGGTAAAGGAATTTCTGCCGCCATGGTCGCCAGATCGATCCATGCTTTGTGGGCGCAGGCAGAGTCACATTCAGTCTTTAGACCAGAGGTCTGGCTCACCGAAGTTAACAGAACACTCAGATCCATCGCATTAGATAGCTTACAAACAGCTACCATAGGCGTGGTCGTGGTTGGCAAGACACACCTTCGATATTACTGCTGTGGACACTTGCCTCTTTATTACAAATGTAAAAATCAAACCGCTGGTCAATACCGCGCCATCATGAGGCCAGGAAGTATAATCGGGATGCTTTCAGAGCCCTATATATCACCAATTGAAATAGCATTTGCCGAAGAAGATCTTATTTCTATCATCATCGGCACCGATGGCGTCTTCCATCGCGGCACACGAACAAGCTCACGGGAGCTAGAGAGCTTCGTTTCCGACCTGAACACTAACGGCACCAGAGCCATACAGAAAATCAAATCGAACGATGACAAGATGCTGATATTAGTCAGTCGAAATACTGAGGAAAGAACAATCAAAAAAGCGTCCTGATGGCTCCATTTGAAGACTCAAAACTATAACCAAGTAGCTACCGAATCATTTTTATTTGCCACCGAAAGTTGCCCTATGAAAACCATAAGAATAATTTTAAGCCAATTCATTATCATATTTTTCGCTACGCCAATACCACAAGCTGAAGGCGCTCCAAGCCGACCTGCGCAAGCAAAACCGTGGCTAGGGGTCCGCATTGAAACTCTCCAGCCTCCAGAGATTGGCGTCGTGATTAAGGCCGTGCTCGAAGACACTCCCGCCAAAGAGGCCGGTTTGCAGGCCGACGACCGCGTACAAAAAATTGACGAAACCACGGTGTCATCAGCCGAGCAATTCACTCAGATCGTTCAATCAAAAGGCGTAGGTCATGCTGTTAAAGTTTATTTCACAAGACAAGGAAAACCCGAAGTAAAAACCATCAAGTTAGTGGCGCGCCCAGATATGCTCGCGATGATTCAACAGCAGCTCGTCGGCAAACCAGCTCCACTGTTTGACCTACCATTGATTGCAGGCCAAGGGCCAAATTCCAGCGACAAGCTGAAGGGTCGTGTTGCAATCATAGAATTCTGGGCCACCTGGTGCCCAGCATGCAGATCCACCCATCCTGCGCTTAACGCCCTAGCCGAAAGGCAACAAAGAGAAGGTAAAAAAGACAAGCAATCTATCGCAATAATCGCGATTTCTGATGATAGCCGCGAGGATATCGAAGCCTACGCCAAACTTCTGAATCCAAAATTCGCAATGGTGCAAGACAAAGAGCAGGCCGTGAGCCAGAGCTGGATGGTCTCGGCGATTCCTCAGTTAGTGGTCCTGGATAGACAGGGTAAAGCTATCTTCGCAACTGTAGGGGCAGGCGAATACCTAGAACAAGCTATTTCCGTGGCCGAGAAGGAGCTTAAGAAGTGATCGGCTATTGGCCAATGCCCATAAATTGAACGTTACCGCTCCAGCCGTTACTATCAGCATAAAACGACTGCTTACAGCCCGTAGTAGTTGGACCCATGCCGGCGCTAGCTGCAGCTTTATAAACTATGGAACCAGAGGCTGAGGTTACATGATAATCGACAAAGCAAAATGGTGTCGCCGAAAATGCTCGGTCCCAAGTTGCACTCACAATACACCAGGTATTTGCCGCGCAAGAGAATGCGACTTGCTTCAACTCAATTCTATACCCAGCACCCATGCGACTACCCATCATCCAGTCACTTCCGGCTTTTATATTTCCATTAACCGTGAGTTTTTCTGTCGTCGTCGCTGTACCTACACCGACGTTGCCTGAAGTCGTTAACGTAGTGAATGCTCCAGTGTTGGCAGTTGTAGATCCGATGGTACCAGGCGCTGCCCAATTTGTCGCTGGTAGCGCAGTACTAGCCCAAGTTGTGCCATTGGAAGTCAAGACGTTGCCACTAGTACCGGGAGCTACCACCTGGAGCGCACTCGTTCCGTTCCCAAGTAGCACGTTATTAGCTGCAAGACTTGTAGCACCAGTGCCGCCATTCGATACAGTGATCGTGCCACTAGTAATTAACCCGGCACTAATTGGAGGAATGTCGCTAGCAATCAGTGACGTACCTGAAGTCACCCGACCTTTTGCGTCATAGGTAACTTTGGTCGAGGTACCAGCGGTGGCAACTGTTGCGAGAGTCGCGGTTGCCGATCCGGACGTAAAACCAGAGGTAGTGATATCACCAGTAAGTGTCGTCAAATAATTACCCGCCGCCTGTTTGCCGTTGAAACTGCTCCAGTCTGTTGAACTAAGGAAGCCACTAGTCGATGCATTAGCTTGCGAAATGGAAATAGCGGGAGTTGTTGTTCCAGTGGCAACCGATATTGGTGGTGTCGCTGTGACACTGGTCACGGTGCCAGCATTGCCGGTAATCCAACCAAGGTTACCAGCGCCGTCAGTTTTTAATATTTGTCCCGAAGTACCATCGGCGCCAGGAAGGACCCAAACTTTATTGGCAGCGAGTGAATCTGGTGATTTGAAACCGACGTAGTTTGTGCCGTT
>OMIY01000278.1 GCA_900299215.1 bacterium | reverse complement strand
GGCCTCGTCCTCATTATGGGATGCAGCGTACCAGCCGCGCCACAGCAACCTTTTGCTGGTCGTAATCTTGGTAGTGATGACGAGTGCACAACCACGACTAAGACCCCAAAGAAGACGACCAGTAAAAAATCGGTAGGTCTGGTCGATAAAAAGAAGACAAAAGACGAAGACGAGGAAGACGACTCAAGTTCTCAGGACTGTGATGATAAGCCTAGTACAGCCAACTCAACTGGAACGACTCCATTGGTGAATAATGGCGTCGTTACCCCCGGTCAAACAACTCCGGTAGGCACGCTACCGACTGCGGTTACTCCGGTTACACCCACGCCTGCTGCCGCTCCCACCTATGCAACTGCCATCAAAGCCTATCTGGACCAAGCCTGCACCAGTTGCCACAACGGTGGCTTGTTCAAGCCAGGCCCAAATTTAAACAACTACGCCGATGCCGTGAAAAACGCAGCCAACTCATTGACTACCATGAAAGCGGGTACGATGCCTAAGAGCAACAAGGCCTCCGACGCGGAGATCAAGACCTTTGAGGCCTGGATCGCCGGCGGCTCACTTCAGTAGAGATTGGGTAACTAAAGCTTAACGGCTTGCACCAAACGACAAGCTCCAAAAAGATATGATGTCACCGACTCAACCGTGTACCCACGGTCATAAAGCGCCGCACGTAGTTCGTCTGGGGTGTAAAAGGACCCCACGCTTTGCGGCAAATATTTGTAAGCCGCGCGGTCGCTCAGCAAGCCACCGATGAATGGCAATATATGGTGGAAATAAAGCTGAAACAATGCACCTAAAAGACCACGCTTAGGGATGAAAAACTCAAGAATAAGCAAACTGCCGCCGGCCTTGAGCACGCGGTGGAATTCCATCAAAGCTTTGCCGCGATCGACGACATTACGTAGACCAAAGGAAATGCTGACGCAGTCAAACTTGCCATCAGGCAGCGTCAAAGCCTCGGCACTCATACGACTCAAACGCACCTTTTGCCGCAGATCGCTCGTGTCAACTTTGGTCTGCCCAAACGCTAGCATCTCAGCTGAGATATCGACACCAACAAGCTCGCTGTATTCTGGATGTTTGTGACCCACGGTGAGGAGGACGTCCGCAGTACCGGTGGCGCAGTCGAGATAACTGCCACCTGGTCGAAACGGCACCAATGCCGCCAAGTGGCGACGCCACCTCTGATCCTGCCGTGCGCTAAGCAGCCGATTCAACAGGTCATACCGCGGTGCTACGCGATCAAACATGGCGGCAATTTTGGCTTCGCTCTCTGGGCGTTGAATCGTCACGTCGGGACCTCATACTCGAAGAAGCTCCAAGTATTAGCCCCGCTACGCCATGGCGGCAAGCCAAAAGCTCCAGCTCATTCGTAGATAACGACGGCCGAGGTCATGATGATCGCGGCCCCGGACACAGGATAAGGCTCGCCTTTGTATAAACCTTCGTAACGAAACTCATTCTCTTGGCCGGCTCTCACCGCGGCAGTGATGTCCTGCCTATCCATATCTACCTGACGCCCAGGGCACCAGCCGCTGCGCCCATACCACCAGGTTCCGTATTGGTTGGGTACGGTACCGCTATCAACCTTGTGCATACAGTCTAATTCAGCGCCAGCTTGTGGGAATGATCGGTCAAAAGCCTTACCATTAACCCAAAAGCGATGGGTGGTATCACAGAACTCAGCGCAATTTCCTGGCTCCTGCATGCCGTGCCCAGTGATCACGCTCACCAGTTCAACTTTTTTTGCCGTAGCCGGAATTTTCACCGATGTCGGCTTCCGGTCCTTGTTATAGGTAGCGTCAAAGCTACCGCCCTTGAACACAAATTGAGTTTGTGTGGGCTTAATAGCAGCGCCACGAGAAAATAGACGCAGATTTAACGTGATCTGGTAAGTCTGATCCGTATAAAAAGCAAAACGAAATTTGCCGCCTTCCTTGAAAAGCGGGAGCAACGGACTAACGTCGTGCACCCATCTCCCGATACGGTGATAAGTCGAGATCCAGCGGCCAATCTCGGTCTCACACTGGTCCGGTTTATCCTGATCACATAGCTTTAGACTGAGAGTTGAGTCCCAGGCTGGACAGTCTCCAAGCTCCCCAGCGCCAGGGCAGCCCTGGAGTAGATCGATTTCCAACGAGTCAAATTTAGCCATATTGGCCGCATCCGGCAGAGTGACGTCGGCGTAACCGTACTTTTGCCCATGATCATCATCGATTAACTGGGCATTAAACACTGGTACGATCGTGGCCTGCTCGGCTTCTAGCTGAGCTTCGCGACGGGCCTCGTAGTTATAGTAGATCGATTCATTGGCAAGCATCGTTAAATTTGGACCAAAATCGTCTAGAGCAGCGACAAAACGCTTAGGGTCACTGTAGCTACCTATGTAACGAATGCGTTGAGTACGGTCGATTCCAATACCCCACCCAGGACTTCGCATCAGGTCACCAACCCATCCCGACATAGTAGCAATCGGAACTGTTACAATGTGAAGATGCGACCGCCAATGATTCTGATCTGCAGGGCTTAGTTTGCCTATAGCCTCTTCAATATTTTTTTGAAGTACTTTGAGTGAAAGGGCTACGACCTTTGGATCATTCATGGCCGAAGCAAAGAGTACATGGGTGTTGCGCGGCAGAGCTTGTATAAACTGTGGCATGTCTGCAAGCCACGGCGAATCTTTGTGTTCACGGTGCTGACGCGGCAAATCTTGGACGATTAAGTAATTGTCACAGCCGGTATACACCTTTGACAGTTGAAAATCTCCCTGCGTAGTAGCCAAAGTAAAGTCCGCGGCAATCTCGCCAAGTGCAACCTTCATACTCGGAGCCGCAAATGGCCGCGGAGTGAGATTCAAAGCCGTGCAGTAGGCTTGATCGAGTGTTACTTCGCTGGCAGCCAGATCGCTGCCACGTCTAGTAGTTTTACAAGCAAATGCGCTCATGAAAGTTGCGGTGGCGGCTGCCATTAGCAAAACGTTGCGCAAGGCCAACTCCCCTCAGATGCAGAATAATTTTTTGACGAGTTCAGCAAACATTATAGCAGGAGGGGAAGTGCTAGGCCCACCTTAGACTGCGATTCAGGCAAATGCTGATCTAATTGAAGTGATGACCTCGCTGAGCGACTCGTCACCGTTGAGTCGAAGGTCGGTAGCCAAGCGGCGAAACCAGGTGCATTGACGTTTGGCGTACTGGCGCGTCGCCGCAATAATGGCACCTTCCACCTGTTCTTTTTGAAGCTGTCCATGCAAGTATGCGCACACTTGTTTATAGCCAATACTTTGCATGGGCTTGGCGTTAGGACTCACGCCCTCACTTAAGAGTCGCTGTACCTCAGCGATTAAACCTGAATCCAACATGGCTATGGTTCTTGATTGAATACGCTTGTGCAGCAAGGCTCGCGGCGGCTCTAAGACAATCAGGTAAGCCGTTGGATCGCGGGGCTTGTCTCCGGTTAAACCTGCCTCATCCAGCGGCTTGCCTAGCAGCCGAACTAGCTCCAGTGACCTCAACAGACGAACACGATCGTTTGGATGTAGTTCCTTCGCTCTTTTTGGATCGCGGCGCTGAAGTTCTTCAAGCACCTGAGGTGTAGGCAGGGCACTTAGTTCCTCCCGCAGGTTTTGGTCCTGCGGCAAATCGCTGTGCCACCCCTGACCAAGCAGAGCTCTCAGATAAAGTCCGGTGCCACCAACCACGATCGGCAACTTGCCGCGGCCCATGATTTCCGCCTTTACTCGATGGGCAGCGGCTGCGTAGACGGCTGCATCGTAGCTCTGATCTGCTTCAACGATGTCCAGCAGGTGGTGCGGCACCGCCTTCTGCTCAACCGAGGTGGCTTTAGCGGCACCGATGTCGAAACCTCGATAAACTTGGACCGAATCGCAGTTGACAATCTCGCCCCCCATGGCCTGCGCCAATGCCAAGCCTAGGGCAGACTTCCCAGACCCAGTTGGTCCTGCAATAACCAGGTAACTTTTGTTACCGGATGCATTTGCCGGCAACGATGTCACCGATCGAACCACTGCTCCACCTGTGATTTCGTCCACCAACGCAAGACCCTGCGCCCGTGCGGGCAGTTGTGATAAAAGTCGACAGTCGAAGCCTCGACCAAAAGTTGTCTGACCTCGTTGGCGGGTAAATCTTCGCCCGCGCGTACGGCCGCGTGACAAGCTACAGTGGCAAGCAACAAACGCATCAGCTCGCCGTTTGAATCAGCTGGTTCGCTGACTCCTGGGCGTTCACAAAACGCTTCTTTGAGGCCGTCGCCCAGCTGCTCAAAAAGACCAACAATATCCCTACCGACCAGCAAACTCGGGACGGCGTTCACAACAATGGTAGTGGCCCCTTCCGCACTAAAATCAAAGCCGCGATCCTGCAGCTCTCGGCGCCGCTCCATCAAAGAGGCGACTGTGGCAGGAGCAAGATCGACAGCCTCGGGCACAAGTAGCCGCTGACTCTGGTGCAGCAGCGAGTGATCGCTTTGCAGCCGTTCGTAGATGATCCGTTCATGAAACGCATGCTGGTCGACTGCCAACATTCTGTCGCTGTCGCTAAACAGGAGATAGCAACGAGCAAATGCACCAAGGTAATGCATTTGTCCCCAGTTGATCGATGGTACAGCGCTCAGCGGTTCGGATTTAACTGACGGCACTTGAGAGGACGCGACGCTTGGACTGGAATGGGACTGTGCAGACCCAAGTAAAAGGTCGAGACTGGCTTTGTCGAATACCGGCGTTACCGCCCTTGATTTCAACGAGTCATTTGACTTGTCAAAGCTGTTTACCTGATCACCGTCGGCTCGGGTGCTGAGTGTCATGCGTGACACAACACTTGGCAGGCTTGACGGCCCACGTGGCGCAAGATTGGGGCGATTGGGCAACGATTGTTCCGGTGTAGGCGTCGAGGCCCAGTTGGCCTGTCTCAACTGATCACGAATGCCGAGCGCAATTAAGTTTTGCACCTCGTCTGGATACTGAAAACGGACCTCTGTTTTTGCGGGATGCACATTTACGTCGACAAGCGAGGGATCAGTGCGCAAGTGAAGTACTACGGCCGGAAACTTACCCTTCATCAAATGACTGTGGTAGCCCCTTAGGACCCCGTACCGCAAAACCTTGTCTTTAACCAAGCGTCCGTTGACAAAGGTAAACATACTTTTGCTGGTCGCTTTTTCCATGCCCGGAGGTGAGACCAAAGCCTCAAGGTTACCGTAGCGTCCAGAGCTGCGCACGTACACCAATTGATCTACATCCTTACCAACGACGGCACGGACACGTTCACGAAGAACTGGCTCACCAAACCAAGGACTTTCCTTGAGCACCAGAGGTTGAACCTTTAGATGGTCACGGCCATTGTGGCGCACAGTAAAGCCCACAGTAGGACGACAGAGAGCAAAGGACTGCATGAGCTCAAGGATGTGACTAAACTCGGTAGCTGGTGACTTTAAAAACTTAGCCCGTACAGGCACGTTGAAAAAGAGGTTCTCTACTGCCACGGTCGTTCCCACCGGACCAGACCATGGTAAGGTCACCGGTAAGGTCACCTGAGTTTCATCTCCGGCGACAGAAATCTTGGTACCTGGGCTGTCACCAGGCTCTCTTGTTGCGAGGGAAAACTGGCTAACCGCCGCAATCGAGGCCAGAGCTTCGCCACGAAACCCCATCGAGCTGATGCTGAACAGTTGATCTGCGTTGCGAATCTTGCTCGTCGCATGACGCCGCAAGGCCAAGGCAGCATCCTCGCTGCTCATGCCACCACCGTTGTCGGTGACGACCATGCTTCGAAGCCCGCCCATCTCAAGACTGACTTCGATCTGAGTCGAACCGGCATCAAGGGCATTTTCAACCAGTTCTTTCACGACACTGGCGGGTCTCTCGACGACTTCGCCGGCAGCGATCTTGTTTATCACTTGGTCTTCTAGTAAGTGTATCTTTCCCATGGGACCGCTCCGAGCTAGGGCCGCTGAGTCCATGCGGCTGCATTAGATTTTTTGCGGGGTCCTTAACTATGCAAAGCTCCTATATCACTAGCGCCCAAAGGGCGCACCAGCTTCCTGATCTGGGCGCTCCAGAGATCGCCATGGTCGGCCGCTCTAACTGCGGTAAGTCCAGCCTACTTAACGCACTGACAGGACGACGCAATTTGGCCCGTGCTAGTAGCACACCTGGGCGCACGCAAATGGTCAACTTCTTCGCCATCGACAAACCCGACGGGCGTTTGATCCTGGCCGACTTGCCAGGCTTTGGCTTTAGTGCCAGTGGGCGCGAGGCCAGACGTCACTGGCAGGAACTCGTCACCGCCTACCTAAAGCGCCCCGTGCTTAGACAGGTCCTGTTCCTAATGGACATCAGGCGATCCGACCCTCCAGGCGATGAGGATCTCGAGCTGCTTAAGTTCCTCGTAGGTGGCCATACGGAGATTCTTCCGGTGCTAACTAAAGCTGACAAGCTCTCGGCTGCCGCTGCTAAGGTACAAATGCGCAAATTTACCGCACATTTGGAAGCTGCCGGCTTGACCGTGCCGTCGGTGGCTGTCACATCAGTACTGAAGCAGACCGGCATCACAGATCTGCGTCGTACATTGGGGTTGGGCGACTGAAGCAAGAGCTTCAGTCGATGGCTGCTTGAGACTTGAGGACTTTCTCACAAAAGTCCCAAAGCACCGACTTTTGATCGATATGCCGCATGAGCGTGCCCAGACGGTGCGCCAAAACACCAGCCAGCTCCCGCGGATCAATTTGACCGTCTCGGAGGTGGTTGACTATGACGGCATCGATTTCATCGGCTACCTGAAGCAGCCGCTCTGCCTCGGTGTCAATCCGCTTTTGCTCGGGGAACTTGATGATCTTGGCCATGGCAACCTCCGCCTTTATATCTGCCTTATCGGCAAAAATGGCTACCTACTTGATGGTAACAAATGCCTTATAAATCGTCAGCATAGGACTGCAACCCTTGCGCCCCATGACTTTCGCGGCCTCGAGCAGTCTTTGCTGCCCAAGCAGAAGAAAGCCAAACGCAAAAAACCTTGCCTTTGCCGGTCCTCGCCTATAAACGCTATGGACTAGGATTTTTAATGGTCGGGAGTACAGCAATGGCAACTGCGGCAGGGACTTACGATGTGGTGGTGATTGGCTCTGGTCCGGGTGGCGAGGTAGCGGCAATCCGCGCGGCTCAGCTTGGTCTTAAGACTGCTTTAGTTGAGAAGGCTCCACACCTGGGTGGCACATGCCTCAACTGGGGATGCATCCCAACCAAGGCTCTATTAGAGTCGGCCAAGACCTATACCAAGCTGCAGCATGCCAGTGATTTAGGCTTCAGTGTAGGCACAGTGGCCTACGACTGGGAGCGGATTATGCAGCGCAAGCAGGGCATCGTCGATGCTCAGCGCAAAGGACTCCGCTTCCTGATGAAGAAGAATAAAATTGATGTCCACGAAGGCCACGGCAGGCTTGCTGGCAAAGGGCAAGTAACCGTCACTGGTGCTGATGGCAAAGTCACTAAAATCTCAACGCGCTACGCTGTGATAGCCACTGGATCCCGCGTTCGCACGCTACCCTTTGCCAAAACCAATGGCAAAACTATCATCGACTCAGACGACATTTTGTCGCTCAACAAGGTGCCAAAATCCTTGTGTGTCATTGGCGGCGGTGTCGTTGGGACCGAGTTTGCCTCACTATACGGCCGGTTCGGCAGTGAAGTCTCCATCATCGAGATGGCGCCACAAATATTACCGAGCGAAGATGCCGACAGTGTCAAAGAGTTGGTCCGTCAACTTAAGAAACAAAACATCACAGTTGAGACCGCAACCAAATTGACGGCGGTTGAGGACAAAGGCGATCATGCGTTGGTCACAACCGAAGGCCAGAAGCCACGCCCATTTGAAGTGGTATTGGTGGCTATCGGTAGAGCTCCAGTCACCGAAGACATCGGGCTAGAAACCGCCGGGATCAAGACGGACCGTGGGTTCATCACAGTTGACAGTCACTATCGCACAAGTGCCGACTGGGTTTTCGCCATTGGCGACGTCATTCCTACACCCGCACTGGCCCATACCGCATCCGCAGAAGGTGTGCATGCAGTTGAGTTTATCGCTGGTCACAAGCCACCAGTGATCGACTACTCGGCTAATCCGAATGCAATTTACACCTCACCCGAGGTTGCTAGCATCGGACGCACGGAGCAGACACTCAAAGCTGACAAAGTTGACTATAAAGTTGCTCAGTTTCCGTTTGCACCCATGGCCAGAGCCAAAATTGATGACGCAACTGAGGGCTTCGTTAAGATCATCTATGAACCCAAGTACAGAGAGCTCCTAGGTGTACACATCATTGGAGCCAAGGCAACGGAGATGATCGCGGAGTTTGCTCTCGGAAAAGTTTTGGAAACTACAGTCGACGAGATCGCCCATACGATCCATCCACATCCAACGATCTCGGAAACAATTATGGAAGCGGCTCATGTGGCGATGGGTGGGGCGATTCATTTATAATCGCTAGCATCAAGCGATATACCCTAAATTAATCCACTTGCTGTGATCGGCGAAAGGCTGGCGCGCCATGCATAACGACACGACTGAAGTGCTCATGCCCCTAATGGGCGAGGGAATCACCGAGGCGACCTTGGTCAAATGGCTTAAAAAGCCAGGCGACCAAGTCCGGCAAGAGGAGCCCCTGCTCGAGGTCTCTACCGACAAAGTCGACACCGAAATCCCATCTCCTGCCAGTGGCGTCTTGGCAGAAGTACTAGTCGGTGATGGCAGCACGGTTGAAGTGAACAAGGTAATTGCCATCATACGCAGCGGTGCGAGCGCGACTAGCAGTGCC
>OMIY01000277.1 GCA_900299215.1 bacterium | reverse complement strand
GGGCTTTTAAAATCAATAAGATTACTACCAGCCTGGGCTCTGTCCCTAGGCTGTGGCGCTCCGCTTAAGCGCGCTAGTGAGGTGTCTTCTCTATTTAGTAAGGCACCTGCTTCCATCGAGAATATTGCCGAATCCATTTGCTCTACACTCGCCAAGCGAGAAGTTGCGCCCACTACCAAAGACATGCCACAAGAACTTGTGGGTTGTACTGAGGCGGGTTTAAAAGCGTCTGACCTAGACAAAGTTAAATCGTTCTCGTTTACTACTTTGTCTGGTAGTGAGACGGCCAAACAACAAGAGAAATCAGATACCTTCAAAAAATCAATTCGTACTCAAATATGGCTAAATAGGTCCATTCCTCAGTTGTTGCCAATGGCCACTAATCTGCTGAAGAGCGTAGACTTTAGTGCAGATGAAATCCAACTACCAGAAACTGCAACCAAAGAAATCGGCGGCCTGGTAAAACCAAAAATTAAGGTCCTAGAGAAGCCAAAGTTTAACCTGGATGATTTGAGTTTTGGTGCGAAATTGAACGTCGTAACTACTGGTGTTGTGGCGGTTGATATTGACGTTCTCGTCGATGGTAAGGTCTTCAGTAATGGTATTGCCGTGACGATATCCAGTGGCAAACCAGAGCCCGCTTATGAGAAATCATTTGTTAAGTCATTCGACGTAATTTTCCTTGCCATTCCCTATGCTAACGACATTTATCTCGATATGTCTGTCAACATGAACATCTACAACATCGGCCTTTCAAGTGTCATTGATTCTCAAGTCAATACGCTGTTCGGCACTGTGCTTAAGACCATGATGGATACGATTTTACAAGCAGAGGTGAAGTCATGAGTCTAAAGCTAGCTCTAGCATCGCTTTCCTTCGCTTTTTCTACAGTGGCTTGCTACAGCGCTGACGAGGCTTTATTGGCAGGTCGTGACAATCAGCAAAAGAAAGGTACTACTCTTGGTGCCACTGCTGATGCTAAGCTAGCTGCTGATGCCGCTAAGAAGGTCGCAACAGCTACCTATATTGTTGAGATCGAGACGGCCTCTGGCGCCCGCCCTTGTGACGGCACAGTCACTCTCGACATCATGTCTAACTTCAATATTGCGTTGCCTGGATCCAAAGTAAACTGTGCTTCGCTGTCCATCGATCTTGAGAAGATGTTAGCGGCTCAGCTCAAAGACGGAGCTTCCGCCATTGATCTTAAAAGCTTTCAGAGCGACGGTATGATCTTTTCTGCCAGCGAGATCATGGGAGCGAAATTTGATCCGCCTCGACCGATGCTGGTCGGTCCTCTGATTCAAGATCCAAATAAATTTGCTAACTTTAAAAAACATATCGACAGCAAGGTTAAGGTTGAAAAGCCTGAATCTGGCTCTCCACTTGAGGCTACTGGATCGTTTGACGTCAATGTTATTGAGGTAGGTGGCAAGTACAGCAACAAGTATCTCAAACAGGGGTTTGATCAGGTTTTACATTGGACCCTCGATACCAATGGTTTTGCAGGCGTACCCGCAAAGTATGGCATGCTGTTCAAGAAGGCGGAATGGTATTGGAACGTCAGGCCTATCATGATTCCTAAAATAATTATCACTCTAGAAGGTATCAGCGGTATGATAGAGAGCAAAGCCGTTGATGATCTGAGTGAGCTTGTTGGTGAGCTCAAAGTGATTGTGACCGTTAAGGACTACGATTTCTCTGGGGGATGACTTTGCTGGGCGTCGATCAGCATAGCAAAAGCGATAAAGCTAGGGCTGACGACCAGGATCTTGAGCGAGGCTTTTCCCGAATGCTGAGCCAATGCGCGAATCCTTTGCGTCTAATGATCGCGTTGACGCTTTTCATCTGTCCTACCCGTAGCGGTGCTACTCCTCTACTTGGGGATTATGGCGCGGCGATTAACAACGCTGAGGCCGTTGTCGATAATCCAGCTAATGCTGGGTTTCTCCCCTATACCAGCGTTGCTGCAGTGGGCGAGGCTTTCAAAGTTGAGAGTGTCGCCGCGCGATACCCTGGAATCGAACCAATTTCGATCAATAATAGTGGTGTGGCTATCCCTCTAACTCGACCAGGAGCCATCTTTAAACTGACTCCTCGCTTCGGTGTGGGTGCCATGGTGGTACCACCCTTGCCTGTTGAATTTGATGTGACTAAGAAGCGGTTGCCAATTGTCATCCTGAACTCCAAGTTTCAAGTTGATGCCAAAATTACGGCAGGACTTCTGGGTTACGGCAGCTTTAACATGGGCTGGCGCTTGGCTGAACGTTTTGGGGTTGGCATCGGTGGTGAGTATGGTGCAGTTAAATTCAAAGCTAAAATTAGCGAGTCCACCACCGCATCGGAGCTGGTAACAGTTAGCGGTACCGGAGCATTAGGAAGCTTAGTTTTAGGCACCAGGCTGGATCTTGCAGGTGGTCGGATCGCTATGGGTGTTGCCGTTACAGCCTTGCAAATGCTCAAGGCTGACGTCGATTTGAAATCCCCTCTAGTAGATACAAGCGGCGAGGCTGGCAATGCAATTAAAGATGCCACTAAAGCCCTGAGCACGCAGCAAAGCTTTGCTAGTGGTCTGGCCGGCTTGAAAATCAACCTCTCACGGCGTTTAATCTTGATGGGAGAAGTCCGCTACACTCGTGCCGATCCAACCCAAGAAACCATTTCGCTTGTGACCTTTAAAAAGCAACCCAGGGATGTAAACGACACAGTTGCCGTTCGAGCTGGAGGTATCATCAAGTTAAATCCTCGCCTCAATTTGCTTGGAGGCTTTCGCTACGAACCAAGTGCGATTGGTGCTGGTACTTCTGGAGCCAAGGCCAAAGCCGGATATGGTAGTCTGGAATTTTTGCCAGCAGCTGCGGGTATTATGCCGCTGACTCCGTATTACATGATGGCTGGCGGTATACAGATGGCGATCATAGCTGGTAATCAAAAGCCAGGTACCAACACTCCGCCATGGCGTATGGTGGTCGAGGGCGGTTTCACCTTTACTGAGTCCTCCGTCGGCATCGACGAGACTGGCGAACTACCAGGTGCGTACTATTACCGGAAACTTGCAGGTGTGGGCGGCGTACGCCTCTATTTTTAAACACCCAATCTCAGTTACAATGTCACCATGGACTTGACCAGGTCCATTAATCCACCCAAATCTCCTGGATCATGTTCACGTTCATGGAGCTGCCATAGAGACGGAGATAGCCGGCGCATCTCCTGTATGACGGATGCTTGCCCCTTTGCTTTGCGCACTAAGTAACTCAGGTCCTCTGTGTGATCAGACGCAGCCAGGTCAGTTGCAACGTTTTGGGGCAAACAGCGATTTAGCAATAGAGCGCAGGCCTTGTATTGCATCTGTGTGAGCTGTGTCGCAATATTATTGATGGATCGCATGGCAGTCTGCGTCGGAACGCTTACCAGTACAAATCCTGTGTCCTCTCTTTTAAGCAAGTCCACAGTCTTTTCACCGCTCTTGTGAAATCCTTCGATCACGTCCTGCATCAGGACTAGAAACTCTGTGAACTGTCGCAGCGGCTCAAATCCAGATATGCGAGCCATGCCGCCCATTAATTTCTCGCTGGCAGAAAATATTTTGCCGATACCAAGTCGACTAGCGACTAGGAACGGTTTGAGCAACCAGTTCATGACATTTGTGTCCATGAAGCTGCCCAGAAGGTTGGGACGCGCTAGAAAGTCCAGAGCATGAGTGTCAGGGGGTGTGTCCAGTACCACTAAATCAAATTTGGGATCTGAGGCTAGGTCCATCAATTTAGCTAGAGCCATGTATTCAAGTGGTCCACCGAGGTTCGTCGATGCCGACTTATAAACTGAATGTGATTTGATCTTGGCAGCAGCTTGAGGATTCGGCGCGTGTCGATCCACCATTTGATCAAAGACCGCTTTTTGATCCAGCATCGCCGCATGCACGGAGCCAGAGACCCCATATTCGGGTGCTATGTTCAATCTTGCGAGATCGTTGCTCAGCGGGATCCCTAAAGCAGCTGCGAGTCGTTTGGCAGGATCGATACTGAGCAAAGCCACCCGTTTGCCGCGTTGAGCCGCTGCAAGTGCTACGACGATCGAAGACGTGGTCTTGCCAACGCCGCCAGCACCTAGCAAGACAAGAACGCGGTGGCTATCAACTACACTTGCTAAGTCCTGCATGGGGTTTACCTGCTGCCAGTTGGTCTAAATGGGTTGGTCGCAGTCAGGATTTGTTCACCGAATCCTGGCTTTAATGGCTCGTCGATGAACCCCAGGTCGGGAAGACCCCAGATGGGCAAACTTCTCAGAGTCGGCGAACTCTCACTTAAACCCACTTTTAAGCTGTTAGTGGCTTCTGCTGCAGATGCTCGTGAGCGACGCGCATAATCCAGGGCTGGTGACGCTCCAACCAAGGAGTTTTGGTTTGGTGGGGTTTTGTTGAGAAAAAGACCTGCTAGTGTCACATGCGAGATTTTCTCAAGACGCGGAAGAAAATCGAGGCACTCGCTTATGACTAGCTCTTCGGGTACTGCTACGTACACACTGCAGCACTTGTTTTTGTCCGACAAGAAAGATTTGACTCGTTGCGTCTCTTTAGCCAGGGGACCACCCAAAGACATTCCTAAAACCGAATCTGGTGTGGTCATCAAATTGTAAAAATGCCCAGAAGCAGGCCCATCGAAAATGACCAAATCATGCTGCGGGCGCAGTTCACATTCGAATAGCAGGCGCCCGAGTAGCATAACGTCTGCCCATCCGGGCACGGCATTGATCAAACTTTTGACCACGCGATTACTAAACACGGTGTCATAGAGCCGCCGTTGACCAAGGTATTCAACGATATAATCGCGAAAGTTAGCGACAGAGTCGATGTTCAGGACGTCAAGTTGCGGCTGGACGGTGACAACTCGGTCGTATACCGAAGGTAAACCGAATAGGGGAGAGATTTGATCTAGTGCTGCATTTTGGACCACTAGGACTCGACGGCCAGACTCAGCCACCATTTGACCTAGGGCGGCTGCGACCAGCGACTTACCGATCCCGCCTTTGCCGGTAATCATCACCAGCTTCTTTGACAGAAGAGCGGAGTAGCTATGAGATGCTAAGAGATTTTCCAAGAGGCTGACCCTCCATAGTGCCTCTATCAGATCTCTCTAGCTTAATCGTCCTTGTCGTCGTCGTCATCATGTTCGTCATCATCATCATC
>OMIY01000276.1 GCA_900299215.1 bacterium | reverse complement strand
TCAACCTGGGCCTCGCGCACTTCGATCGTGCTGCGGGCTTGCTGCATGGCCGGTGCGTTATCCAACGCGTATCGCAAGGCCTCTGACAAATTCAGTGATCCGGCAAACGCGGGTACTGCCCCGGTGAATATTAACAATAACACTGAGATCACAGTCTGCAGGATAAACTGAAACACAGCCGCCCCTCTCATCCAAAGACGGGCCACTTCAGGACCCGACCGCTATGGCATTTAACCGCAGATGGAGGCTTGTCGGCAAAGGTATTCTGACACTCTACAAACTCAATCCTCAAGCTTAACTTTGTCGAGCAGACCAGCGAGTAGTGCCCTCTCGCTCTTCATTGCCGCTAGATAGGGAGCGTAGTAGTACTGAACCCTTTGTTCAAAACCCACCATAAGCTCGCGCTCCCGCAAGGAATCCGGAAGATCGAGCAACACGTCCTTGAGTGATTTTTTATAGGTCTGAGGGATGTTTGGTCCCAACGGTAGCTGCTTGATCCGGTCCTCGATTGATAATTTGGCAGTCTCAGGTTTATCGAGAAAAGCCCTAATTTTACCGTAATCTCCAATACGAGCCTCGATGCGCCCAATTAACTCATCCATGATGGCGATCTGCTGATTCACTAATCTGCCCGGCTGAATTAATTCTAACATAGCGTTCTTTTCCGCTACAGGAAGAGCCTCCGACTGCTTGACAAAAAACTGCCGATAGGTAGTGACGTAGTAATTAATAAAAACAACTTCTTCCATCGGTTTGCGTTGATTTTGATTAATCAGCTCCGACAGTAGGTAGTAAAAGCATTTAGAACGAGCAGAGTAATAAGTCTGCGCCCCCTCTTTAGTGATATTGACTAAGCCCTGACTTTCAAGCTGTTCAAGAATGCGCATAATCTGCACGGACTGAATGACTACCTGTTCGTTAGCCGTGCCCATCAGCAAAAAACCAGCATAAAGGTCAACGAAAAATCGGATTTCTGCCATCCTAGTGCGTTTCGACATACTAGTCGCACTGATCAAAGAACAGTGGATAATCGTCTGAAAAATTTTAGAAACAGAAACCTTGCGCTGCGTCTTGGACGTCATAAATCACCCGCCACATAAGTTTAGTCATCACTAGGTCTATCGTTGGTCTTCTTAGATCTACTGCCCTCTTTGTGCTCAGTGCGGAACCGCTTGATGTCGACTTCGAGCAGACGCACGACTTCGTCCACAGAATGCGCCAATTTGAGCATTGAGAAATCACGATCCGACATCAATTTATTAGACAATGGATACTTCTTCATCCAGTCCATAAGCTGTAGCCATGAATCATCATCCGCTAGTAGGACCAATGGTCTAGGCTTAATGTGATTCACTTGCATGAGTTGCCAAGTGTAAAACAGCTCGAGTAGAGTGCCAATACCACCGGGCACGATGATGACAGCATGGGACAGCCTCATAAACTCGTCCAAACGACTTGAAAACCGTCTATGCTGGCTCTTTACGTCTAGGTGCGAATTTGCATCTGATTCAAAAGGCAACTCTATTGGCAATCCAATTGACCAAGCCCCCTGGCTGCCGGCCTTCGCTCCTTTGTTTGCTGCCTCCATCAGACCGGGACCACCACCGGTCACAATGTCGACTCCTAATCGAGACAAGGCTTCTGCCAGTTTCTCGACCTGCTGGTAAATGGCGCTATCAGATCCAATCCGAGCAGAGCCAAAAATGCAAACGCGGTAAAACTCCGTCTCCATCTCCGTCAGAAGACCGTCGATATCCGCAACGATATCATATAACTGCCTAATTTTACTGGTTAATACTTTGCGAACTCGCTTTTGCTTGAGCGCCATAATGAGCTTACTCCCGATTTCGCACAAAACATATAACTATTTATAATATCTCAGAAATTACTGAGATAAGCAAATTTGCCCGAACGCCAGCACAGACTTCCCGAATTCTTAATACAAGCCGCCGTTTTACCCCCGACTAAACTTGGGTCAGCGACTTCCGATGACCTATTGCGGGGCCTCGGTCACCACTCTCGATAGGTACAGCTATGCGTCGGCTTGTCTTCATTCCAATCATCGCAGGTTTAGCGGCAGTCGCTGCTAGCTCAGGCGCATTGATTAAAAAGGAAGACACAGAGATGGGTTTTGCCATAGTTGGCGCCATCGTGCAGAAAAATAGCGATGACAATGTGGCTCTGATAAAAGAAGACTCAGGTGCAGTCAAAGCCGTAAAAAAAGAATTTATAATAATGGACAAATACAAAGTCCTCGCCGTGTTCCAAAACTCCATTCACACTATCGATAGGTCGGGGAGTATGTATCTCGTATATCACGGCAAATTCACTGAAGATGGTGTAAAGCGACCACCCAGTGTCAATAGGTCGAAAAACAACGACAACTATCGCGAAGACGGGTTTGAACGCAATGGTGGCACAATCAAGCTAAGTTCAACCTATCGTGACAAACTAGTCAAAGACGACCTTGGCAAAATTCTGATGCAAGCTACTGCAGAACCTTACATGGAAAACGGGGCAATTGCCGGCTTTAAAATGACTCAAATCGATGAGGGCAGCATTTACTCAAAGGCTGGACTTCAAGATGGGGATATAGTTACCAGCATCAATGGTACCGAGCTCAATAACGTATCTGCGTCCATAAGCCTTCTGAAATCACTTAAAGGCGCTGAACACATTGACATCGACCTCAAGCGGAATGGCCAAATCCAAAAGGTAACTATTGATATCCGCTGAAAAGCATTATGCCACTTGAACCTCTTAAATATCTGGAGGCGAAGGTATCAAAGTACCTTCTGCCGATGCACCAGTCAAAGCACTAGTAACTGAAAACGTTGGTGCATTTTTACTGTCTTTATAGTTAACAACGCCAGTCCATCCATTCATCTCAAGCGAAATAGAACCAGAATTAAACCAGGTATTGTCCTTCGAGGAAGTATCTCGGCTGATACCTTTATAGCCCAGCTTGGTCCATTGATATTTCCGCACTGGAATACTACGGGACGTGTCTATAGATGTCGTGGTTATTTTGTCCAACTTAGTCAGCTTGACACAGTCATCTGACAATACCGTGATGGTACCATTTGTGGTCGTTGTGCAGCCGCCCAATTTGCCATCACCTAAATGAGTGATCGTTCTTTGAGAGGTTTTTACGACAACTCCATCGATCTCATATTCGAGCACGGTGTCGGTTAAACTCTGCTTCCATTCCGTCAACTTAGGGCAGTTAATTGATACTTTGGAATCATCAATCCACGTCACTCCATTCATTGCCGATACGTCACCGCCCTCACAGCTTGCGTAATAATAATTGCGATTTTTGGACTGAACGCTTTTGAGCTGAATTTGATCACTTGTAAGAAGCAATCTAACGCACTCCGAAACATCTGCTTCTATGCTGCTTACAATCGACACCTTATTGGCTTTTAACCTAGCATCCTTGTACTTTTCGTCTACACATTTAACAAATTCACTTTTACTAGCCTGCTCAGGCTGGTAGCTATAAAAATCGCTATTTGTCTCTATCTTTGTGATCAGCAAATCTTGCGAGTACGAATCAAGCACAAAGCCAGGAGCGACAGCTAGGTCAGTTGCAATTACTAACTTACCGTCGTTGGGAAATGCGACGATAGACGAGTCGTATGCTTCACCGGTGCCTGACTTTGTTCCTTTTTTCGTCAGCTTTTCAACGGCTCCGCAAGATGCAAGAAAAACGCATGATAAACCAACGGCAGTCTTAGTTAACCAACTGGCATCGAGGCCGGAAAAAATTCCCATTCATTTTGCCTTTTGTCATTGTGGCAGGTCTATCCATTATACCGAAAGCAGAAGTGCCGCCCAACTGCCAGGACCGCCTATTCTCAATGAATTCATATTGATTACCTTCAGGCAATCAAGACCGAATGCTTGCGGGTAATTCTATAACTATCTGAATTAAATAACAAAAATTTAATTCTTCTAAAGTTTATAAAGCCATGCGCCGAATCTCGATGTGCTAGCCGTCCGGAGGACTGCTGAACATAGGAACTATAGAGATGTACCCAAACCAACCCAGAAGTCTGAACCTCTTTTTCTTGCTTTTTGCTTCAATCGTAGCCTGCAGCACTGAACCCCAAGAAAAATCAAATCGCTATGGGTCATCACTTGGCAGCAAAGCTGTTCCGCAGCTACCAAACGATTTAGACGCGACCGGCACAACAAAATGCCAGGAAGACATTTGCGAAGTGAAGCTGGACGATCGACCGGCCACAGGACCGATTGCAAAAGCCCCCGCCTCTTGGTGTGAGCAAGCAGGAGCAACAAAAACTGGCGGCCAGGATCTGAGAGAATTACTTGCTACTATTTGTAAAGACGGCTCACCAACTCAGTTCATGCTGACTACGCTTGTGCCCAATGCTTACCAGGGATCTGGGGAGCCACAACTTTTTGCCGTGAAGCCTATCGATAACTCAAATCGTCAGGTGACTGCCTTTTTTGCAGTTGCCGTCAAAATGCCCATAACTGCAGATGAGCATTTTCAGCGCATTGCGCCGGCCGATGGAAACGTTAACACCGAAAAAGGTAAAATCGAGTCTCAAGGCGGAACCCCTGGCTCTGACATAAAAGTAACACCGGTCCCAAGTAATTCGGACCTTAACTGGGTCAGAGGGTGGACCATAGATTCAAGTTCCACTACCAAAACCAAAGGTTTTCCTTCCGTGAATATCAAGATCCGCTATACCTACGAACTTGATCACTTTCAGTTTGAAAATGCAGGATATATGTATACTTCAAATACGAAAAACGCCGTTGAGACAGTCAAAAGCTACCAAGTCCTTAATGCGGTTCTAGACATCGACAACAGCGGTTATCAAATCGTGATCGCTAAGCTTGCAGCTGACGACAAAGGCCAAGCGGCCAAGGTGCGCGATGCCGTCAAAGCTCTAGCGACAAATTTGGTGAAATTCACCTACCTACAAAGCACTAAACCTTAGTATCATATACTACAGAACAGTACGGAAACGCTGGACAATTTGCTTTGGCTTTGCAATGCTTTGATTAAAGCCAAAATACCCACATATTGAGATCGGATGCTCGGATGAAGCGGATTTTTGTCGGCGTAGCAATGTCGCTACCACTTTCAGCGTGCATCTCTTATTCCACCATGCAATCAGCTGAGACGTTGGCACCTGGGCAGACTTCAGCCTATATGGGTATATCTGGACAAGGACTGGAAAGCGCAAACAAGAAGAGTTCGCCAAACTCAAGCAGTATTGGGTCTGAAGGTATTGTGTTTTACGAATTTGGCGGTCGACTCGGTGTCACCGAAGATGCCGACATTGGTGCCAGAATCATACTTGAGCCAGGTCCGCCGTCCTATACCGCAGATGTTAAGTATCAGTTTATCAAAGGTCAGGAGTTTTCACTAAGCTCGGGCATTGGCATCAGCTACCTTGGTCTCTCGGTGCCAATTGCTGATCAGAATACCAATCTAGCCTTAATTGATGCGAATATTCCTCTCTACTTGACTTATCACTTATTGAAGATTTTCGACCTCGGATTAACACCTCGGGCGATTTTTCGCGCCACAGGTGATGGCGGCAGTTACAGCATGATTGGTGGTACTGCCGGATTTTACATAGGTGGCAAAACTAGGCTGGCCATTGAAGCCAGCGCGTTTCAACATCTTCAGAGTAAAGATATCGTCAAACAAGCAACGCTTGGCCTGATTTTTAGTTATCCTTCAGCTAAGCGCCCTAACAAGAGAGAGAGGTCCTTGTGATTCGCTTCATTTTAGTAGCACTATGTTCTGTAAGTTCCGCAGCATTTGCGGAACCAACCAAAGACACAGTCACTTCATCTCATGAAAAGTCCGACTCTACATCCTATGACAAATCCGATTCCACGGCCGAAGCTACCGACGGAGCCAAACCCAGTTCCAGGAAAATCGAATACACTCTAATTGGCATGGACCGTCACGAATATTTACTGGGCGGCCTCACCGGGACAGTCTTCGGTTTCGGAATTGGCCATGGAGTCCAAGGTCGATGGCTACGCGATGGTTGGGT
>OMIY01000275.1 GCA_900299215.1 bacterium | reverse complement strand
GTAAACTGTTCGCTCGGCGGGCTATCTTCCGTCAAGGTCTCGTCCCCTGCATCAGGGTAAAAACCTATGGCAGACGCCTGAACCACCACCTTGGGCTTTTGAGCAGACGCAGCGATGCCTTGCACCATGGCTGCAGTGGGGCGCAGCCTGGATTCGATTAGCCTAGCTTTTTTCGCAGCAGTCCAACGCCCCTCGGCGATACTTTCACCAGCTAAATTCACCACAACATCGACGCCATTCAGAGCCCCGCTGGGCAGCGTACTTAGATCGTTACCCCAAGTGTAAACCGCACAAGGAAAGGATAATTGCTCTGGCTTAATGCCACGGCTCACAATGGCAACCTCGTCGCCACGTCTCACCAGTGCTTGGCCCAAAGCCTGCCCGATTAGTCCGGTAGCTCCTAGAATGAGGACACGAGCCATAATTTGATCCTTTCTCTAATTGAGGACTCAAGTTTACCACATGTCAACAGAGCGGTAATTCATTCAGCCCGCAGTGCCTCAATGACTTGTAGACGTTCGGCACGCCGCGCTGGCACCAGACCAGAAAACACGCCCACGGTTAAAATGCTGCCTACAGCCGTCAGCATTGCCAAAGGCTCTATAACCAATTCAAATTTAAGCTTAGGGACAAATTTAGTAGCAGCAAAAATCATCAATTCAGTGGCGGCGAAACCCGCAGCGATCCCTATCAAGCCTGCAACGCTGCATAGGACCAAAGACTCCATTAATACTTGCATCCTGATACTGCGGCTAGTTGCACCTAGAGCTTTACGCAAACCGATTTCTTTTATGCGCTCGGTAACAGACACGAGCATCATGTTATGGATGCCGATGCCACCTACAAGTAGGGACAAAAAGGCAATTGCGGTTAGAAGTGCTGCAAAAATCGTCAGAAAACGCTTCGTCTGCGCCACCAACGTCCCTTCGGTATCAACCATAAAGCGACCTGATTTGCCGTAACGCAGACTGAAGTAAGATTTAATTTTCTTTGCCGCCAATTCTACATCGGACTCCGATCGCACTTGCACAGCAAATTGATACATGCGACTCGCAAAATAACTACCAACCGCCTGGTAAACCGTATAGGGCATACTTATCTGAGTATTCGGCCGATTCCACTCCTGATTCGACTTTTGGGGCCTTGCCACACCTATAACGCGGCAGGGAATCGACCGATCCGCGTCCACAGTTACCGTAATCATCTGACCGACTGATGACTGACCGGGAAAGAGCTGAGTAGCGAGTTCACTGCCAAGGACGCAAACGAGCGACCTATGTTCGACGTGATAGGGCGTAAGCCATCGACCTTCGGCCATATGAATGTTTGTGATAGCTGCATACTCGTGGTTCACACCGCGAAGTCGGACGTTCTCTGATACCGATCGCCCCCCAGCTGTCGCCGTATTTTGCCAGGAAGAAAGCACCGGTGATAAATAACGAATCTCGGGAAAGATGCGCCGTACCGACGCCAGATCACTATCGACACTAAAGCCTGCGAATTCACGCTTAGTTTCATCGCTAGCGCGCCGTTCCCAATTGGGATATCCACGCACCACCAATTTGTTAACACCTAAGGCCTCAAAGCCCTCCATGATCCTATCTTTAGTAAATTCACCGAGCGATATCATGGCTTGGACTGCAGCTATGCCAATGACAATGCCAAGCATCGTTAATATAGATTTGGTGCGGGTGCGCAGAAGGTTACCGAGAGCTCCAGGTAACGTTCTTGTCGCGAGCTGCAAGCTGCTTTTGCTCCAAGTGAGTGGAACTTTCAAAGTTTCACTCGACAGAGCCACATGCCTAGGTTTCGTTGCCGCCGAATCAGTCACGACACCGTCGCGTACCTGCAAGACTCGCTGACAGCGCTTCGCTACCTCGTGATCATGTGTGATAATGACGATCGTCCGTCCCTGGGCATTGAGCTCGGCGAAAATCTGCATGATTTCAGCTGCACTGCGACTATCTAAGTTACCAGTCGGTTCGTCAGCCAAAATCAAAGGCGCATCGGTTAGCAATGCCCGCGCAATCGCCACACGCTGCTGCTGGCCGCCTGACAATTGACTTGGAAAATGATGAAGGCGATCTCCGAGTCCTAGCCGTTTTGCCAGCTCAATGGCACGCTCCCTTATCTCACGCCCTGCCGGCGGCAATTCTTGCGGATATTTTGCTGGCAACAAAATATTGTCGAGGACTGTCGCTCGCGGTAACAGATGAAACTGCTGAAAAACGAAGCCAACGCGTCGATTGCGAAGGAATGCTGCTGCCTCAGGTTTCATCCTGGTCAGATCTGCACCGTCAAAATGAACACTTCCAGAAGTCGGCTCTAGTAAGCAGCCAAGGATATAAAAGAGAGTGGATTTTCCAGAGCCAGAGGGGCCTTGTATCGCAACAAACTCTCCTGCCCTAATGGTGAAATTTACGTGTCGCAGTATCTCGATCTGGCGACCGTCTACTTGATAACCAAAATTAAGGTCAGCAACCTGGATAAGTGGCATGACCTCATCGCTCTCGCTCACAGATCACCGCCAACTGCCAGAAAGTCGACTAACTGAACTTTATCACCAACTTCGATACCACTCTTTATTTCAAAAGAGTCCTCATTGCTAATACCTACTTCGATATTTTTGCGCTCACCGCTCGCCAAAGTTACAAAGTATCCTTTGGGGCCACGCTGGACAAATTCATGGGGAAGCAT
>OMIY01000274.1 GCA_900299215.1 bacterium | reverse complement strand
TCTGCCAATACAGAAGGCAATTTCGAGGATGGGTCTGGCTATGGCACGCGTATCTCAACTGATCGCATCAACAATCCTTTGGTCGTGTTCCCTGCCAGCTCAGGCGGTGGTGGCCTATTCAGTAGATGCTTACACCGAGGCGGTGCTCAAAACGCAGCCAGCTCTTGCGGCGCAGCAAAGTCAACTCGATGCTGCCCAATCTGACGAACGTCAGGTTGGGCTTCTGACTTCACCTCAACTTCAAACCAAAATCGCCTCAGTCAATGATCGTCGTCCTCCACTTTCACTAGCACCTGGGTACAGTTCGCTAACCGCCAACAACATTCAAGCAAGTGTTTCTCAGCAATTTAGTACTGGTACCATGGCTAAACTGACGTTTGATTTGCAGAGTGTCCACTTCAACGACTTTAGGTTGTCTTTGCAAACTCCTGCAGTTGACCAAGAGATTCATACATTGGCCCCGTCCTTTGAACTTAGTCAGCCACTGTGGCGTGGAGCTCTTGGTCGCGGCATTAAAAATCAGCGCGATCTGATGGGGGCCCAAAAGGGAGTGCAGGCGGAAACCCTTCGCGTTAAGACCAAGGAAATTAAGCTGGCGGCGGAGCTTGCCTACTTCCGACTGGCGTTTGCGAGAGACCGGGTTGAAATTAGTCAGACTACATTAGCAACGGCAGAAAAAATTCTCGCCTTCGTTAGATCAAAACAAAGTCAAAACCTGTATGAAAAGGGAGACTTGTTGCAGGCGCAAGCTTTAGTTGAATCGCGGCGCCTTGAGTTGCAGGAAGCGTTGTCCGAGCAGCGCTCAGCGGCACTCGCTTTTAATGCTGGGCGCGGCATCTTGTCGGACCAGGTTACCGAAGTCATCGCGTCTCTCCGTAATATGGACGTTGCCGCTGAAGCACCAGCGGTGGGCGTCGAGAAGCAGCCAGAGTTAGCAATGATCAGGGAGCAAATTCAAGTTGCGGGTTCGGCCATGGCAGTCGCCGAGGAGCAAAGTTTACCCTCGCTGAACGCCTTCGCCACCTATGGTCTCCAGTCCAGATTCGACGACTTAGCTAAAACGCTCCGCAGCACACTGGACCCTTATCATCCGATGTTAACCGTTGGTGTTGCCCTAGATATGCCGCTGGACCGTGACCTGGTCAAAAGTGCTTCGGATGCTGCTAGACACCGTCGTGCCGCGGCGCAAAACCTACTTGAAGACACGACGCGGACGCTCAATCGTGCAGTGACTGACCTCAATATCAAACGAAGTGAGGCGATCAAAGTGTACGCCATGGCCAAGTCGCTTGAGCAGGTCCAAGACGAAAAGCTCAAAAATGAACAACGTCAGTATCGCAACGGCCGATCCACAACCTATCAGCTCCTTATGTTTTCACAGGACTTAGCGATGGCAGAACTAGGGCGCGTTAAAGCGGCCTACTCAGTCTATGCCATCGACTCCCAACTTCGACAGTTTAGGGAATAGCGTCATGAACATCGCAGATCTGTCCATTCGTCGACCAGTGTTCGTATCGTGTCTGGTCATCATCATGTTGGTGCTGGGTTTTGTAGCGATGAAGCGTCTCAGCGTTGAGATGTTTCCCGACGTTGCCCCACCAGTGGTTAGTGTGATTACGGCTTATCCCGGCACTGGTCCCCGTGAGATTGAAACGCTGGTAACCAAGCCGATTGAGGATGCCGTCAGCACGATCGCAGGTCTAAAGCGGGTCACTTCAGCGAGCTTTGAAGGCGTTAGTCAGGTCGTCGCTGAGTTTTACATGGATCAAGACATCAAACAGTCCGAGCAGCGGATTCGTGACAAAGTTAGTCAGGCGAAGGTCCGGTTTCCGCTGGGTGTAAAGGAGCCGATTGTTCAAGCTTTCGATTTTTCTGACCAGCCGATCGTCACAATCGGAGTTCAAAGCGAAATCGGGGCTGCAAAACTTTACGATCTTGCCGACCAGCTCATCAAGCCTAGACTGCAGCAGATTCGTGACGTTGGCAATGTCACGGTACTTGGCGGGCGGAAAAGAGAGGTCCAAGTCTTGCTCGACCGAGATAAGTTGAGGGAGCGGGGATTCTCTGCGCGCTATGTCGCAGGCCGGCTTGCGGATACTGGTGCCAATATTCCAGCTGGCAAGGTAAACGATGGTAACGAAGAAAAGGTGTTTCGCAGCCGCGGCGAATTCACTTCACTAAAAGAAATTGAAGCGAGTGTGTTAAGTCTATTTGGTAACGACAATCCGACCCGTGTCCGTGATGTCGGAGTTGTGATTGATTCGCAAGAAGATGAGAAGAATCGTGTTTACGTCGATGGCAAAAAGGCCATCCTCATCCAGGTGTTCAAACAGTCTAAAACCAATACAGTCGCGCTTGCCAAGCGTGTGCGTGAGGAAATTCCAAAACTTGAAAAGTTTTTAAAGGCGCAAGATCCAAGTTTGCAACTTACACTGATTCGCGACGGAAGCCGTGAGATCAATCTAAACATTGCCGACGTCAATGAGAGTATTTTTCTTGGGATCATATTGACCATCATCGTGGTCTTTCTTTTTTTGGGTAACTTCCGATCAACTCTCATCACGGGTTTGGCTCTGCCAAACTCACTGTTGGGATCCTTCATCTTGATGCAAGCATTTGGCCTAAGCATCAATGTCGTGACGCTGCTAGCCCTGAGTTTAGTCGTGGGCCTTCTGATCGATGACGCCATTGTGGTACGAGAGAATATCTTTCGTTATATAGAAGGCGGCATGTCGCCGCGAGAAGCGGCTAGTAAAGGGACTGCAGAGGTTACGCTAGCCGTAGTCGCGACAACCTTGGTGGTAATGTCGGTTTTTGGGCCAATCGCTTTGACCACTGGTTTGGTCGGCAGAATCTTGGCTAATTTTGGCCTCACTATTTGTTTTGCAATGGTTATAAGTCTATTCGATGCTTTGACCATTGCTCCGATGCTATCAGCTTATTTTGCTGGCAAGAGTCATAGCGGCGGATTCTCACAGTCGGCCGCCTATCGCTACACCATTGGTGCTGTGCTAAGGGGATTCGATCGCCTCCAGACCTGGCTTGAGAATGGCTACGAAAAATTAATTGCAGTTGTGGTTCGCTTTCCTATCTCAACGGTAATGGTCACGCTGGCAGTCTGCTACGCCTGTTTTGCTACTGTTGGATCGATCAGTAAGTCCTTTCTTCCGACTCAGGATGCAGGAGAATTTACTGTCAATCTCGAATTGCCTCAGGGTACAAATCTAAACAGGATGGACGAGGTTGCAAAGGAAGTGGCTGGAGTACTAATTCAGCTCACCGAGCTAGATACCGTCCAGATGACCGTGGGTAGTCGTAACGGTGAACCTAACAAAGCTGATTTTTACGTTAGGCTAAAGCCGTCAACGCAGCGTAAAAGAGCGTTAAGCACGATCAAAGATGATGTTCGTAAGCGACTCACTGCATTCAGCTATGCCAAACCTACGGTCCAAGACTTTGATTTTACGGGTGGGGCCAAGGGGCGCCCACTTATGCTTAATTTGCTCAGCGATGACACGGAAAACCTAAGGCTCTACGTCAGCAAGTTGGTGGAACACCTGCGTAAGGACGCTCGTCTTAAGGATCTCGACACCAATGACCGTGGCGGCAAAAAGGAATACAGCTTCGAATTAAAACCTGGGCGAGCTGAAATCTACGGCATGAATACCTCTCTACTTGGTCAGGAGCTTCGGGCTCAGGTTCAAGGGATTCCTGCTACCGTATTTCGGTCGTCTGGATATGAATACGAAGTCAGGGTCATGATGAATGAGGATGATCGTGACCTTCGGCGAGATTTCAACAAAATATCTGTGATGAATCTGAACAATAAATTGGTAAGGCTGCCAGACGTGGCCGACGTCAAAGAGACGGTAGCACAGGCCTCGATCGATAGGCAAAACCGGAGTCGTTATATCCAAATTGCTGCCGATCTTGCAGCCGGTGCCGGTATCGGGGATATCGTCAACGATATCGAAAAAGCAATGAAGAGTGGCGATCTGAAACTACCAGCCGGCGTCAATTACGCCTTCATCGGCGAGAGCGAAAACTTTGCTGAACTTGCTGATTCCATGGGAATCGTGCTGGTCCTCGCTATCACATTTATCTATCTAGTGTTATCTAGTCTTTATGAGTCATTTATCACGCCGCTGACTATTATCGCTACACTGCCGCTTGCTCTTTGCGGCGCATTCGTTGCATTACTTCTGCGTCATGAGTCGATCAATTTATTCAGCGGTCTGGGTATGCTGATGCTCATGGGAGTATGCTGTAAGAATTCCATTCTACTGGTCGACTTCACCAATCAAAAGAGAGCGGAAGGTATCCCACTCAGGGATGCAATCCAAATGGCTGGTAAGACTCGTCTTCGACCAATCTTGATGACCTCACTTGCGCTGATTGCTGGAACCATTCCCGTCGCCGTTGGGCTGAACGAGGCGAGTAAGCAGCGGATCAGTATGGGTGTAGCCATCATTGGTGGGGTCATCAGCTCAACCGTTTTAAGTTTGATAGTTGTGCCAGCGATTCTCCCATTCTTTTTCTGGGTATCCGATAAAGCTAACCGACTGGTCTACTTGCTAGGCAACGGTAGGCGTCAAAGTGAAGCTATGGGTGAAGGTGAGGGCAGGGCTGATGCTGAGGTTAATGTGTGAGTGGCCTGACCCTGGACGTCTTGCAACCTTAGCATCCGAGAAATGAAAAAAAATTCATCCAGAATTCATTAGGATTAAGACGGATATTGGCAT
>OMIY01000273.1 GCA_900299215.1 bacterium | reverse complement strand
TATCGAAACAAAAGTCAACGACCACCGCGATAAAGGTAAAACATTTCTAGATTTGTTCTCTACGTGATTTCGCAGCGGCCTGCCGAATTGTGTGTAAATCAGTGACTGTAGTGGCTTGTGGTCACTTTTTGACCGAGGGCTGAGGTACAATGGTTACACCTACCTGACTGTGTCCAATAGGGGTATAAATTGATGGCAAAGACAAAGAAGTTGCCCAGTACGAAGAAACTTTTTTCTTTACATCGCGCACTTGGTTCGACTCTCAATTACTTGGCACTAGCTCGAAAGATTGGTGATGACCACGCTCAAGTTACGAGTCACATTGATGCAGGGTTGAAGGATTTGCGCTTGGCCTGGCGCCAGCTTGTCGGAATCGGCGCAGGGCGTGGATCTACGCTGTCTCTCAGGAACTCTGATGAAACCAAGCGCACTCAAAAGCAGGTCGATAAGGTGCTTTCGGGTATTGAAGATTTGGTGAAATCGCTAAAGCTTCAGAAGAAGCAATCTTTACGTATCACTAAAAAGCAGGCGCGAGATGCCTCAAGGGCACTTATAGAATCGCTACAAGTGGCGATCGATAAGACTTCGACCTTAGTCCCACGGCTTCCCGTTGAGGACCTACTTAAACCCATCACGGGGAAGGGAACCGAGGTCACCGACATATCGTTCGATATCTATTGCCCGCGTGCGTATAAGCATCACACCCGACTAACAATCTGGATGCCGCGCATCATTGCGCACGGTGACCATGCGATGATGGCCCTTAAGAAGGGGCGCGCCATGCTTAAGTCCTGTGGCGTGAGTGGAGTCGATCAATATGTGATTGGACTTAACAGTAGGGTCAATCAGTACCGGCAGCAGCACCTATTGATGTTGGATTTCGACGACATTACCTACGAAGAACTGCCGCGCAAGGCCCTTGCTGGTGAGCCTGGCATACTGCTCCGCACAGCGACGGGCTTCCATTTTCTGGGTCTCAAGCTTTATGACCAAAGGACTTGGATATCCAAACTGAAGGCTCTGCGCAAAGTGGCATCGGATGATCACATAGACCTCTCAATGCAGCGTGGTTACGCCACGTTACGGATGACCGCTTCGCCACGTAAGCCATTTGCTCCAATTGTTTACGAGCGGTGGGATTGAGTTTTTCGGGGGCTGAAGGCCGCAAAAAAAGAGGGCCTGTTCTCGGGCGCTTGGCTTGATTTGGACGCTCTGAGCGTTTACTTTGTAAACGATATATCACGCTAACTATCAAGTTTTATGAAATAAAAGCCGATAAGTGTTTCATAGGAGGCACTTACCATGAGCCAATTCAATAACACCAAAGGTAAACGTTTCAACCTCGTCATGCAAACTGCCGTAAAGGTCGCGCTTTGCAGTTTGACCCTTTCCTTTATATCTTGCGGACACGGTCAAACTAAGAAGCTGGACATGCGACAAGCACCTGCCAAGAGTCAAGCACCATTGACTAAGAATCCACCGGAAGCATCTAAACCTTCTTCTGCTCCAGCTCCAAGTGCAAATGTTGAAACCAAGCCAAAGCCTGAAGGTGCTAATCAAACCGGATCGACGGCAACTCCGCCGCCAAAGTTTTCGCTTGAGGGTCAATGGCAGAAGCCCTGCGTGAAAGATGATGACGGGCAATCGGCAGCATCTTCCACGATTATCCTTGGCAATCAGGAAGTGTCGAGAGAACTTAATTTCTCTGATGACAACTGTCAGACCTTAATCTTGGCCATCGATGTGAAGGCTGTTGTGACCATCGGTCAGCCTTCCACCAAAGTACCTGAAGCCTATGAAGTCGATCGTGCGCTAACCCAAGCCTTGCTGACTCCGATGTCGCAAGAGATGGCAGATGCTTTGACAGAAGAAATTGCGAATGACGACGATCCGACCTGCGCCTCGATCAAGTTTGAAGCCAAGGTCACACAGGACGTTACACAATGTCATTTATTTCCTAAAGTACAGTATGACATCGCAAAGCGTTCTGGGGATCTCATGTGGACTGGCAACTGTGATGACGAGGGTGCGTGTGAAACTAAAGAAACGAGAGCAACGAACCTAGAAACCACGTTTGCTACGCGACTGAAATGAATCTTGGAGGGTTAGGTGACATCTAAGTTTACAGGAGTGTTAAGGAAGACCGCGATTGCCTCGGCACTGATGACCTCAGTGCCGGGGTTCTCTGCTGATAGTTTCAATTAATATTGTCTCTTTTTCGCAGTGATTATCTATTACCTGAATAGGTTAATTTCTTGTCTTGAATGAAATCCTACTTAACTCTAGTCATAAACACCTTACGGTAGGTCTTACCGCTGGCATCTAAACCAAAGTCCGCTGCAAGTGGCGTGTCAAACTGCTTCCTGAAGGTCACGCAGAAATTGTAGGCCTGATAAGCATACAATGGATCCGCTGCGCATTTAGCAGCATCAGATGTCGAGCAGCTTAGCGGGTTATTCATGTCCTCATGCATTTTCTTCTCAACCGATCGTGCATCGCAGCGTTCGGCGTCGTACTGCTTCAGCTGAATTGTGTCACCAATCTTGGCGATTGATTTGAAGCCATCGAAGCGATGGCCAGCCTTGGACTTGTCGTTGTGGTAGTCCAATCCGCCGTCTTGGGTAGATGGATCAGCACCGGGAGCCACGCCGTTGCTACCCGTATAGAAGCTGAAAGTATC
>OMIY01000272.1 GCA_900299215.1 bacterium | reverse complement strand
GCCGAGCCCCCCTGCACCCAAGCCACCAGCACCCAAGCCACCAGCACCCAAGCCACCAGCACCAAGGCCACCACCGCCAAGTCCACCGTTGTTTAGTGGAGGCACCTGCGCCGTGGTCGGTGGCAAGGTTGTTGGGGTTGTAGACGATGGATTCAATTTGGCAGGTGTATTGGTTTTCGGAGCGTCAACATCAGTATCGCAGGTTGCATCTCCAAAGTCGCCATCGACTCGTGCCAGTAATTCCAAGCTATCTGTTTGCCCATCAGCAGAACATCCAGACAACTCATCGTCACTCTCTTCGTCACTGTCATCATTTTCGTCGTCGATCAAGCGTGAAGGTTTGGATGCTAGCTTGTTAGACTGCTTGTTGGATGATGTTTCTGTTGAACAAGCAAGAGTCAATACACCACAAGCTGCTAAAAATAAGAATTGGTGTTTCATGCGGACGATCATTTCTGGACCCCTCTATTTGTTATCGAACCGATAGTCTCGCTTGACGCTTGTTGCGTCATGGAGAAGGTTTCGGAGGTAGGGACCCAAAACTTAAGTAAAAATCAAAAATCATTTGATTATCCAAAGTTTACTTATGGATAACCAAATGATTTTCATGTCAAAAAAATGTTTTGCGAAACTGCGTTATTCACCAGTTACCGAGACACCATCGACGAGCACATAAGGACTGGCAAATCCACCACTAACGATTTCGACCTCTTTGCTGACGGCTAATATCGCATCGGCAATGGCGAAAAAGTTACCAGCTATCATGGTCTCGGTGACGCTGCCGCGATCTTTTCCGTGTTGAAAGAGTCGGCTACTTTTCGCGACGCCGCTAAAATCACCCTTTATTGGATCAGAGTTTCCCGAAAATCGATCGACCATTAGCAACTGGTCATGTGATTTCATAATAGATTCAAGCGATTGATCGCCACCGCTGAGAGACAGCGCAAATGGCCCCCCTGCTGTCCCTGTGGTTGTGGCATGACAACGCTTGGCACTATAACAGTCGTGTAAATGCCTGGTCAGTACGCCTTTTTCGACTATGGTTTGGCTGCGCGTCGGCACACCATCACTGTCAAATGCCGTAGCACCTGAGAACCTGGGATCATGTGGCAAATCCGTTAAAGTCAGCCGCGGCGAGACTACCTTTTGACCGACTGATTTATCCCAGCGACTCTTGCCGTCCATCACCTGCCGTCCACCAGCATGATAAAGCACCATACCTAGAAGTAGCTCTTGCACTGCGCGTGGACTCAACAACACTGCACCGCGGTAGCTTGGGCAGCGCACAGGTTTAAATAGGCCAAGCACCCGTTTAACAAAACGGTCCGCATCCGCTAAGCTTCGCGGTAGGATATCATCCCGCGTAAATGAGAAGTTTCCGTCATAATCGAATCCTGTAACTTCATCATCCGATCGCCCCATGCCCATAAACGACCAGCTCGCCATCGTCTGCCGCTCGGACTGCATCATGCCAGTGCTGCTTGCCAGTGCATGAAATGATACATTGACCGACATTTCATAGCGTTCCAATGCGAGGCGCGGATCGGCACCTAGACGCCCTAGAGTCTCTTGCATCTCGGATGTCATTCCACCAAGGTCAAGACTAGCCAGTTTATCCTCGTAAAGAAAATCTAGGTGCTTCGCCTTGGGAGCCTCGGCCTTAGTCGCAAATACTAATGCAGGATCGGGCACTGAATACTTAGCTAATGCCAGAGCACTTTCAACTGCGTGTTTTATGCTTTCTTCATTAGTAATGTTTACTGAAGCTGATCCCTTCTTTTGATCCTTATGCACCACAATACCAATGCTGCGCGAGGCTAGGCTATTGGCAAGAGTGAACTCTTTATTGTCGACAACTAGACGCTTTTCAAAAGAGGCACCCGTGCTGATTTTAGCTGCATCAGCACCAAGTTTTTTTGCCGTGTTCAGTCCGATTTCAGCAAGACGCTCTAAACTACTCGCTACGGCTGCAATATCATCGGTCCGCTCATGCTTGCTCATTTCTGCTCTCCTCCTACCGTGATCTTGCAGCGCACGTACGGTCCACCGGCATCGACCTTGGCCGCTTGTCCTTTACCGCAGTATCCGGTGCCCAGATCCCACAGGAATTCTTGACTAACGGCGTCTACGGTTTTGAGTACGTCAAAAGCAATTCCAGAAAGGGTGGCTTCCCGCAAGAGCTCGGTCTTTTTGCCCCCTTGGATTCGGTATACATAACCAGTACCAAACATAAATTCACCGTTTGCATCGGCCTGTCCTGACCCTGCACCTTCGACTAAATAACCATCGTCGATGCCAGCGATCATATCTGCTAAACGACTAGTGCCCGGAAGTAGATAGGTATTGCGCATCCTGATCAGTGGCTCGTCGTTAAAAAGCCACGCACGCGCATTGCCTGTCGGTGCTACACCAAACTCTGCTGCAGTCTCCCGATTGTGGAGGTACGACTTGAGGATCCCCTTGTCGATAATAACGGTGTTCTCTGTCTCAACGCCCTCGTCATCAAATGGCAAATTACCTACCGCGTATCCAGCGATGGTCTCACGTCCCGAATCTGCCATAGTGACTAAATCTGATGCTACACGCTCACCGATCTTGCCCTGAGCAATCGACCCTGCTTTGACAAAGTCTGCCTCCACCGTGTGGCCGATGGCCTCATGACAAAGCAGCCCTACTACGGCTGGCGAAAGGATGACGGTTTTCTGCCCACCCTCAGGATATTTGGCGCTGAGTAAATCGACCGCGGTCTTAGCTGCTCCCTCGACGGCATCGGTCAATGTCGGATGAGCCAAGAGGCAATTCCAACCGCCGCTGACCCCAGCACCGCGCTGTCCGGTGGCACGCTCACCGTCCTTCTCCGCGATGGCCGTGAGTGAAAGCTCTGGCTGAGCCAGGCGCAATGAACAGGCCGCTCCATCGGAGGTGACAATGGCCTTCTCTTCTATGATTTCGTTATAACGGCAACGCGCCGTGTGCATACGCTGCGAGGCTTGCGCTAATTTACGCTCTAGGCTGACGATTTGACCGAGCTTGTCGGCCAGTGGCATGGCCATCAATTCGTCAAATCCGGGACCAGTGAATTCCGCAGTGCTGAGCCGACCTCGAGCCAAGGTTAGCTCACCTTTGGCTCTTGCCTTAGCGAGTGCCCGAGCATTCTGCTGAGCTTCTTGAATAGCCCGCTTGATGGCCGCCTCGCTAATGTCCGCTGTGGCGGCAAATCCCCAGGCATTACCCACCAATGCGCGGACGCCTACTCCCTCAGTCACCGAGTGGTTAGCGACGTCAACCCTACCCTTTTGAGCCATAAATGAGTTCGAGATGCGCTTATGATAACGCAGCTCCACGAAGCCACCGTGGCCCTTGACTAGCTGCTGCAGCAGATCCTTCATGATACCCTCCCTCGAGCAAGCCAATATGACCCAGCCCCGAAAAGTTCGAAGTTTGATCATACCGCTGCCGCGAGTAAAGGCCTAGAAGTCTTAACCGCCGGACCTAAATCCGGCCTAAATAATCTTTGCTACAGGGCTTGCAATTTGGACCGCAGGCTGCTGACCAATCGCCTTGCCGACTGCATCGACGATTCCAGCTTCGAGACTGCCGACACGTCCCATTGGACCTACGCCCAGACGTTGAGCAACTTCACCTGTGAACGAAGGTGCCCCACCTGGTCCCTCAGCATAGACATCACGAGCATTATCAGCGATGAGTAGGGTCTGCTGCGGAACCTTAGCAAACGGGCTAGTCTGTCCGGATCCCTTGATAATGAAAGTCAGCGTTGACACATGCTGATTGTCGTTGACCCAGTCCTGACTACGGTTACTGCAGGTGCTTAAGTGAACAATTGCATCTTTGCCTGCGGCAAAGGCTGCCTGCGCGATATAGTAAACACCCGCCATAGCCTGAGCAGATTCAGTGACCATGTTGCCTGTAGCGCCGTTAGGCATACGCAAGGCATCGGTCGCATGAAAGTCGAACGAGTTCATGCCAACACTACCCAAGTTCGCAAGGCCTGCTTGAAATAAACTGGCAAACATGCGCATGCCAGCAAGTCCTTCGAGCTTCCTTTGACCATAGGTATTAAAAGTTGCATCGGACATAGCGGCAAACTGACGTACATTTTCCAGCTGAGTTTTTAGCTTTTCGTGAGCATCAAGCATTTGCGTCCTGACTGCCTTGACCGCCGCTGAACCAGTCAAACCGTCAAAGGTTTCCACTGGGTTTGCATCCTTAACCCGTGGCATGTAGTTCCCGGGGATTTCAATAGAACTCACAAACTGCTTCACATCTCGTCCTGGGATCTGCACGGCGCCCGCGCCGTCGAATCCAAAGGTACCAAGCACTACTGCACCTACTGGGCTATAGTTGGCAAAGGCCTGCTGAACAACAAATTCAAGATTCCCTACGCCCGGAATCACAGCATTTCGATGTACACCCTGACTTCCAGGCATACCCACACCTGCAAGCAGCGAAATCTTTGAGATCTGTTCTGCAGAGAGCGGAGTTGCATTTGCTGCATCTGGAGCTAAGGGTGTCGTCCCGTTGATCTTGCCTGTCGTCAAGAGATCATAGGACCACTTATTCAGCCGGTCCAGTGGTCCAGGAGCCTTGGCTCCCATGGCCGCAGCTAAACCCATTGGGTTTGCTCCTGCGCTTACACTACCCCCGCCAAACATGTTGTATTGCGCCCCGTAATCCATCAAATAAAGCTCGTTACGAATATCATGCGAGGTCCGGTAGAACACATGAAATACAGCCGGTTTGTTGCTACCGGCAGCCATCGCCTCACTCAATGACAATAAAGAGGGACCACCACGTAACGCATCGTTGATGACATCAATCGCATTAAGCGGAGTTAAGCCAGCCTGATGCAAGCTTTCGCGTACGAAGTTACCAACCTGACTTATTCCTTTGTGTTTGAGGAAGCTGTAAGCTCCATAGCCGAGGCCTCCCAGCATCGCATTTCGCAAGAAGGACCGTCGCTGCATGATCAGCAACTGCTTTTGAGCTTCAACACTGTCCACATTAGTTTGCGTCTTTTGCTTTTTCATAGCTAGCTCCCCTTCCCATTACAATTTCGAATTGGCTGCAAATGCTGCCGAACCTAACATCGTCGCAATCGCTTCGCGGGCCTCTTTACTTCCCTTAGCACACTGGGTCTGCAAGTAATTCACAGCTGCAGTTAGAGCCGCTGGCTCGTACTGACCTAGACAGTTGCCAGCAAGACTTGTTGCTGCCTCGATCGTGCCACATAGCGCCATAGGATCTTGGACGCCATGCGCATAAACATCTGCCACCTCAGCCAAAGCCGATAAATAATCGGGATTCAGGGTATTGGCCAAAGTCGTTGTCCGTGCGGCCGACTCAGGATCCCATAAGCGGGATTTATTGGCCTCAATGATGTTGCTACCAATCAAGTTGCATTTGTCTTGTCCCAAAATAGCTTTTTTATCCTTCGGCAACTCGCCAGGCGCTGGGTTCTTGCCACATACCGCCGAAAACATGTCGTTAGACACCATTCCAAGACCAGCACCTAGGCACTGATCCGCAGCACCTTTGAGCTGCAAATAATTTTTCACAGTAAAAGATGCTCCCCCAATCACCCCTACATCTCCATCCTTGTGCGCTTCGACTTCATCCTTACGCGGTCCGTTTCCGTGACCAGCCTTCGATATTTTCGAACCTAACCCCGAACTTCCGTTGCCTGCACACGAGATAGCAAGTAATACAGGCAGCAATATGCTTGCTTTCTTTTTCACGACATAACCTCCCATGACGACTAATTTTCACTAGCTGTCGCGCAGGCAAAAGTCTGTGTGTTAAAGAATGCTTCAAAAATCGGCAGTAACTTACCCTCTCCTTTCGTGTAAGCGCTGGCCACGGCGGCCACGATTTCTTGATTTGTTGTCCCCATATTGAACATTACGGACGGCAAGTAACGAGACAATCCGTTTACTAAGATCTTGCCGTCACCGATGAAATGTTTGGTGAGGTCACCGATGTTGCTGACATCGGCTAGCTTTCTGCCACCGCGATCGTTAAGGCACTGAGGCTCGAGTTTGTCGTTTTCTTCATAAAGCTCCTTAATCACGGCTGCATCGACATCTTTTACAGAACCATCAATCTCCAGACCATTGACGATGCCATCCGCGGTCGCCATTTTAACTGCCGCGTCATAGGGATTGTTTTTGGGATCAGCTGCAAACAGGTTAGTCGGTGGGAACATCAGACCATACTGGTCAAACGGTCTGAACACATAAGATGCTAAATGAAGCCCTTTGTACAAATGGCATCCTTGGCAAATAGCTCCACTCTTTGGAATGACTATCGCGCCTCTTGGAGCTTTGTTGCCCATAGGCTTTTTCGGATCTTCAGCTACCATTCGCCCATCTGTAGTTGTCACGCACGACGGTACGGAATCTGGCTTTAGTCCTTTCGGACCGTTCGTTTGTGCCATTAATAGCTGTCCAGCGAGCACTCCAAAGATATTACCACCGCGCCGATAGTTGTTGTTGGTCTCGAGAAAACTCGATGACGCTGAGTTCAAGTAAGCGACGGTGCCAAAAAAGTTTCCACGCTTAGGAGACAAATCACATTCAGCCCACTGTCCAGCAGGTACAGCCTTTGGATCGCATGGTGCGACTCCCTTCGTGCTGCGTAGGGAATCGAAGTTGTAGAGTTCAGCAGTATTGGCAGTAACTTGGACTTTAGGCATCAAAAGAATGTCTTTGTAGGAGGTAGAGTCAATATATTTGAGCAACATTTGGTAGAACTCCTGCTTCAAGTCTTGGATTGCTGCAGGAGTGATTTTAAACAGGGGGGCAGGATTTCCCGTCAAATTGCCTGCGTTACTGACCTGTTCAGCAAACCGTTTCAGGCCATATTTGAAAAATTCCGGCTTGAGCGTGGGATCTTGAATTAATGCGGCAATCTGCGCGCGTCTTTCGTCGGTTATGGGCTGATCGCGTTCTGCTGCAGGCAAGTACTTGTCGAGTTCTTCTGTACGCGGAGGACGGCCAAAAGCCCGGTTAAAGAACCGAAATATGAAGTCACGGCTCTTTGTGACCTGACTACATTGGTACGTTAAGTTGATCGCAATAGTGCTACCAAATTGTGCCGCACCACCGTAGACGGCCTCGGCACCAGACACCGCGGTAGGGATGTTAAGACGCATCCAATCCAAAAACCTACCTAGATCAGTACGCTTACCATCCGACACTGTCGGCGGCATCGGTGTTGGTTGCTGCCCAGCTGGGACATCGTTATAGCGATTCACCATCGTCTGATACATCACGCCCGCTGTATCCAACTTGCCGATCGAAGCTGCCGACAGTTCTTTAGCCTCTGGCATTTCCCAGGTAATGGCCATCGACGCGCCAGGGGCGTGGCATGATGCACACTGTTCGGTAAGGAAGGCCATCGCCTCTTCTTCCGTCATCTCCTTAACGGACTTTTTGGGGTCCCTTGGATCACCCTTAAGAGGTGTACGGACTGATTTATAATCGACCGTTTTAGGCTTTACATCCGAGCACCCGATACCACCGAGTGAGATCGCTACCAAAGCAATAAATAAGTTGTTCCAAGTCGGAGTCATCGCGCAACCTCACCTTGGGTGGCTGGACTTCCTGATTCAGGCTGACTTGCCACGGCTTTGCCTGCTGCAGGCAGCACTAATGTGGCCAGTCCACCTGATTCAAGTAAACCGATTAGCGGATCACTAGGGAGCTTATCGGCTTCCGACTTAAAGTAGAGAGACACAAACTCGATCTCGCCTGGGTTGGCGTTAATCGTAAAGTTTTTTTCCCGCCAGGTGGCGCCATTAAAAACCATCAGCTTTTTCGATGTGGCAAGCCACATTGACTTGTCTGGTTCGGCTTCATTCATTGGGCCTGCACCAAGCAAAGGTTCATCAGCGGCAAAGGTTCGAGGCAGCCTGATGCGTTGACGACCCAGCTTTTCACCTTGCCATGTGAAGACGAGTAATTGGGTCTTCGATACGAGATAGAGCTGCTGTTCCGAAGCAGCCAATGGAGTCAGCGTGCTCATATCAGTGACGAGATCCTTAATGTCGGCCTTGCTGATCGTCACCTGAGTTCCGCCGAAAGCACTTTTATTTCGGCCTACTGTTCCTGCTGATGTAGCAAACTCCCAAACAAATTTCTTAGAAACTGTGAAAACATAGCTGTTTTGATCCCTAATAGGTATCAGAGGCTGGAGCTTGGTGACCGTACCACTAGTGGTATCGATCTCGAAGGCATAACCTTTCTTAGTCGAAGCAACGACGCTTGTGCCAGAATTACGACCTAGCGAAATCACGACGTCGCCCTCATCCTTTGTCACTGTCCCGGACAGGGCAGGACCCTTTTCCAAACTAAGAGCAGAACCAAGTGCACCGGGGCGAGCTATATTGGGTGTAGGCTTGCTAGTTGAACACCCTAAGGTCGCAACCAGCGCGGCTACCGCCACCAACGTTTTCTCATTTCCCCAAGTTCCCACTGCCACAACTCCCCAACAAAACCTGTTTTCCTCTACATCCCAGGCTATCGGTGGCAATCTTTAAAAACTTAAGCCAAGTCACAAAAAATATTTTAAATACCTGAACTTTTTGTGAATTTCACATGCTCATCGGATTAAAAGACGCGGCTTATCGGCCGCGATAACTGCCAGCCAAACCCGATTAGCCTCTATGAGACCAGACTCACCGCACCTCGCTCTTCGGGAGGCTCGATCTGGGATGGTAGCGTTTCGGTTGCTACCGCATTCTCTAATGGGGATATCGTAGTATCGGCTTTACTCGGTCAAAACTTAAGATCTATTTCAAAATAATTTTAAATATCTAAAATTATTTTGTTTTTAACAGGCATCACATGGGTGAAATTTTAGCCACCACTTAGAGTAGGAAGCTGATTTTGCGATTTTACGAAGCTGGAAGTGCTCCATAATATGCAGCCCTACGGGCATGCTCCTTCAGCAGAGGGCGCACTGAGGCTCGGGCTGCAATGGCTGCTTGCTCATAGGCCACTTGGGCTTCCTGAAAAGCACCTTGGAGCATCAGTTTTTCGCCTAGTACCCGATACCATTCTTGGGTAAAGGTCGCAGGAAGTGACGAGTCCGGCTGTATACTGTGTAGAAACTGCTTAAGTTGGTCGACAGAAAATTCTCCGCCACGAGGGCTGCGCAATTTTAGATAAGTCAGGATCCACGGTTCAGCCTCGCCGTTTGTCGGGAGAGCTTTACGCCATCCAGCGAGATAGCGACGCCATTCCAAAGGTGTGGTCACCTGCGAATTTTGCTCTATCTTGAGCCTGGCGTTCATCTCGCGGATTAGTCCGTCGCCAAAAAATTTTTTAGTGCTCTCCTCATTGAGCCCTTGCAGTATTTTAATCGTACCGGTCCGGTCGCCTAGGATCGCTGCAAGATCCGCCTCTAAAATCCCCAGCTCCACATCTTCAATGGCTTCTGCGGGGACTTTTCTTGCTTTTGCAATTTGGTCACGCAGTTCTTTGATCGCACCCAGTTTAGGTACCCTCTCGGTCGCTAACCGCGTCGCCTCGTTGCGCCACGCACGTACTTTTGGTTCCCGGTCCTCAGGATTTAATTTTGCTAACCAGTCCTCGTAATCGGAATCTGGATCCCATCCCAAAGGCTGTCGCATGCGTACATACACACTTTGGTCACGGGGACGCGCCAGGTCGGCTTTGCTGTGAGGACAAAGACTCTGGAGTACACCTGGATGGCGATAAAGAGCTTCGCTATATATGGCGTAGGTAGACTTATCGAAGTTGGCTGAGATTTGCTTTTTCCATGCGGAAATCACCTCATCCTTAGCCGTGCCCAGAGCTGCGTCAAAATTTTCGCCAGAATAGAGCGTTTTGACTACGTTCATCCCTCGGGTGCTGGCAAGAAAATCGATGAACGATCCTGCAACTGTGTAGGCGCGATCGCCACTCACCGACCAAAATTTTAAAGAAAATAGAGCATCGACCGACGGAAGTCGTCCGGACTCAAGAAGCGCAGCTGCACCATCGTCCAGACTTACCTGGCGAGGTGTAGGTGCCAAAGCTACTGCCAATCCTTCGGTCAGCGCAAGATTAGGATGAAAACCTAAGCCCCTGAAGGCTATACGGGATGCCACTGCATGCACTAATTCGTGCCTTAAGGTTGGATGCGGCCAACGGTCACTAGTGATGTGTATTGCCGGCATTCTGACATCAGTAACGTCAGTAGCTCCTCCACCAAACATTAGTTTTTTAGTGTCGTCATCTGGATAGACGTATATATGGATTACGGGTATCTCAGATTCAGTGAGTCCCAGAGTTTTGGTGAGTTCGCTAAGGTGAAATTCTGTGTCCCGCGCCAACCTTCTCGCCAACGCTGCTGATTCAGCGGTATTGCCGCCATCTGCATTCTTGTAGTGCAGGACATAACCAGGACCGGACAATGTTAAATCAAGAACTCTCTCGAGTGCCGTCTGACTATTTTGTGTGCTGGGGTAGTTGGCTGCCTGAAACCCTAGGAGGGCTAGTAACACCACGGTAGCAACCTGAGCGACCACGTTCATAAATCCGCGGCGCATCAACGCCAGTTCAAGTAGTAGTACTGCTGCCACCAACAAGGCCGCCTGCTTGAGCACCATACCGGTATCTACGGCGATAAAAGTATCGTAAATTGGCCCGTGCCAAAACCCAGTCAGCAGGTGCTGCAGCCTTTTAGGGGCCCCATACCATAGGGTGGCACTGGCTTCGGCGATCAGAAGGATGTAACCGAATGCCCAAGCTCCAAGTACTGCCCAGCGGCTGAATCCACGCGTGCGCAACGCTAATATTCCAAACATGATCGCGTGAGCCAGGATCCAAGTTGGGTACCAAAGGAACAGCATCCAAAATGCCAAACCAGAGCCGCTGCATAGGCATCGGTTCCACCAGTAGAGGCCGGCCATGGTGGCACCCCCTATCAGGGGACTTAACACCAGTGTCCAAAAGAATTCGAAGGCCACTGGTGGGCTATAACGTTCGTTTTCAAAAGGGAGCGCCTTAAGCGGCAACGCTACTGCCAGCAGCGGTAAAAATAACAGGGCAGCATATCCGCTCAAGAGGACGTATTCATATTCGAAATTGCGCGCCACAGGTAATGCTAGCGGCATAGCCGCCTGCAATACGTAGGCAGTTACGAGTAATAAGTAGCGCCCCAACCTTAGCCCTCACTCAAACGACTGAAAAAAACTCCATTGGCGCGAGCCAGTATGGCAAAGCGCGAGGACATCCTGTCGGGCATTTTTCAAGGCCTCGGCCAATTCAGCCGCATCACGGGTAAAGCTATGATTCATCAACGAACGATAAATTCTCGCCAGATGGAGTTCCAAGGAATGGAGCAAAGTCGTAACGCGACGCGTAAATGAGCATTCACCCGGCGCGCAGTGCTGGCCATTGGCTTCTTCTAGAGCACTGTAATCTGAGAATGCGTCGAGCAGATAATCGTCACCGAAAATCGTACTGACGCGCTCAAGCTGACCAAGTTTAGTCGAGATTTGATCAGCGGTCTCACCTTTGTAAACACTAACGCGGTAATAAGCCACTTGGCAGCGCACCTCGTCAATCCGCTCGTGGGTGAGCTCGATCAACTCTAGAAGAATATCAGTGGCACGGTACTGCAGCATACCTAAGGGCTCCCTAGCAATGGGTGCTGGCATGGAGAAATGAACTGTCGTGCGAGTCGGTACTTAATAGTTTATCAGGATTGGTATCCCAGGTGTCAAATCCTTGGCCCATAAGGGTTCTAGGGATTTCCACTCAGCTCGGGTAAATCCTCAATCCTTCTTTGCGATTGCGCCATTTTTACACGCAAAAAGATCGCAGCAGTTGCCTAATAGTTGCGCTCACCAAGTGAGATTTAGTTGCGCATCGGCATTGGCAATCGTCAATTTTACAGGAGTCTTGACGACCATTTGGTCGGAATTTGGATTGACCGAAGGAGCGTCAAATACGACAAGAAATTCGCCACTCCACTCCGTCACATGAGTGAAATAAGGGCGCCATCTTTCCTTGTCCAATATCCTTTTAATCATGACTGGCCGGATCGGACCCTGATCGGAGTCCATCGTTATGGTCCACTGGTAGGGATCTGTCAGGTCGTTGCGTTCATACCAAATTCCAGGGACCTCAAGGCTTACCATAAATGCAGCCTTGTCCTTAGTATCATCAAAATGTACGTCGCTGCGTTTGAAAATTCGGTTTAAACGTTCGGCAAATGCAGCACGAAACTCAGGCGAAAGATAAGTCGCATGGACAATTGCCTTCGTTTCAAAATTTTTAAAGACTGTACGATCTCGTGTGGCCTTCTGTAAGGCCTCCTTGTACGGGGTATCTTGCGAAATAGTTGGTGTCAGCACTACGTCTGACTCTAGATTTGAAACACAGGAGGAAAGCAAAACCTGAGATACCAAAAAAGTGACGCCAAACAGCACGCGGAATTTCATCGAGGTCATGTGCTTCTCCATATTTAGGCTTCGACCCCAAGCCTTATGTCGTCACGCGATTACGACCTGTCTGCTTGGAATTGTAGAGTTTTTTGTCGGCAATTTCGAGAAATTCCTTGGTCGTGGCCACTGGCGGTCGCAGCTGAGCGACACCGATCGAAATCGTCTGCCGATGATTCACGCGCTGCTGCGTGCCTTCTTTTTCATAATCAATTTGGAAATCAAAAGATTCATGCTTTTGCCGAATTCTCTCTGCTAACTCAGCGGCAGTCCGCGCATCCGTGTTGGGTAAGATGATGACAAATTCCTCGCCGCCGAAGCGCCCGAGGATATCGTCTTTACGCACTGCTGTCCGCACCAGCGCAGCACTTTCTCTTAAGATATAGTCACCGGCGTTGTGACCGTAGTTGTCGTTTACCGGTTTGAAGTGATCGAGGTCGTAGTAAATGATAGAAAGGTCACGACCGTATGTGCGACTAAACTTGATTTCTGCTTCAAGCGCGTCGAGCAGATATTGCTTGTTGAAAATCTGAGTACCCGCATCGATCGTCGCCATCCGATAGATTTTGTCATGCATGACGCTGTCGACATTGTCGTGTGCGAAGAACTTTAAAAGCACGGTACCAAGGCGGATGATGTCACCGTCTTTAAGTTGACTCTGACCATCAGTCCTGACGTCGTTGACAAAAGTACCGTTAGAGCTGCCCATATCCTCAACCACTACGTTGTCACCAATGACAACGAGTCGTGCGTGTTGGCGCGAGACGCTAGCCTCATTGATGATGATCTGTACACTAGGCGAGCGTCCGATGACATTAACTGGCTCGCTAAGTGGATAGCGTTTGCCAAGCTTGGCACCGCTGTACTGAACAACGCATGCGTTCTTACGCTTGGCGCCCTGGAGAATCGTCAGATTCGGGTTCTCGGCGATAATGGTTTTTTCTTCTGACATGGTTCCCCAGAGACCGCATATCGGCTACGGGCTGAGCCCCTACATGAGGGATCGCGATATGGGTTTTGATGGTGTTAGCTTTGATCCAATTATATCACTCGCCGTCAGCATGGGGCAATGAAGGCTGCCTGGCTGGCGACCACCCGAGGGCGTTTGTGCTTGTTCTTCCAGGACTAGATGGCTAAATTTGGCACCTTAAAGATCATACGCCGCCTCTGGGCGGGACCTTGGGAGCTCACTATGCAAATTACCGTGATCGGAAGCGGCTACGTCGGACTTGTCACTGGCGTCTGCCTAGCGGAAGTCGGCCATACCGTCATCTGCGTCGATGCCAACGCCGACAAGGTAGCCAAACTCAAAAAGGGCGAGCCCCCAATCTACGAGCCTGGCTTGGACAACCTTCTCAAGCGCAATATCGAGCACGAGCGCCTGAGTTTCACTACAGACCTAGGTGCGGCGCTTAAGGGCAGCTCGTGTGCCTTCATCGCAGTCGGCACCCCCCAAGGCGAGGATGGGTCAGCGGACCTCCAATACGTGAAGGCAGTGGCGCAGAGCATCGGCCGTTTGGCTACAGGCGACCTCTTGGTTGTCGTTAAATCGACGGTACCGGTGGGAACCTGCGATATCGTTGAGAATATTCTGCGTGCCGAGCTCGCTGCGCGGCAATCTAGCTACCACCTGGCTGTGGCTTCCAATCCTGAGTTTCTGAAGGAAGGCACTGCCATCGACGACTTCATGAAGCCAGACCGCATCATCGTCGGTGTCGACGAAGAGGCCGCGACTGAAATCTTTAGAGAAATGTACCGACCGTTCATCCTCGACGATCCAGGTCGTCTCTTCGTCATGGATCGGCGCTCATCCGAGCTGACCAAATACGGAGCTAATGCCATGTTAGCTACACGGATCAGCTTCATGAACGAACTGTCGCGCCTTTGCGAGGCCGTGGGTGCAGATATAGACCATGTGCGGCGTGGAATGGGGGCTGATCCTCGAATCGGCCGTAAGTTCCTCTATGCTGGCCCGGGCTACGGCGGCTCCTGCTTCCCCAAGGATGTAGCTGCACTCGTACGCACCGCTTTGGAGAACCAGATTGAGCTCAAAGTGCTAACGGCAGTTACCGCAGCCAATGAGCAGCAGAAAAACTGGGTGGCTGGTAAGGTCAAAAAGCACTTCGGTGCTCTTGAGGGCAAGCGCATTGCACTCTGGGGCCTGGCGTTCAAACCGGGTACGGACGACGTCCGTGACTCACCCGCGAAAACCATCGCCAAGTTCCTGCTGGGCCACGGGGCAACTGTGGTAGGTCACGACCCTGAGGGGCTTGCCAACTTTAAGTTTGAGATGGGAGAGCTCAAAGGCCTAACCTACGCCAACTCTGCCTACGATGCCTTGCGTGATGCTGATGCGGTAGTCCTAGTGACTGAATGGAGTGAGTACAAGCGACCCAATTGGGATAAGGCCAAAGGGCTTATGCGTAATTTAGCGGTCTTTGACCTGCGTAATCAATACAGTCGCGGAGTACTTGAAGGCTTAGGCTTCTACTACGAGAGTGTGGGTCGGGCATCACGATGATACTAGCAATTGATATCGGTGGGACTAAGGTCGCCATGGGGAGCTACGATCTCCAAGGCGAACACTTGCGCGAGACTCACCTGAGTCGCCATAACACCGAAGCAGCTGCTAGCCTCTTTCACATGATAGAGGCGCACTTCGGGGGACGTGTTCCGCGACTTCGCGGCATAGCCATAGGGGTTGCGGGCCCAGTCCATGCAAGGCACGTAAGACTGACTAATGTCGCCTGGTCGATTGATGCTGATGAGATCTCAGCAGCCGTCAAGGCACCGGTTTATCTGCTCAATGACCTGCAGGCTCTAGGTTATGCAGTCCCTCATCTACCAGACTCCCATCTTGAGACTATCCAGATGGGCCAACCCGGCCCTGGTCCGGCGGTGCTTATAGCTGCAGGCACAGGCCTCGGTGAGGCAATCCTGGTGCGTCACGACAAAAAATACGCGGTGTTACCGTCAGAAGGTGGTCATGCCACCTTTGCGCCGGTCACCGGCCAGGACTTGGACTTGGCTAAGTTCCTCCAGCGTCGCTATCAAGGGCACGTCAGTTGGGAACGCGTGGTGTCTGGCCAATGTGGATTTAGAAACCTGTTCGATTTTATGCGTGAACGTGGTGACCAGGTGTCCCCAGAACTCGCTGACGCGGTCGGTGATCGCCTAGACATTGGTGCCGCCGTCATCGCGGCTGCTGATCGGGGTGAAGAGATCGCCATTAAATTGCTCAAATGGTTTGCCCAGCTGTACGGCGCCGAGGCCGGCAACATGGCACTAAAGCTACTGGCGACGGGCGGCGTTTACATTGGCGGTGGCATTGCACCGCGCATACTCCCCTACCTCCAAGGCGGGGATTTTGTCGCCGGGTTCCGCGCCAAGGGTCGGTTCTTAGAACTTCTGGATGCGATGCCCATCAGGATCATCACTGAGCCTCATGCGCCACTCTTGGGAGCAGCGCATTTCGCTGCTAGCCAGCACGCTTAATAACCGCGGCTGGCTAGATCCTCGACAATTCCCTGGTAGAACTTCTTGTGGTCAAAACCCTCGGGTGCACGCCCAAGGAGTTGACCTATTTCATCCAAGTGATCACCCGGTACGACACCACGATCGACACCGTGCAGCGCACTGTTAGCTGAAACTAGACCATCGTTCGGTCCTTGGGTCTTCTCAATGAAGCGATGCGCAACGGCTACGATAGGATCAAAAATATCGGGTTTGAATCGGTGGCGGAAACTCGCCGCTCCACTCCACGATTGATAATAAACGCGAGAGTCATCGGGACACATGGGATCGAGGACTTCATTCGCAAATTTGGTTGAGAGGTTGTATAGGGCGCCGTTGAGATCGACAGGACCCATATCTGGTAGCGTCATCTCGTGCTGAATCAGATGGTTCGTACCCTGCAAGATTGAATTAGCAGCAGCCTTGACCTCGTTGCCCGCATCAACGACTCCGAGCATCGCGTCGGCGATCAGAGATCCACCGTGCGGCGTTGCAATGGAAGTTACTGAGGCAACACGATCACCGTAGCCCAAGACGGAAATAAGATAACGAGCATCAAGACCGCCCATGGAATGAGCGATAAGATTCACTTTCTCCGCACCAGTTTCTGCCAGAATTTTATCGATCTGTGGCGCTAACTGATGAACTCGCGTTTCCACTGTGTGTATCGGCGTGACTTGCGTCGCATACACTTTGTAACCGAGTTTACGCAGATGTTTAGGCACCTGGTAAAAATAGTCGATGTGAAATACTTGCTGCCAGCCGAAGAATCCATGCAACAAAACAATCGGATATTTAGTTATAAGTTGCTCGTCGCCTTTAGCTTTGGACTTTTGGCCCGCAACTCTATTTGGTGATTCACGACCACAACCTAAGCTAAGTAGTGCGCATAGAACCAGCAAACGCATGCATGTAGAAGCTACCCGCATCTCGTCACCCCTCTGCCTATCGCCGAGTAAAGATACCTTTAAGATTAAGCGTATTTTAGGCCTCTCGGCAACACTTCTAATGTAGTCAAACCCTTTCAGGATAAGGGCGCAGCGGTAGGTACTAAAGTGTTCCTGATACCCCCATGGACGGCAAAAATTCGACGCCCCTTCGGGCACTTATTGACGACTTTGGAAGTTCTGGCAAAGACCGCGAAAGTCGCTAATACCCCCATCATGTCGCTCGCTTAACGTTTCAAACTGGGCTAAGTAGCGAGAGCTGCCACCAATTTTTCAAGGTCTTTGCAGCAGACCGACACGGTGCTTTCATGCGTAAAAGAATTGTAACTTTATTACTTAGCGCTCTCTTGCCCTGCAATCTAAGTCTCGCTGAAACCATGATGACGGGAGCCTATACCGAGGCCGAAACGTACTTGGCGACAACTGGGCAAAATTTGCACTTTGCCCCCAGCGACCTCAAAGCCGCGACCATTGCCTTGGCGGAGCAATTTACACAGTCGTGCGGGGATACCTTTTGCTCCGGCGATTTTAGCAATCTTCACGCAATCGAATGGAGCTGCACGATCAGACAGGTCGATGCGGTGCTCGGTCAATGTATTTGGATTTTTGCTGGCAGCTACGTCAAGATTGACCGTGTCACCGGCGCCCTAATGCCTGTGGCTCGAACCTTCGTTTGTCATTTGCCCGTCACCGGCACGGTGCAAGATCTCATGTCATTTTTTCAAAAGGCATCGGTGATGGGCGACAGCGGTCATGACGGTTTGACGCAGACCAAGCTACCTGGCTCCGAGCGAACCCTGAATGAGGTACTTTTAGGCTGCCTTGGCGGCTAGATCTTACTCATCGCCGCAATAAGTGCGTCGTTTTCACGCTCATCACCAATTGTGACACGCAAACAGCCCGCCAGTCCTGGCCCAGCGCCAACGTTGCGGACTAACACTCCAGCTTTCAGTAGACCATTGTATGCAGCTAGAGCCTGATCTTTATCTGGCCAGCGTAGAAGCAGGAAGTTGGCGGACGAGTCTTTGACGAAATAGCCTTTGCTTTGGCCGATATTCTTGAGCGCTACATAAACTCGATCACGCTGCTCAAGAGCGTTTTCACGGATGCGCTGCAAGTGCGCCTTGGTCTCCTCGTCACTTAGCAGCACATCGGCGCAAGCCAACGTAAAGTGGTTTAGCAGAAAAGGCAGCCGCGGTTTGCGTAGCAACTGCAAATACTGCTCATGTCCTACGACATAACCAAGTCTCACGCCAGCACAGCCCATCGTTTTCGAAAACGTCCGAAGCAGTAGCAGGTTGCTGTAGTCCGCAAGAAGATCGGCATATGGCTCAGAGGCATATTCAAAATAAGCCTCGTCTGCGACGAAGAGCGTATCGGGGAAGCGATCGAGCAGCTCAATCAAAGTATTACGCGGCAGGACGTTACCAACTGGATTGTTCGGTGACGCAAACATGACTATCGAACCGCGCGTGAGCGGTGGCAGCAGATTGACGTCGTACTCCAGGTCCTTATTCAGATCCCAAGTTTGATATGGAATGCCTTCGTAGCGGCTGTGCGACTCGTAAAGCGGGAATGACGGACGTGCCACTACTAGCGTGCCCTGGCCATTCATGATGCCCTTACCAAATGTCGTCAGTATGAGAGCAACTAGATAGTTTGATCCCGGTCCAAGTAGCACCGTGCCCGGCGCAAAG